>NZ_BAAHXJ010000003.1:0-405349 GCF_054656935.1 Aquifex pyrophilus | reverse complement strand
CCCCTGGCACCGACCTACTTTCCCGTGCCGCTGCCGGCACAGTATCATCGGCGCTGGGGGGCTTAACTGCCGGGTTCGGAATGGGACCGGGTGTTTCCCCCCCGCTATGGGCACCAGGGGCAATCGTCAACAGAATAAAGCCCATACCTCCACCCACCGGCGTGCAAGTCGAACGGGCGATTAGTACCGCTCGGCTTCACCCCTTGCGGGGCTTCCACCTGCGGCCTATCTACCTCCTAGTCTCGGAGGGCCCTTCAGGGAGCCCTTATCTTGGGGTGGGCTTCGCGCTTAGATGCTTTCAGCGCTTATCCCGTAGCAGGGTGGCTACCCGGCGCTGCCCCAGTCCAGGGACAACCGGTACACCAGAGCCTGCCCCGTCCCGGTCCTCTCGTACTAGGGACGGACCCCCTCAAGGCTCCTGCGCCCGCGGCGGATAGGGACCGAACTGTCTCGCGACGTTCTGAACCCAGCTCGCGTCCCCCTTTAATGGGCGAACAGCCCAACCCTTGGGACCTGCTTCAGCCCCAGGATGGGGGGAGCCGACATCGAGGTACCAAACCGCCCCGTCGATGTGGGCTCTCGGGGGCGATTAGCCTGTTATCCCCGGAGTAGCTTTTATCCGCTGATCACCCGCCCTCCCACGTGGAGCGGGTGGGTCACTAGGCCCCGCTTTCGCGGCTGCTCGGCCTGTCGGCCTCACAGTCAGGCCCCCTTCTGCCCTTGCACTCTTCGGCGGATTTCCGACCCGCCTGAGGGGACCTTTGGGCGCCTCCGTTACCTTTTAGGAGGCAGCCGCCCCAGCTAAACTGCCCACCTAGCACTGTCCCCGCGGGGGCTTCACCCCGCTGGGTTAGGACTCCAGCCTGTCCAGGGTGGTATCTCACCGGCGCCTCCACCCCCGCCGGAGCGGGGGCTTCCCAGGCTCCCACCTATCCTGCGCAGGACAGGCCAGAGCCCAATGCCAGGCTGCAGTGAAGCTTCACGGGGTCTTTCCGTCCTGCCGCGGGTAGCCGGCATCTTGACCGGCATTACAATTTCGGCGGGACTCCCCTCGAGACAGTGCGGCACTCGTTGGGCCATTCATGCAGGCCGGAACTTACCCGGCAAGGAATTTCGCTACCTTAGGACCGTCATAGTTACGGCCGGCGTTTACCCGGGCTTCAGCCCCCAGCTCATCACCGGGGGCCTTCACCTTCGGGCACTGGCCAGGCTTCAGACCACATACATCCCCTTTCGGGTTTGCGTAGTCCTGTGTTTTTGGTAAACAGTCGGCACCGCCCTGTCACTGCGACCCGCCTCGGCTTCGGCCGCTCGGGCCTACACCTAACGCGGGCACCCCTTCTTCCGAAGGTACGGGGCCAACTTGCCGAGTTCCTTGAGGGGAGTTCCCCCGACGCCTTAGGCTCCTAACCCAGCCCACCTGTGTCGGTTTCCGGTACGGGCAGCTCGGCCTCTCAGCCGGCGCCGTTGTTTCTTGGCAGTGTGGCGTCGGCCGGCTTACGGCATCGGCTCTCGGGGTTTGACGGAACGGATTTGCCTGTTCCGTCCCCCTACTACCTTACACCCGCATTCCATAGCGGGCCCGGCCTAGCCTCCTGCGTCACGACACCGGCTCCACCGAGCTGGCGGGGGAATGTTGACCCCCTTCCCATCGGCTACGCCTCTTCGGCCTCGCCTTAGGGTCCCGGCTAACCGGCGGCTGATTTCCATTGCCGCCGAACCCTTGGGCTTCCGGCGGGCCGGCTTCTCACCGGCCTTCGCTCCTACTCATGCCGGGATTCTCACTTCCCAGCGCTCCACCCCGCCTCGCGGCTTGGGCTTCAGCGCGCTGGGAACGCTCCCCTACCGCCACACGAGCCCGGAGGCTCGTGTGACCCGCGGCTTCGGCGCCGGGCTTGAGCCCCGCTAAATTTTCGGCGCCCCCGCCCTCGACCGGTCAGCTGTTACGCACTGTTTAAAGGATGGCTGCCTCTAAGCCAACCTCCCGGCTGTCTTAGGGCGGGGACCTCCTTTACCACTTAGCCCGGACTTTGGGGCCTTAGCCGGCGGTCTGGGTTGTTTCCCTCTTGTCCTCGGAGCTTATCCCCCGAGGACTCACTGCCGCCCTCCCTTTCCCGGCATTCGGAGTTTGCCAGGGTTCGGTACCCCTTTCGGGGCCCTAGCCCTAGCAGTGCTCTACCTCCGGGAAGGAGCGGGCGACGCTGCACTTCGATGCATTTCGGGGAGAACGAGCTATCCCCGGGCGCGATTGGCTTTTCACCGCTACCCTCACCTCACGGGACGGTTTTGCAGCACCGACCCCTTAGGGCCTCCAGCCGGTGTTACCCGGCCTTCACCCAGGGCAAGGGTAGATCGCCCGGCTTCGCGTCTGCCCCCAGGGACTTTGCGCCCTATTCGGACTCGCTTTCGCTACGGCTTCGCCTGTCGGCTTAGCCTCGCCCCTGAGGACAACTCCCCGGCTCATTCTGCAAAAGGCACGCAGTCGGGGATGGCAGAGCCACCCCCTTCCACTGGCTTGTGGACCCGGGGTTTCAGGTTCTATTTCACTCCCCGCCAGGGGTTCTTTTCACCTTTCCCTCACGGTACTATGCGCTATCGGTCTCCCGGGAGTACTTAGCCTTGGAGGGTGGTCCCCCCTGATTCCCGCGACCTTTCACGTGGGCCGCGGTACTCGGGATCGTGCCTCAGGGAGACCCCTACCCTTTCGCCTACGGGGCTTTCACCCTCTGTGGCGCCCCATTCCAGGGGACTTCGGCTAGGGTGGGGTTTTGTAACTCCCCGAGGGGCCGGCGGACCCCTCCAGGCACGTCCCGCTACCCCCTGTGGGCTAAGGCCGCCGCCATGGCACCCACAGGGTTTAGGCTCTGCCCCTTTCGCTCGCCGCTACTCGGGGCGTCTCGGTTGATTTCCTTTCCTCGGCCTACTAAAAGGTTTTGCTTCGGCCGGTTCCCCTCCCGCCAAAAGGCGGGATGGCAGGCTTGTCGCCTGCCGGGTTTCCCCATTCGGGCATCCGGGCCTCACAGGCTCTTGCGCCTCCGCCCGGCTTTTCGCAGCTTTGCACGCCCTTCGTCGGCTCCGGGAGCCGAGGCATCCACCCCGGGCCCTTACTAACTTGCACACCGGCAGGTGGAGGTACGGGCTTTATTCTGTTGACAAGAAGCCTTTTGTGGAGGTGGTGGGACTCGAACCCACGACCTCCTGCTTGCAAAGCAGGCGCTCTCCCAGCTGAGCTACACCCCCTTGCTGTGCCCCTAATATGGGCCTCCCAGGACTCGAACCTGGGACCTTGCCCTTATCAGGGGCACGCTCTAACCAGCTGAGCTAGAGGCCCTGCTTTGCAAGAGAGCAACTAAATAAAGGGTGAGCCTCCCCTCTTTTTATGCACTATACAGTTTTTGGCTCCCCCCCTTTTTGGGGAGGAGCTTTTTCTCCGTTTAAAGGAGGTGATCCAGCCGCAGGTTCCCCTACGGCTACCTTGTTACGACTTCGCCCCAGTCGCCGGCCCGGCCATCGGCCCCTGCCCCCGGCCCAAAAAGGGCCGGTTAGCTCGGGGACTTCCGGCCGGACCGACTTCCGTGGCGTGACGGGCGGTGTGTGCAAGGCCCGAGAACGTATTCACGGGGACATCGCTGATACCCCGTTACTACCGATTCCGGCTTCATGGGGGCGAGTTTCAGCCCCCAATCCGCACCATGACCGGGTTTCTGGGATTAGCTCCCCCTTGCGGGGTCGCTTCCCATTGTCCCGGCCACTGTAGCGCCTGTGTGGCCCCGGGCATAAAGGGCATACTGACCTGACGTCATCCCCCCCTTCCTCCGGCTTATCGCCGGCGGTCCCCCTAGAGTGCTCCCCTCTCGGGGTAGCAACTAGGGGCAGGGGTTGCGCTCGTTGCGGGACTTAACCCAACATCTCACGACACGAGCTGACGACGGCCATGCACCACCTGTGCCGGGGGGAAGTCAGAGACTTCCACAACTCCGCTTTCGCGGAGTCTCCCCGGCATGTCAAGCCCGGGTAAGGTTCTTCGGTTAGCATCGAATTGAACCAGACGCTCCACCGGTTGTGCGGGCCCCCGCCAATTCCTTTGAGTTTCAGGCTTGCGCCCGTACTCCCCAGGCGGGGCGCTTAACGCGTTAGCTGCGAGCCTGCCCCAAAGGGACAAGCCCTAGCGCCCATGGTTTACGGCCGGGACTACCCGGGTATCTAATCCGGTTCGCTCCCCCGGCTTTCGTCCCTGACCGTCAGGACAGCCCCAGCAGGCTGGCTTCCCCTTCGGTGTTCCTCCCGAGATCTACGCATTTCACCGCTACCCCGGGAATTCCGCCTGCCCGGGCGTGCCTCAAGTCGGGCAGTTCGGGATGCCATTCCACGGTTGAGCCGTGGGCTTTGACATCCCGCTTACCCGACCGGCTGCGGACGCTTTACGCCCAGTGACTTCGCGCAACGCTCGGGACCTACGTATTACCGCGGCTGCTGGCACGTAGTTAGCCGTCCCTTCCTCTGGGGGTACCGTCAAGACTGTGGGCTATTAACCCACAGTCCCTTCGTCCCCCCCGACAGGGGTTTACACCCCGCAGGGCTTCTTCCCCCACGCGGCGTCGCGGGGTCAGGCTTTCGCCCATTGCCCACGATTCCCCACTGCTGCCCCCCGTAGGGGTGCGGGCCGTGTCTCAGTCCCGCTGTGGCCGGCCACCCTCTCAGGCCGGCTACCCGTCATAGGCTTGGTGGGCCGTTACCCCACCAACTACCTGATGGGCCGCGGGCCCATCCCCAGGCGGGAGCTTGGGCAGAGCCCAGAGGCCCCCTTTGGCCGCCTCGCCTTAGTGGCGGGCGGCTTTATGGGGTATTAGCCCCGGTTTCCCGGGGTTATCCCCCTCCTGGGGGTAGGTTACCCACGTGTTACTCACCCGTTTGCCGCTCAGCACCCGCTCCCAGAGGGAGCGAGCCTGCGCACGACTTGCATGTGTTAGGCACGCCGCCAGCGTTCGCGCTGAGCCAGGATCAAACTCTTCAGGGAAATAGGCGCAAGCAATCTATTGGGGAACCACTTGGTCAGTCGGGACCACCTGATGCTGGACCCCACTGAGCCTTGAGGGGAGGCTCACCCTTTATTCAGTTGCCAAGAAGCCGGCGGGGCCTCATAGCCCCGAGCGTCCACATTATTCTTATTATATCCTTCCCTTCGCCTTTGTCAAGTCCTTCCTCACATCTCACGTGTGTATTTCTCCATTCTATTCACCTCCACTCCTTTTGTCAAGGGGTATAATACTCCCATGGAAACGCCTCTTTTTGAAACTCATAAAAAGCTCGGGGCAAAGTTTACGGAGTTTGCGGGCTGGAAGAAGCCCCTCAATTACGACACGATAATAAACGAGGTGAAAGCGGTAAGGGAGAGTGCGGGTGTTTTTGATATATCCCATATGGGAAGGCTTTTAGTTGAAGGAAAGGGGGTTAAGGATAAACTCCAGTATCTAACGACCAATAACCTTAATAAGCTCACTCCCGGGAGGGTTCAGTATAACCTGCTTACAAATGAAAGGGGAGGTGTTAAGGACGATATAACGGTTTATATGATTGATGAAGAAAGCTTTTTCATATGCGTGAACGCTGTAAATCGTAAAAAGGTTTACGAATGGCTTAAGAATTTCGTAAACGTTACAGATGTTTCTGATAAATACGTTCAGATTGCACTTCAGGGACCAAGGAGCGAGGAAATTTTAAATGAGTTTTTTGATGTAAAGGATATAAAGTATTATCGCTTTAAGATGTTCGGAGATACGATAATCTCCAGAACGGGATACACGGGTGAGGACGGGTTTGAAATATATATAAATCCGAAGGATGGAGTGGAGCTTTTTGAGAAACTTGTAAAGGAGGTAAAGCCCTGCGGTCTTGGGGCAAGGGATGTTTTGAGGATAGAGGCGGGATTTCCCCTTTACGGGAATGAGCTTTCTGAGGATATAACTCCTATTGAGGCTAACCTTGATAGGTTCGTTAATTTTTCAAAGGACTTTATAGGAAAGGAGGCAATTCTGAAAAAGGAAGTAAAGCGGAAGCTTTTCGGCCTTGAGATGCTTGAGAGAGGTATTCCGAGAAAGGGCTATAAAATTTTCAAGGGAGATAGAGAAATAGGTATCGTATCAAGCGGGACCTTTTCCCCGACGCTGAATAAGGGAATAGCCCTCTGCTTTGTTGATGTCGGAGAGAGAAAGGAAGGGAATGAGGTTGAAATTGATGTCAGGGGAAAGAGATTAAAGGCCTTTTTAAGAAGTTATCCCTTCGTGAGGAGGAGGTAGATGGAGGTTCTTCTCTTTATCTGGGGGATAGTTATAGGTGCTGTTTTCTCAACGGTCGGGGCTGCGGGAGGCATACTTGCGGGTTTCGGGCATATATCCCTCTTCGGGATAGCATCCGCAAACACCGTTAAAGTGATGAATCAGGTTCTCATTCTTCTCTCAACCTTTATCTCCGTTCCCAATTACTGGAGACAGGGAAGGGTTATCTTTATTCTGGGCGGACTTCTGGGGATAGGAAGCATACTGGGTGCACTTGCGGGCTCAACGCTTTCCTATAAATACCTTACAAATCTCAGGGATTACAAGTTTATATTCGGAATACTTACGCTTGTCGTAGCCCTAAAGATTTTTTACGACGTCTTTCATAAGGAAAAGGAGAGGATAAAGAAGATTGATACGGGAATAAGAGGAGAGGGGGAGAGAAAGGTAAAGATAGAATCCCGTTCTCTTAAAAAGGTTGTTTATAAATTCTTAGGTGAGGAGCACTCCTTTAATCCCCTTTATCCCTTAATTGCGGGTTTCGTCGTTGCGGTTATTTCCTCCGCACTCGGCGTTGGAGGGGGTTTCTTGCTCGTTCCCTTTATGGTTTCCGTTCTTAAAGTGCCCATGTACCTTGTTCCAGGAACGAGTGCCTTCTCAATTCTTATAACGTCTCTTGTGAGCATTCTTAATTACATTAACCTGGGTGTGTCTGTTAAGTGGTATTTCGTGTTTTACGAAGCACTCGGTGTTGTTATAGGCTCCTTTATGGGTCCCCATATCTCTCACATTCTCGGTGAAAAAAGGCTGAGAATAATCCTCGGGGTTATACTCTTTGGTATAGGCTTGAGGTATATCTTTATTTGAGATATGGAGGTTAGGATAAATAAGTTTCTTTCCGAAGCAGGAATAGCGTCAAGGAGAAAGGCGGAAAGGCTGATTCTTGAGGGTAGGGTAAAGGTAAACGGAGAGGTTGTGAGAAGTCTGGGGACGAAGGTAAATCCCGAGGTTGATATAGTAGAGGTTGACGGAAAGCCCGTAAAGCCCCAAAGGAAGAGATACATAATCCTTAACAAGCCCTGCTGTTATTTGACTCAGCTTGGAAAGTCAAGGGACGGAAGAAAAACGATAGAGGAGCTCATTAAGGATATTCCCGAAAGGGTTTTTCCCGTGGGGAGGCTTGATTACAATACCGAAGGTTTATTAATTCTCACAAATGACGGGGAGCTCGCAAACAGGATTTTACATCCGAGGTATAAACTTCCTAAGGTTTACTTTGCCCTCGTTGAGGGAAGGGTATCCCAGAAGACGTTAAGGGAGATGATGAGAGGGACCGAGCTTGAGGACGGCTTTGCGAAGCCAGACAGCGTGAGAATAGTGAGGTATGAGGGTAGGAATACACTCCTTGAGATAGTTTTTCACGAGGGGAGGAAGCACCTCGTAAAGAGGTTTCTCGCAAAATTCGGACATAAGGTAAAGAGATTAAAAAGGATAGCAATAGGTCCTATAAAGCTCGGTAAGCTATCTCCGGGAAAGTGGAGGGAGCTAAACAAAGGGGAACTTGCCCAGCTCTTTAGGGCGGTGGGGCTAAATTATAAATCCTATGGTAAGGGAAAGGGTAAAGGAAACACTGAAGGAGTTAATAGCCATTCCGAGCGTATCGGGAAAGGAAAGGGAGGTTCTTGAGTATATTGAGAGAAGGTTAAACTCCGTTGGGCTTGAGTTAAAGAAGCAGTTTGTTGAAGAAAACAGGTATAACCTCATTTACGATAATGGTTCTGACTTTCTCATATCCGTTCACGTTGATACGGTTCCCCCCGCGGGTTTTAAGAAGGCTTACAAGCCCGAAGAGAGAAACGGGAGGATTTACGGGAGGGGAGCGAGCGACGTTAAGGGAGCTGTTGCGAGTTTAATAACCGCGGTTGAGTGGTTCAAGAGGGATTTCCCCGATAGGGATATTCCCGTATCCCTTGCCTTTGTTGTGGACGAGGAGCAAAACACAGCCCTTGGTTCGGAAAAGCTCCCCGAGTTTCTTGAGGGTAAAAAGAGGTGTCTCGTTCTTGAGCCCACATACGGACTTCTTTGCACAAAGCAGATGGGAGCGGTTGAGTTCTCGGTAAAGGTGATGTGCAGGTCCGCTCACGGAGCAGAGTTTGAGAAAGTGGAAAATCCCACAAAGGTTTTTATAAACTTCCTGAAGGAGCTTGAGAAGGAACTCGGAAGGGAAGTTAACGTAATAATGATAAGGAGCGGTTCAAGGGTTTACACCGTTCCGAAGGAGTGCGAAGCTCTCCTTGAGTTTAAAGTTTTTGAAGGGGAAAGCCCTGAAGAGCTAATTGGGAAGATTGAGAAGGTTAAGGAAAGACTGAATACGGAATGTGATTTAAGCGTGAAGGTTGAGGATACGGAGGCTTTCCAGGTTTTTAATACGGACGGGCTTCTTCCCATCCTGAAGAGGGTTCTTGAAAAGGTTGAGGGGGAAGCAAAGGAAGGGGTTATGCCCTCCTGGACCGATGCGAGCAATTACCACAAGGCGGGCTATCACTGCGTGGTTTTCGGATACGGAAGCCTTCTTGACAGCCATACCGACAGGGAAAGCATATCCGTTGAGGAGCTTGAGAAGTTCACAAAATTCTTTTACGAGCTTTTTAAGGAACTTTCAGACTCTTAGGTTTTTTCTTCTTACCACCTGGAGGAGGTTGTGGGCGAGCCTTGTGGGTTCAGGTATGCGGTATATTGAGGTTTTTAAAACAAGCTCTATAGCGGTTTTAAGGCTTATGCGGTGTCCCACTGATACGTAAACGGGGGCGGTGTTGTCCTTCGTTCTCACGATAGCTCCTATAATCTTTGATTTATACCTGAGGTATGTATAGCTTCCCCTTTTCGGAGGGGGTTCTTTTCCGTATCCGAAGAGCTTTGATTTTGCAACACCAACGCTTACCTCTCCCGTCTCAACGCCGAAGTGGGAGGCTATCCCGCATCCCCTCGGATGGGCTATTCCCTGTCCGTCTATGAAGTAAGCGTCGGGCTTTACTTTTGCGGTTTCGTATAGCTTGAGAAGTAAAGGAAGCTCCCTGAAGGCAAGAAATGTGGGTATATACGGAAAATCAACGATATCCTCAACAACGTGTTCGTAAACGGGCTTTAAGGTTTTCAGGTCTATCACCACGAGAGAAGCCCATGCACGGGTGGGGTTTTCCTTAATATTCTCAAAGGTTAAGTCCATTCCACCTATGGTTTCTATCTTCTCAAAATCGTCCCTCGCTATTACCTTTTTTGCACACTCTATCTGAATTTTCTTGAGCCTTTCAAGGGTTTTTTCGTCTACTTTGATTTTACTCCCTCCGCTATCTCAAGGAAGTTCTTCAGTATATCCATTCCGTATTGGGAAAGAACCGACTCGGGGTGAAACTGAACGCCGAAGACGGGATAATCTACGTGCTGTATGCCCATAATCTCTTTATCGTCTGACTCCGCTGTTATCTTCAGAACTTCGGGCAAGCTTTCCTTTTCTATTACGAGAGAGTGATACCTTATCGCTTCAAAGGGTGAAGGTATGCCTCTGAAGACTCCTTCCCCCGTGTGGAAAATCTTTGAGCTTTTCCCGTGCATAAGCCTTTTCGCATTTACTATTTTTCCCCCGAAGGCATAACCGATGGATTGGTGTCCGAGACATACACCGAGAATGGGGTAATCCCTGTAATATTCCCTTATGAGGGGAACAGATATTCCCGCCTCCTTTGGGGTGCAGGGTCCAGGTGATATAACTATTGCGTCTGGGTCTATCTGTTTTACCTCTTCAAGCTTTATCTCGTCGTTCCTCCTTACAATCACCTCCGCACCGAGGGAACCGAGATACTGAACGAGGTTATAGGTGAAGCTGTCGTAGTTATCTATCATTAAAACCTTCATCTGTCCGTTTCTCCCACAACGGGGTCTATGCTTGCGAGAACCGTAACAGCGTCGGCTATATACCTGTCCTTCATGAGGTGGGGGTATATACACAGGTTGTAGAAGGAGGGCGGTCTTATCTTAACTCTGTAAGGTGTAGTTCCGCCGTTTGAGACCACGTAAAATCCGAGCTCTCCCCTCGGGTTTTCTCCGGAGGAGTATATCTCACCTACCGGTGCCTTTAATCCTATGCCGTCAAGAGAGAGTTTCAGCTTTCCTTCCCCTTCGTAAAAGAAGGGTTCGTTTTTTGACATCTTCTCAAGCTTTGCGACGCACTGCTCTATTATCCTAACGCTTTGCTTCATCTCTTCTATTCTCACGAGATACCTGTCGTAGCAGTCTCCAACCTCACCAACAGGTATGTCAAACTCAACCTCGTCGTAAGCGTCATAGGGCTCAAACTTCCTTATGTCGTAGGGTATGCCCGAACCTCTTATTACGGGTCCCGTAACGCCGTGGTAGTATGCCGCTTCTTTCGTTATAACTCCCACGTCCTTGTTTCTCCTTAGCCATATGCGGTTTCTCGTGAGTATGGTTTCCCAGTCCCTCAGCTCCTCGGGAAACTTCTTTATGAAAGCCTTTATAACCTCAAGGGCACCTTCGGGCAGGTCCATTCTCACACCGCCTATTCTGGGATATGAGATTGTGAGCCTCGCTCCCGTTATGCCCTCTATTATGTCCATTATCTTTTCCCTTTCCTTGAAGGCGTAAAGGAATATGGTGAGCGCTCCGAGGTCAAGGGCGTAGGTTCCGAGCCAGAGAAGGTGGGAGTTAATCCTCTGGAGCTCCGACATCATCGTTCTTATATACTTTGCCTTCGGGGGAACTTTATCGTGTATGCCCATAAGCCTTTCTATCGCAACCACCCATGCCTGATTTGAGCAGAGGGCTGAGAGATAATCCATCCTGTCGGTGTAAACGAGGAACTGGTTATACATCTCGTTTTCCGCAAGCTTTTCAACTCCCCTGTGGAGTTGTCCGAGAATTACGTCCGTTTGGACAATTCTTTCCCCCTCAAGGTCAAATAAGAACCACATGGTCCCGTGAGTTCCGGGGTGGAGGGGGCCCCAGTTGAGAACTATCTGGGCTTTCTTCTTTAACCTTTTCTTTTCCGTAACCTCAAGGTCCTCAAGGGTGGGAACGCGGGTATGCATACGCTCGTAATTCATCGTTCCCTCAAGGTTGTCCCCGAATATAACCTCGTTAAGGGAGGGAAGCTCCTGCTCGGGAATTCCCTCAAGGGGAAAGTCCTTTCTCAGGGGGAAGTAGGGGTATGTATCCCACATGAAGGCCCTAACGAGATTCTCGTGCCCCTCATACTGAATGCCGAACATATCATAGCATTCCCTTTCCGCCCACTTTCCCGCGAACCAGAGCTTCTCTATCGTCGGGAGTGTTCCGTTCGTCCTTGTTTTTACGATTACCCTCTTTTTCTCATCAACGTTGTAAAGTATATAGAAAGCCATAAACCTTGATTCTTTATCCTCGGGAAAGGCTATTATGTTTTCCTTCACAACCTTGTTGTATTCCTTCTCCTTCTCAAGTAGGTCCTTAAGGTCAACTACCGAGTGCTCAAGGAAGAGTTTAAAACCGAGCTTATCCTTTAGATACTTAAGTAGCTCTATGAGTTTATCCTTGGGGATGTGTATTGAGGTAGCGTTGCTCCCTTCCACCACCTTAGCTTCGGGGAAGAGCTTTAAGAGTTCCTGAAAATCGCTTTCCTTTGCCCAGGGCATACTTCTCCTCCGCTTAAAACTTTTTATTAATATAGCACCTCGGTGCTATCTTATATATGTAGTTATGCAGTTCCTGAAAGGGGATAAGGTCTTTAACTTTCTCCTTGGCCTCATATACGGATACAGAACCGTAAACATGGATATGAAGATAAGACCCCTCTCCGAGTTCAGAGAAGAAGAGTATAGGGATTTCACCCTTTATTACTTAAATAAGGAAAGGGGAGAGGTGAGCAAGGAAAAGCCCCTTGAGGATTGCAGTCATATAGTCGCCATAAAGGAGGACCACGAGGAGAAAAAAGTAAAGATTGTTATTTTTAAGAAATAGGTTTATAATAGAGCTTAGGGACTAAGAAGTCCCTTATGGCTTCTTGGCAAAGGAATAGGAAGTGTGCATCGGGATATAAAGATGCATTGATATTTTGATGATACGTTTATTTCCATTTTGAATAATGCGGAGAAGATAGGCCTGAATTTTTGAGCCTTTTCCCGCACTCCGAATTTCCGAAAATTAAGTGGAGTTTCTTGAATTCGGAGATTTCGTAAGTTATTGATAGAGCTTTATAATCTTTACAAAGGGTGCGGGGTTCCTAATTAACCGTGTGGAGCTCAAATAGAATGGAGATATGTCAGATTTCTGAAGCCATTTCAGTTAAAATAATTAATGGGAGGGGTTATGGAAAGGTTGAGATACAATTTAAAGTTTATAACGGAGGGATTTTTAGTAGGTGCGGATAAAAGTATTGCGGAGCTAAGAGCCCTTTCCCTCGTCGGAGTTCTTCGTTGGTGGTTTAGAAGCCTGCTTTATCCCCACGTTATTAATTCTTCTAAAGAACTTTATAAGTATGAGAGCGAACTTTTCGGAAACACGGAGAAAGCTTCCCCAGTGAGGGTAAGATTTAAAGAGAGAAACTTTAAACAGAAATCTGAAACAATAGATAAAGAAATAAAAGATTTAGATAGTTCAATATCTTATCTCGGATTTGGGAACTTTATGGGAAAAAGACAGAAGAAAGCCCACCTTCAGACGGGAGATTACAAACTTGAGTTTATTCTTACAAACGGTAATTTAAAGGAAAAGCTTGAGCCTTTGCTTTATATCTTTTCCCAGCTTGGTAGTATAGGAAGCAGGAACAGGCGAGGGTTTGGAAGCCTGGTCTTAATTCCTCAAGGAGAAAGCGTATATAAGGATTGGGGAAGATTCCATAAAGGAGAACTATTAAAGGCCTACAGGGATTTTTTAGAGCAATTTGAAAAGGAAAATAGCCACGATTTCCCCTTTGAGATTTATGAGTTCAGGAGATTCAACGAGCCTTTAGAAGCTCTTAAAACAATAGGTGAGTGTTACAGGCAATTCAGAAGGAAGCTTGATAAGCTTTCTAAAAATAACTTAAGAAATTATTTAAGGGAATACGGTCTGAAAAAGCCCTATTTTGGGCTTCCTATTATGTATAAGAGGGGAAAAATAAAAGCAAATCTGAAAATAGAAGAAAACAAAACCAGATTCCCGAGTCCTGTGAGGTTTAAGGTGATGCCCTCAATTCAAGGTTATACTGTTTTAATTATTCATCAGAAGTACTTATTTGAGCCTTCGGAAAATTGGGAAATTATTGTTGAGGGATACGGAAAACAAATTTATACGTTTAAGTCATTTAACAGAAGAGTTTTCTACGACTTCATAAAAAGCATAGGAGCAAGGGAGGTAATTAAGTGAATCTCCTTCTGTTTTCTTTCTCTCCCGTGCAGGGGTTCCTATCAACCTCAAGAAAAACAAAGGATTTATTTGCGGGCAGTTATATAATTTCTTACCTTACGGAGGAGGTTATAAATAGACTTAAACTAAAAGATAAAGTAATCTTTCCCGTATAAAGAAAACTTATAAGGCTCTTGCAAACTATCCCAACAGGTTTGTAGCTGAAGTGGCCTCCGAAGAAGTTAAAGAACTTGCGGAAAAAACATTCAGAGAAGTCTGGAAAGAGATTTACCAAAAGGTCTGGGAAGAGCTTATTAGAAAGGATTCTTCCCTTTCAAAGGTTGAAGGGCAGTTCAAGAAACAGATTGAAAGTTATTTCTCCACCTTTTCCGTCGTAATTGACATTAATGGAAGAGATTATTCATCCGCTTATGCTTCTCTTGAAAAGAAGCACGGGGCTTTAAAGTCTTTCAGGCCTTATATACCTCGCAGAGGAGTTTATTAAACTTTCTGAAGAATTCATAAAGGAAAGCCTAAAATACTTTAATGAGGAGAGTAAAGCCCTTAACAACTACATGAACATGCTATATGTAGCGAGATTTATAGCAAATAAACTGGGGGAGGAATATGAAAATATTTAAAGTTATTTCGAAAAATCCTTTATGGTTTGGCGGATTAAAACACTTTACAACTGAAGAACACTACATATCCGGTATAAATCCACCGAATATAATGAGGTTCTTTCATTTAATTCCAAAAAAACGAGGGTATACTTGGTGTGTTTCTATGGGATGAAAACGAGAAGGACCTCCTCTTTACAGCTCCTTCTGATATCCTTGAGAGGGGGATAGTAGGAGGTAGCTACAAACTGGCAAAATATGACGAAAATCTCGGATACCCTTACGCTCAAACGGAAGGGGCTTACGAAAGTGTAAAGGGAAAGCTAATTTACGGAGCTCCTTTCAAAAACTGGATTTTGGGAAAGGAAGAGGGACTACGTATTGAGAGCATAGATAGATTCATAAAAAAGGAACCGAGAGTTGGGATAGCCCTTGACCGAAAAAGCGGAACCGCAAGGGAAAAACATCTCTACTTTCACGAAAGGCTCAGATTCGGAGAGATAAATAAAGATATAAAGCTTTGCTTTATTTCGGAAAAAGTGGAAGTTTATGAGGGCTTTGTGGGAGGGGAAAGAAATCCATGTGAGATTCAGGAGGAATTACTGCTGGAGCATATAGAGGAAATACTTTTTCAGAATTTAGATATACTTCCGGAAATAACCTACAAGTTTTATATATTAACCCATACGTATATAAGCGATAATTTAAACTATCGCTCAAAACCGGTAATAAGTTTAAAGGATAAAGAAGGGAAGTTATGTAAATTTAAAATCCTGTGGCTTTTTTCCGCAGGAACTGAAATCGTATCGGGAAGAGGTAAACCTTTCATAAACACAATTAAACCGGGAAGCGTGTTTATTTTAAAGGCTCTTGAGGAATGTAATGATTTCCGTTCTCCCTGTCAGATTTACGACTATCCGAACGTTTTAAATACAGGTGAGCAATTTTTAAAAAGGGGGTGGAATACGGGCATTCTAATAAAAGAGGGAGGTGAAAAGAAATGAAAAACACTGAAACCTCCCTTCTCAGGGTTCTAACGCCACTGCATATAGGAACGGGGCAGGGAACGGGATACGTTGACCTTCCCATATACAGGGAAGTTCACACAGGGTTTCCCGCAATTCCCGCAAGCTCAATAAAGGGAAACGTAAGAACGGAAAAGATATACGAAGTTGCCCAAAAGCTTAAGAAGAAACCCGATGAGGTTGATAGGTTGGTTGAGAAAGGAGAGGATGAAAGCGTAAGAGAGCTTTCTAAGCTTTTCGGCTCAAAGAAAAACGAGGGCAAGGCGGTCTTTACCGACGGGAGAGTTCTTCTCTTTCCCGTGAAGTCCCTGAGGGGTATATTTGCCCTCATAACTTCTCCTTACGTTATAAACAGGTTCTTAAAGGATATAGAAAAGGGCGAATTTAGAATAAGCCTTGAAGATAACAGCTGTATAGCTCTCTCGGATACGGTTAAAGTGGATAACAGCGTAGTTCTTGAGGAGTTCGTATTCAGGTGCGTTAGGGGTGCTTTCCCCGAAGAATTGGAAAAACTCCCCCTTGAGGAGGAGTATAAAAACAGAATGGTTATAGTGAGCGATAACGTGTTTTCCCATATGGTTCGCAACTACACAGAGATACAGACCCACATAAAGGTAAACCCCGAAACGGGAACAGTGAGCGAGGGACACCTCTGGACAGAGGAATACGTCCCGTCGGAAACGGTTTTTTATTTCCAGTTAATCAACGGAGAAAATCTTCTTAAAGGCGTTAATACGCTCCAGCTTGGAGGAAATACCACGACGGGGAAAGGCGTTGTGGAGGTGCTGAAGTTATGAAGAACTTGGAACAGTTAAGGTGTAAAGTAGCTTACGAGTGCGTTAAAGAGATAAAAGATATGAATAACGATAAACTGGAGGAGAAATACAGCTCTCTTGCCAGAAGACTGCCCGCAATGATAGCCCAGAACGGTCTTCTCACCACAATAGCCTTCATACACTCAAAAGGAGAAGAAGAGCACGAAAAAGTATTAAATCACCTCTTAAAATACGTTGAAGAAAGATTTGGAAAGAAATACAATACCAATGAATTCATAACCGAGCTTTACAACATGAAAACCGAGATATATCTCTTTTACACCAACGATTTGTTAAACTTTGCGGTTTGGTTAAAAAGAATGGCAGAAGGGGAGTTAAAACATGAGGATAAAGAATATTAAAAATTTACTGGAAAGAAAAGTTTCAAACTCAGCTTTATTTTTTTATAAGCTCGGAACGATATATATGCTTTCTGAAGAAGATATGAAAAAAGGAAAGGAAATAGATAAAAAAAGTTTAAAAAGAAGTTTTTGAATGAATTTTTAAAGGTTCTGGACGATACAGAACTTGAAAATGGAAGAAAACTCCTGGAGAGAAGTATAAAACTGGCCTCTCAGAGGTATAAGAGCGTTTCCTTTAAAGGTGAGCTGGGCTTCAGGTTAGTCTCTGGAATGGGATACCCTTCCCCTATAGAGAACGGATTTCTTTTTCACCACACCTACGGAATTCCCTACATTTCCGCAAATGCTATAAGAGGCTTAACAAGATACGTTTATCTATTAAAAGAGCATAAAGAAGAGCCAACGGAGGAATTAATAAGAAAATATGAAAGCGGAAGAATTGAGGATGAAAAGTATGAGATTATTTTCGGAAACCAGAAAAAAGAGGGAAAAGTGGTTTTCTTTGACGCATATCCGGAAAGTTTAAAGAGAGAAAACTTCGTTATAGACGTTATGAATCCGCACCTTTTTAAGTATTATGAGTCAAAAGGGGAGAAAAATCCATCGGATTGGTATAATCCCGTTCCAATTCTTTTCCTTTCCCTTGAAGGTGTTTCCTTTGTGTTTACAATAGGCGTAAAAGAGGGAATTTACGAAGAATATCTGGAAGAGGTTAAAACTCTGCTGAAGGAAGGGCTTGAAACTTTTGGTGTAGGGGCAAAGACGAGGAGGGGATACGGATGGATGGAGGTAAAGGATTGAGGAAAGGGAACGGAAAGAAAAAATATATTTAAGAATCAGGGAAGATAGGCTGGGGGAAATTATCAATAACCTTACTTAGCTATATTTGAAAGCACGAACTTCGCTATGCCCACACCTCCTGCGGAAGCGAGCTTCTCGCTCACCCCTTCAAGGAATGCGTCGTAATACATTCTCGTCGTGAAACTTTTTTCGGAAAGCATGGATTCAAAGGCTACTTTTAATATTTCTTTTATAAAGATAGCCTCAAGCTCCTTTGAAAGCTCTTCGGGATTTTTCTCGACGAGCTCCCTGTACGTTAATGAGGAAGGAGGGAAGTAAACCTTACTCAACCTTTATCCTCTTTGACTTTGCAGGTTTTCTCTCTGTTTCCTTAATCCTCTCTTCAAGAACCTTTATCTCGTAATCAAGTATGGTCTTGAATATCTTCAGAACCGAGAGGGGTATCGCATAAAGGTTTTTCATAACCTCTTCCCTTACCTCTTTGGGCGGTATGCAGAACTCCATAATGTGGAAGAACTCCCTCCTCATCTCCTCAAGCTCTTTTTCCATCGTGGGGGTTTTTAGCTCTTCCGTTTGAACCGCTTCCTTTTTTTGCTCCATAGAATATAATTTAAGCACTTGGATAGAGGATAAAGCGATGATTGGAGCGGTATTTGAAAAGCTATGTCCCAACTGCGGTGGAGAGATTACTTCATATAGACTCCTTAGGGGTCTTCCCTGTGAGAAATGCATTCCGAATGAGGTTAAGAGGGAAAGGGTATGTTCGGAGATAAAAGAGGGGAAGTTTAAGGATTTTTGCAACCTTCTTGACGAGCTGAGGGAGTGGGAGGTGTTTTTCAAGGAAAGACTCGGAACTTCTCCTTGGAGTTTACAGAGGTCCTGGGCTCGGAAGGTTTTCCTTAACCGCTGTTTTGCGATGCTCGCACCGACGGGCGTAGGCAAGACCACCTTCGGGCTCTCAATGGCCTCATACCTTGCGGGTAAAGGTAAGCGTTCCTACATAATCCTTCCCACACAACTCCTCGTTGAGCAGGTTTCCGAAAGGCTGAAGAGGTTCGGGATAAAGGAAGAGGACCTAATAGTCTGGGGAAAGCTCACAGAAAAGAAGAAAAAGGAGTATAAGGAACGAATAGCGAGTGGGGATTTTAAAGTTCTCATATCAACCTCTATGTTTCTTTACAAGAACTACGACATACTTCCGAAGGATTTTGACTTCATATTCGTTGACGACGTTGACAGCTTTCTCAAGACCGCCAGGAACGTTGATAAGGTTTTATACCTCCTCGGGTTTTCGGAAGAGGATATAAATAAAGCCTTTGAGCTGATAAAACTTAAGGAAAAACCGAAAAAAACGGAGGAGGACTGGGAGGAGATAAGGAGAAGAACGGAAGAGTTAAAGGAGATAGCAAAGAAGAGAAAGGGGGTTATAGCGGTCTCCTCCGCTACGGGAAATCCCCGTTCAAACAGGATTAAGCTCTTCAGGGAGCTTCTTGGCTTTGAGGTAGGAAAGCCCGTTCTCTTCCTCAGGAATATCGTTGACCTTTACGAGGAAGTGAATAACCTTGATAGCGTTCTAGTTGAAAGGGTGAAGGAGCTCGGAAAGGGCGGGCTCGTTTTTGTATCTTCCGATTACGGAAAGGAGAAGGTTGAGGAGATTAAAAAGCTCCTTGAGGAGAACGGAATAAGGACACTCACTTACGAGGAAAAGTTAGAACCTTTTGAGAGGGGAGAGGTTGACGTAGTCATAGGTATTTCCTCTTATAGGAATCCCCTTGCGAGGGGTGTTGACCTTCCCCACGTTGTGAGGTATGCGGTATTTTACGGCGTTCCTAAGATAAAGGTTTCCCTCAAGGTTGAGACCTCCGTTTCCCATCTCCTCTGGGCGCTCCTTTCCCTCAGACCGCTCATAACCAAGGATAAGGAGCTTAAGGACTACGTTAAGAAGGTTGATAATTGGATACAGAGGCTGAGGAGATACTCCTTCCTGAGCGAGGAATTCGTGGAAAACAACGTTGAGTTAAAGGAAAGGATAGAAAACCTAACGAAGGAGATAAGGGAGTTCTTACTCAGCGAGAGCTTGATAAAGAAGATTAAGGAGTCGGACGAGATAACGCTCAGGATATCCGAGGGAGGGTATGAGCTTGTAGTTGCGGACGTGACCGGATACCTCCAGGCAAGCGGAAGAACCTCCCGCATGTATGCCGGTGGTCTCACGAAGGGGCTCAGCCTCGTTCTCGTTGACGATAAGAAAGCCTTTAGGAACCTTGAGAAGAAGGTAAGGTGGTTCAATCAGGATATAAGCTTTAAACCTTTATCCGAGGTAAACCTTGAGGAGATATTAAAGGAGATAGACGAAGACAGGAGAAAGGTGAGGGAGATACTTGAGGGAAAGGTAAAGCCCGAATACAAGGAACACGTAAAGCCCGTTCTCGTTGTTGTTGAAAGCCCGAACAAGGCAAGGACAATAGCCAACTTCTTCGGAAAGCCCGTAAGCAGGAAGTTGGGGGGCATAGACGTTCTTGAGGTCATGGTGGGAGACCTTTATTTGATGATTACAGCGTCCCTCGGGCATATACTTGACCTCATAAAAAACAGGGCGTTCCACGGGGTTATAGTTCAGGACGGGGAATACATTCCCGTGTATGAGATTATAGAAGGAAAGGAGAAGGTAATTGAGGGATTGAGGGAGGTAGCCCAGGAGGTTGATACCGTTCTCGTGGGAACTGACCCGGATACGGAAGGTGAGAAGATAGGGTGGGATATAGGGGCGCTTCTCAGCCCCTTTATGGAGAATATAGAGAGGATAGAGTTTCACGAGGTCACGAGGAAAGCCATAAGGAACGCTATATCAAATCCGAGGGATTTTAACGAGAACCTCGTAAAGGCTCAGCTCGTGAGGAGGATAGCGGACAGGTGGGTGGGCTTTGAGGTTTCCCGTATCCTTCAGCAGACCTTTGATAAGAGCTGGCTATCCGGGGGAAGGGTTCAGATTCCAGTTCTGGGATGGATAATAGAGAGGGAGAAGCTATACAGGAAGAAGAAACACGTCGTCCAGATAACCTTTAAGGAAAACGGAAGGTGGTTCAGGCTTGAGTATGAGTTTACAGACAAGAAATCCGCAAAGGAGTTTTACGAAAACCTTAAGGAGATAAATGTTGAACTTCTTGAGGAGTGGGAAGAGGAAAGAAAGCCCCTTCCCCCCTTCACAACGGACACGATGCTTAAAGAGGCCTCCGACAGATACAGGCTTCCCGTCCCCAAGGTTATGTCCCTTGCCCAGGAGCTCTTTGAATATGGCCTTATCACTTATCACAGAACGGACTCAACGAGGGTCTCGGACGTCGGTATAAACGTGGCAAGGGAGTGGATAAGCGAAGAGCTCGGGAGCGATTACTTCACACCGAGAACCTGGGGAGAAGGAGGAGCCCACGAGTGTATAAGACCAACAAAGCCCCTTGACGTTGAAGACATAAGGTCTATGATTTATGCGGGACAGCTCCAGAACCTGACGAGGGAGCACTTACTCCTTTACGAGCTCATATTCAAACGCTTCATGGCTTCCCAGATGAGACCTGCAAAGGTAAAGGTAAGGAAAGTGAGAATAAAAGCCCTTGATAAAGAAACGGAATATAAACTCAGCGTTGATATTACCCAGGACGGCTTTAACAGGGTTTACGGCATAGAGCTGAACCCCAACCTTGAGGGAAGGATATACGTTGAGGACAAGAAGGAGTTAAAGAGCGTTCCTATGGCTTACCTCTACACTCAGGGAAGTCTCGTTGAGGAGATGAAGAGAAGGGGTATAGGAAGACCCTCAACCTACGCAACGATAATATCAAAGCTCCTTGAGAGGGGATACGTTATAGAGCGGAA
This sequence comes from Aquifex pyrophilus, assembly GCF_054656935.1. Classification (NCBI taxonomy): domain Bacteria; kingdom Pseudomonadati; phylum Aquificota; class Aquificia; order Aquificales; family Aquificaceae; genus Aquifex; species Aquifex pyrophilus. Next base: position 384,201 of record NZ_BAAHXJ010000003.1, on the reverse strand, counting down.
CGGCTTCCTCATACCGACCAAGCTCGGAAAACAGGTTTACGAGTTCCTAAAAAGTAAGGAGAAGATAATTCCCTTCGTTTCTGAAGAGTTCACGAGAAGGCTTGAGAAGCTCATGGACATGGTTGAGGAGGGCAAGGAGGATTATAGGAATATACTAAGGGAACTGTATAATGAGGTTAGGGAGTTTGAGAAAGCGGTTGTGGAGTGAGGAGGTAAAAAAATGTTTGAGGTAAGGGAAGAGGAGATTGTTGCAAGGAGCGTAAGAATAGAGCCTATTGGAAAGCCCGAGCGTTGCAGGGATGCGGAAAACTCAAAGTTCTGGTGTATGAAGGTGAAAATAGTCTTTGACAACGGAGAGGAGAGGGAGTACACACTGAAGGGATACAGCGAGATAAAGGAGCTTGAGAACTTCCTAAACAACAAGAAGAACATACAGGACATACTTAACCACGGATACGTTCTCCTGAAGAACGGAGAGATAAGAGTTTACTATCCCACGGTTGAGGAACTTTCAAAGAAGTATGAGGAGCAAAGACCCAAGAGGAGAACCGCAAGGAAAAAAGAAGGCTCTTAAGGACCTATGTGTCTTATGAATGCGGGAATTTCTTCCGTCCTGAGCCATCCCGCACGCTCAAGCCTTTCGTCTATATACTCCTCGGGCTTTCCGAGTTTCTGAGCGAGATACTTAACGAAATCCGCCCTCCTTCCCTTGAACTTCTCTATTTCTTCTTCCGAAACCTCAGGGAATATGAAGGTTACCCTCCTCTTTATCTCGTTCCAAACTTTACTGCTGTCGTATATGGAGAAGGTCTTATCCCTCACTCCTGTAACAACCGTGAGCTCCTTGAGAAGCTTTATGTTTTCGGGGTCGTTTATGAGTATGGCTTCCGCCATCACGGGGTCAACGGTGTAATAAAGTCCAAACAGCTTTCCGAGGAGTCTTCTCTTGGTTCTCATAAAGAGGTGTAGCTTATCGTGAACTTCGGGAACCTTGTCGTGAACGAGCTCGTAGTAATTGAGAAGCTCAAGCTCCCTTCCGCCCAGATACCTTATATGGGATGCAAGACCGAGAATATCGTATTTTTCCGCGGTTATCTGGGGTTTCTTTTCCTCTTTTTTCTCCTCTTCGGGGTATTTGACCTCAACGTCCTCGTGTATGGGTGGAACTATATGCCATCCGGGGGCTTCCCATCCCGCCTTCCTGAGAATCTGCTCAGCTCCCGATTCGTCTATGTTATACCTCTCCATGAGGAGCTTCTTCAGTCCTTCCCTGTTTTTGTAATACTTGTCGAGCTCCTCGTCGGGTATATCAACCTCAACGTAAACGAGCTTTTCCTTTCCCGTATCGGGGTCCCTTATTATTATGTTTTTCCTACCTTTTAGGTTTCTCTTTATGAAGGACCACTCCTCGGGAGTCATCACGGGGTCGGGGTGAACGCCTGGAGAGAACTCGCTCTCAAGCTCAAGATAAGGAACGCTTTCATACCAGGTTGCGAGGTTAAGCTTGTCCTCTATCATCTCCTCGGGCTCTCCGAGCCTTTCCTTCACATATTCTATGAACTCCTTCCTCTTGAACTTGAACCTGTCTATCTCCTCAAAAGTGAGCTGTGGGAAAAGGATTTTTAGCTTATACCTTATGTAATCCCAGTTTCCGAAGAGGTTCTGGGGCTCAAGAACGTCCTCAAAGTAGGGATGCTTTTCCATAAACTCAAAGAAGTAGCTTACGAAGGTTCTAACCTTGGGGTCTGTTGACATCAGTATCTCTATAAACCTGGGGTCGTAAAACTTGAGAATGGTCAATAGCCTCGCTATGTTTATCTTCTTTATGTTGTGAAGATGGCAAAACTCAATTCTGTAATCCTTGGGAAACTTGTGGTTATTCTTGCAGTAATCGTTTAATAAATCCATCTCCCTCTTTATGAGCTCCCTGAAAATGACCGCCTTCTCGGTTCCGTTTATTTTTTCTTTTGTTACGAGTGTTCCAAGTAAATCCATCTTCTCCCACCTCCTTTAACTTTTACTTTATCCCTTCTTCCTTTCCCTTTCAATTCAGAATTCTTATAACTTGCTCAAAAATCTTTATAGGACTTATATCAAGACACTTGTAGTTTATCGGACACTTTCCCTTGCCGTGTATATCGCAGGGCTGGCAATCAATGCATTTGCAGAAAACTATCCCCTCATTGGGGTAAAGGGAAAAACCGAGGGTTGGATGAGTTCCCCCGTAAATCTGAACAGCCTTCGTCCTTACAGCCCTTGCACAGTGAAGAAGTCCGCTGTCGTTTCCTATAAAGAGCTTCGCCCCCTTTATTACCGCAAGAACGTCTATTAGCTCAAGCTTTCCGCAGAGGTTTATTCCGGGAAAATCCCTTGATAGCTCGTAATCCCTTTTATCCCCGACTATTACGACGTTAAAGCCTTCCTTTATAAGAAGCTCAGAAAGCTCCCAGTAATGGGGATACCTCTTTTTTTCATACTTCGCCCCCGGTGCTATAACCACGTAATCCCCGTAAAGCTCCCTGAACCTCTTTACCCTCTCCTCGGAAACCTTTATAAACGGTCTCGGGTTTTTTATCTCGGCTATTCCCTTTAAGCTCTTTGCGTATGCCTCTGGAACGTAGTAAGGCTTCCTGAAAAGCTTAAAGTGAACGGATAGCCTTCTCCTTATACTTTCCTTTGGGTAGCTTCTCCAGCTTCCGCCAAGAATTAGCCTCACGAGATAGCTTCTTAAGTTCTTATGAAGGTCTATCTTAAGCTCGTAAGATTTTTTTAGCTTCTTTAGGTCCTTCAATAAATTTTCTTTCGTCGTTTCTATAACGTTTACCCTGTCATCGTCAAGAAATAAATTTCCGTAAGGTTTGAATGTTAGAAGGTCAATTTCATACCCCTTTTCCCTGAGGGGCTCAAATAAGCAGGAGGTTAGAACGACGTCCCCCAAAGAAGAAAAACGGAGTATTAAAGCCCTCATAACACCCCACCGATAAAGGAAGCGACAATCGGTATTAACAGGTTATCGTCAAGGGGAAGCTTTAAGCTCTCAACAAAAGCGGACACAAGGGATATTAAAAATGCCTTTTCAAGCTCGGTGATGAAAAGGAGTGCTATAAAGCTTGAGAGGAAGAAGGCAAGACTCCCCTCAAGGCTCTTTTTAGGATTGTAAAAAAGTCTCCTCTTCCCGAAATAATGTCCGATTAGTCCCGAAAATCCGTCTCCCACAGCGAGGACGACAATCCCGTAAACCGCATCTTTCCCAAAAAGAAGGTAAGATATAAAGATACCGAGAAGAGCGTAAAGGGATTGAATTCCGGGCTTTTCAAGGTTCTCCTCCCTTTCAAATAGGTCTATAAAAAGCTTAAAAAGGGGGTAAATCTTTTCATTTTTTAAAACTAAAAGAAGGTTCAAAAGGATGCCTGAGGAAAAAATAAAAATGTTCAACCAGAAGGGAAAGTATAAAACGGGGATTATAAGGAGGAGGAGTGAACATATGTGAAAGAGCTTTCTCCTCAGCTCAAGCATTAAACTTAAAATTATGACACCCTGCGAGCGTTTAAACAACGTTCTTGAAAGGATAGAAAAGGCCTGTGAGAGAGCGGGAAGGGGAAAAAATTGTGCGAGACTGCTCGGAGCCTCAAAAACCGTTCCCCCCGAAAGAATTAAGGAGTTTTACGAGTGCGGGCTTAAGCTTTTCGGAGAAAACAGAGTTCAGGAGTTCCTCAAAAAATACGAGGCTCTCATGGAGCTTGATATTGAGTGGCACTTTATCGGACAGCTCCAGACGAATAAGGTTAAGTATTTAATGGGGAAGGTGAGGCTCATTCACTCCCTTGATAGAAAAAGCCTCGCGGACGAGATACAAAAAAGAGCGTTCAAGAACAACCTCGTTCAGGACGTCCTGATAGAGGTAAACGTGGGGGGTGAGGAAACAAAAGCGGGCGTCTCCCCCGAACACTTAAAAGAGCTTTTTGAGTATACCCTTGAGCTTCCCAACCTGAGGGTCCTCGGACTTATGACAATACCGCCCTACCTTGATAATCCAGAAGATGTAAGACCTTACTTCAGGAAGCTCCGTGAACTTAAAGAAGAGCTTGAGAGGGATTTTAACGTTTCCCTTCCCCACCTTTCCATGGGAATGTCTCACGACTTTGAGGTTGCCATAGAGGAAGGGGCTACAATAGTGAGAATAGGAACGCTTCTGTTCGGAGAGAGGAAATACTGATGGAGCTCAAATATAAAATTTGGTTTGAGGAAAAGGGAGAGCCCGTTCTTACCGAGCTGAAATACAGAATCCTGAAGGAGATTAAAAACACGGGTTCCATTAAAGAGGCTTCAAAAAGGCTTGGGATATCCTACAAGAAAACCCTTGAACACATAAAGGTTATGGAAAAGAGGCTCGGGAAGAAAATAGTTGAGAGGGAAAGGGGAAAAGGTGCCAGGATAACTCCCGAGGGAGAGAAACTCATAAAGGAATACGAGGAAGCCAAAAGGCTATTTGACAATATAGTTAAATCCTTATACAGGTGAGTTAAAATAGAACTAAAAATCCCGAAGGAGGTTCGTTAATGCAGATGGATTCCGACTTCAAGATAGGTTATGAGCTTCTTCAAAAGTTTAAGGAACAGCTTGAAGCCCTTGCAAACGCAAAGAACGAGATGGAACTTCTTGAGACTATAGAGGCTATTAAAGAACCAATTAGGAACGCTACATACAGGATTAAGGTCGGTAACGGTCCCCTGAAGGAAGAGCTTTTCTCAGCTTTATCCGTGATTGTGAGGGAGATAAGGGAGTTTAACAATCCCGAAGAGCTCAAAGAAAATGCTAAGAAAGTCCTTGAACTTTTAAATAACCTTGAAGCTCAGGTGTCCGCTTAAATAATTTTGGGAGGGGAGAACCCCCTCCCTTTTGAAAATTATTCGTTGAGAACCTCCCCAACTCTTCCGACGAGTTCTTCGGAAGGCTTGAGTGTCTTCTTTCCGGGTTCCCACTTTGCAGGGCAAGCTTCTTCGGGGTGAGACATGAGGTATACGTTTGCCTTCATCTTCCTTAAGAGCTCGTCCGCGTTCCTACCTACGTTGTAGTAGTTAACCTCGCTTCCTACGAGCATTCCTTCGGGGTTAATTATGAAGGTTCCCCTCAGTGCGAGTCCCGTGTTCTCGTCGTAAACACCGAAGAGTCTGGATATCTGTCCCGTGGGGTCAGCTCCCATGGGATACTTCACGTTCTTGAGAAGGGGTTCATCCCTGTGCCATGCGAGGTGAACGAACTTCGTGTCCGTGGATACGGATATAACCTCACATCCGAGTTCCTTGAGCTCGTCATACTTTTCCGCAAGGTCCGCAAGCTCCGTGGGGCACACAAAGGTGTAGTCAGCGGGATAGAAGAAGAGTATTACCCACTTCCTTTCCTTTAGGAGGTCCTCAAGAACTATCTTTCCGAACTTACCCGTGGAAGGGTCGTAAATCTCCATCTCAAAGTTGGGAACTCTGTCTCCTACCCTGAGAGGGCACTCGGTTATTATTTTCTTAGCTATCTCCTTTACATCCATGGCTCACACCTCCTTTGAAAATTATTTTCAATTAAATATTATACTCAGATTTCAAACTTAAACAAGTTCCTTAACCTTGTTTACAACCTCGTCGTAGTTGGGCTCCTGGGTTATCTCGGGAACGAGCTGTATGTAGGCTATCTTTCCTTCCCTGTCAACTATGAAAACAGCCCTTGCAAGAAGTCCCTTAAGGGCTCCCTCTCCTATGAGAACGCCGTATTTCTCCATATCCCTGTATCTGAAGTCGGAAGCTATGGTTACGTTCTGGATGTTAAAACTCTCACAGAACCTCTTCTGGGCAAAGGGTAAATCCATGGATACAACGGTGACGTCAACGCCCTGCATTCCTGCCATTATCTCGTTGAACTTCTTCGTTTCCGTTTCACAAACGGGTGTATCAAGGGATGGAACGGTGATTATAACCTGAACCTGGTCCTTTTTTCCGCCTATTGCCTTTTCCTCAAGGTCCTTGGTGACGACAATAGCCTCTGGAGCTCTATCCCCGACATTCAGGGTAGGTCCAACGAGTGTTACGGGATTTCCCTTTAAGTTAACCGTCTGTGCCATCTTTACAACCTCCCTTTAATCATTCTTTACTCAAGGATTATAAATTGAGAAAGATTTTTAATTAATGATTAAGGTCAAGGTCACTTGAATTTATTCGTAATGGGCATTCTCCAATCCTTGCCGAAAGCCCTCGGTGTTATCTTCGTTCCGATAGGTGCCTGCTTTCTCTTATACTCGCTCTTCCTTATCATCGCAATGGTTTTATAAACCGCATCTTTCGGAAGTCCCTTCTTTATTATCTCCTCTGGAGAAAGCCCTTCTTCTATGTAAAGTTTTAGAATTCTGTCAAGAACCTCGTAAGGGGGAAGTGTGTCCTGGTCCGTCTGGTTTGGTCTCAGCTCCGCGGAAGGGGGTTTTTTGAAAACCCTTTCGGGAATATCAGGGCTTTTCTCGTTCCTGAACCTTGCGAGTTTATAAACGAGGGTTTTATACACGTCCTTTATGGGGGCAAATCCCCCCGCCATATCTCCGTATATCGTTGTGTATCCGACCGCGGTTTCGCTCTTGTTTGAAGTAGCGAGGACTATATAACCGAACTTGTTTGAGAAGTAAAAGAGTATATTTGCCCTTATCCTCGCCTGTATGTTTTCGTCCGCAACGTCAAACCTAAGCTCACAAAGCTCCTTCTCAAACTCGGAAAAGTAAGTCTTATAAATACTTTCTATGGGTATTACGTGAAACTCTATACCAAGGTTTTCCGCAAGCTTTTTTGCGTCCTCATAACTCTCCCTTGAGGAGAACTGAGAGGGCATGTATATTCCGACGACCCTTTCCTTTCCGAGGGCGTCAACCGCAAGGCAGGCAACGAGGGAGCTATCTATACCTCCCGATAGCCCCAAAACAGCCCTCTTAAAGCGGTTTTTATTTACGTAATCCTTAAGACCGAGCTTTAATGCTTCGTATATCTCCTCAAGCCCCTCGGGTGAAGGCTCAACCCTCCCCTCAAGGTAAGGCCTTTCCTCAAGGTTTATCTTCGCTTTTACCTCAACCCTTTTAGCTTTTGAGCTTGCCTCTCTCCAACGCAGGTCCGTAAGTCTCTTTCTCCTCACCTTATCAAGCTCAAGGCTTACCGTGAGAATGTCCTCCTCAAAGGCTTTTGCCCTTGCAACAATCTCCCCGTCGGGAGAAACTACGAAGCTCCTTCCGTCAAAAACGAGCTCGTCCTGCCCTCCGACGAGGTTTACATAACAGACGAAAGAGAGGTTATCCTCCGCCCTCGCCTTTACAAAACTTTCCTTAAAGGAGTATTTACCCACGTGGTAGGGGGACGCGTTTATATTAACGATAAGCTCAGCCCCCGATAGGGCTGTTTCCCTCTCAACACCGTCCGGATACCATATATCCTCGCATACGGAGAAGGAAACCTTATAACCGTTTATATCTATCATTAAAGGCTCTTCCCCCTTCCTGAAGTATCTGTATTCGTCAAAAACGCTGTAGTTGGGAAGGTGGTGCTTCTTATAAACGCCGAGAACCTTTCCCTTATAAACAACCGCGAGAGCGTTGTAAAGGTCAAACTCGTAATAAGGAGTCCCGAAGACAATAACAACGTCGTAATGCATACTCTTGTTAACCACGTCCCTGAAGGCTTCCATACAAGCCCTTAAAAAATACTCCTGGTGGAGAAGGTCTTCGGGCGGATAGCCCGAAAGGGAAAGCTCGGGGAAAACTATGATGTGGGATTTCTCCGAATACTCCTCAATTACCTTAAAAATCTTCTTTTTATTTCCCTCTATATCACCTACGGTGAAATTCAGCTGTGCGAGGGTAAGGTTTAACATTCCTGTATTATATTTAACATGAGATTGAGGATATACGTTTACGGAATCGTTCAGGGAGTGGGCTTTCGGGCATACGCGAAAAGGATTGCGGACAGCTACGGGCTGAACGGATGGGTCAGAAACCTCCCCGACGGAAGGGTTGAGATACTCGTTGAGGGGGACGACGAACTCATAGGATACTTCCTGAAAGATATACTGAAAGGTCCTCCCGCTGCAAGGGTTGATAAGATAGAGGTAATAAAGGAGCAATCCGATGAACCTCTTTACGGTTTTGATATTAGGTATAGTTAGTCTGCTCAGCTGTAGCTTCTCCGCGGATTACTGCAGGACCTATTACGAAGTTAAGAAGGGGGATACCCTCTGGGAGATATCAAAGAAATACAAAATAAGCATTAAGAAGTTATACGAGCTGAATCCCAAGCTAAAAAAGAGGAAATACCTAATTCCCGGGGAAAAGATATGCTTAAAGGAAAGTGAGAGATACGTAATATACAGGGTAAAGAGGGGAGATACCTTAATTGAGATAGCCAAGAAATTCGGGGTAAGCGTTAATGAAATAAAAAAGGCGAACAACTTAAAGGGAAACGTTATAAGGGTAGGACAAAAACTCAAAATTCCTGTTAAAGGGAAAGTTAAAAAAGAAAGGAAAAAAACAAAGAAAAAGTTCATCATCTACCGCGTAAAGAAAGGCGACAGCCTCATAAAGATAGCGAAGAAGTTCGGGGTAAGCGTTAGGGAGATAAAGTTTTTAAACAATATAAAGGGAAACAGGATTTACGTGGGACAAAAGCTGAAGATTCCCACAAAAAGGGCTTACCTTTACGAAGAAATAAAGAAGAAGTATGAAGAAAAAAAGGGAAGAGTGGTTCTCGACAGGGTAAAAAAGGTCGTTTACCTGAGGTATAGAGTAAGAAAGGGGGACTCCCTCATAAAGATAGCGAAGAGGTTCAGGACGAGCGTGAAAGCCATAAAGAGGGCAAACAGACTTAAGGGGAATTTGATAAGGGTAGGTCAGGTTCTAAAGATTCCCGTTTATAAATATGTATTCATAGAAAGGGTTGCGAGGATTCCTAAGATTTCCTTAAAGGAACTTCCCGTTGATGGAAAGGTTGTTAAGAACGATAAGGGAGTTTACATATACACCGATTGCGGAAAGCCCGTAAAAGCTGTAGCGAGCGGTAAGGTGGTTTACAGCGGGAACGACCTTCACGCTTTAGGAAATATGATTATAATTGAGCATGAAAACTTCATAAGCGTTTACGCTCACAATGCAAGAAATACGGTGAGGCTCGGACAACGGGTAAGAAAGGGGGATATAATAGGATACGTAGGTATCGTTCCGACGGAAGGGAGATGTGCCCTTCACTTTGAGATAAGGAACCTAAACGGTGCAATTTTAAATCCCTCTTACTATCTTTCTGAAAAGAAATGATTTTAAAGGAAGAGGAAGTTCTCTTAAAGGCTAAGGAAGTTCTTGAAAAAGGTGGAATAGTTGTAGCCCCTACGGACACCATTTACGGAATGCTTGCGGACGCAACGAACGAGGAAGCGGTGAAAAGGTTGTATGAGATAAGGCGACCTTCGGGAAAGCCCTTCCTCGTTCTCATTCCCGATGAGAGCTGGATAGTAGAGCTGTGTTTAGACCTTCCCGAGGAGTATAAGCCCCTTCTCCATAAGGAAGGTATAACGCTCGTTCTTAAAAAGAGATGCGATAAGCTCTCGTATATAAGTAAAGACAGCTTGGCTGTGAGGATTCCGAAAAAGGGATTCGTTAGGAAGCTCCTTGATGTTTTTAAAAAGCCCCTTGTCGCTCCCAGCGTAAATCCCGAGGGAAAGAAGCCGGCGACAACAATTGAAGAGGCCTACAGATACTTCGGGGATAAGGTTGAGCTTTACGTTGATGGCGGAAAAATAGAGGGTGAGCCCTCAACGCTCGTTGATTTAAGGGAAGGCTTAAAAGTCTTGAGAGAGGGAAGGGTAAAGAAGGAAGAAATAGAAAGGATTATTGATAAACTTTAACAATGTTATAGAAGGTGTCCCGCTCAGCGGGTATCTTGCCCGCGTCTTTTATGAGTTTTACGAGCCTGTCTATGGAATGTCCGTAAGCGGACCTCGTTCCCGCAGCGTGGACTATCTTTTCTTCCTGTATTGTTCCGTCAAGGTCGTCCGCCCCGAAGTTCAGGGCTACCTGTGCAACCTTCTCGCCGAGGGTTACCCAGTAAGCCTTTATGTGGTCAAAGTTATCAAGGTATATGCGGGAGATGGCTATGGTTTTGAGGTCATCAACCGAGGAAGTTCTGTGCCCGCCGAGCCTCGTTCCTTCGGGCCAGTAAGCGAGGGGTATGAAAACCTGAAAACCTCCCGTCTCGTCCTGGAGTCTTCTGAGCATCTCCATGTGCTCTATCCTTTCCTCTAAGGTCTCCACATGTCCGTAAAGCATAGTTGCATTAGTGGGTATGCCGAGCCTGTGGGCTGTTCTGTGAACCTCAAGGTATTCCTCAGCATTCGCTTTGTAGGGGGCTATTATCTTCCTCACTCTCTCGGAGAATATCTCCGCTCCTCCCCCGGGAAGTGCGTCAAGTCCTGCATCCTTTAGCTCCTTTAAGACCTCTTCGTAGCTCTTTCCCGATATCTTTGACATGTGGTGAATCTCAACCGCGGTCCATGCCTTAACTATTACCTCGGGGAACCTTTTCTTTATCTCCCTTACTATCTCAATGTATTTCTCATAACCCCAGTATGAGGGAATACCCCCCACTATGTGAACCTCTCTCCCTCCCATTCTGTATAGCTCCTCAACCTTTCTCAGTATCTCCTCAAGGCTCATCTCGTAGGCTTTGGGGTCGGATTTCTTAACGCCGAAGGCACAAAAGTCGCATTGATACATGCACACGTTTGTGGGATTTATCTGTCTGTTTACTATAAAGTAGGCATACATGCTGTTTTTCTGTCTGTTTATGTGCTCCGCAAGGATTCCGAGAGCGGTAAGGTCTCCGTTTCTGTAGAGGTATATTCCCTCTTCCGGGGTTATCCTCTTCCCTTCAAGGACCTTTTCCGCAATCCTTAAAAACTCTTTATCGTCAACGGTCTCAAAAATCGTCTCTACGGGAAGCATAATAATAAACTATACCTCGGTAAACTCATTCCTTACAGGTTCTATCTCATTAACCTTGTCTATTATTCCCTTATCCGCAAAATAAACGCCGTATCTCTTATCGGTTTTCTCTATGTGTCCGTAAAGCCATCCTATTACTACCGCCTGGAAGTGCTTTATAACCTTGTCCTCCCCCGCCTCAAGGGGTTCCATAAAGCCCATAAAGAGCTTCTCAATAGCTTCGTGGGATTTGGTGTGAGTTTCCCCTTCGGGATAACCGAACTGCTTGAATACCTCTTCCTCATGCCTAAGGTGGTTTCTCAGGTAGGGTATGAGAACGTCAACGATAAAGGAAGAGGCCTCCTGCCTTCTTTTGTTCTGGAGGAGCTCCCTCATGAAGTTAAGCATATTCAAAATGGTTTTATGTTCCTCGTCAAAGCAAAAAACGCCTGTATTTAACCTTTCTTCCCACTTTAGCTCCATGGTCCGCTCCTTAAATAATTAATTACCTATATAGTAATACTCTAATACAATGGGCTTTAAGATTCTATTAATTTCTTCCTCCCCGCACCTGACGGAGCTTCCCGTAAGGATAATAGCCCTGGCGAGATTATCGCTGAGGTAAGAGAGATTCTTAATTTTAAGAGCTTTAAATCTCTTTTTCTCTTTGCTCCCTACGATAAAGCCCCACTCGCCCATTGAGGGAATGTTTACGACCAAAGGCATTGTGTAAAATCCCGCTTCCCTTATCGTTTTCAAAATTGCGCAGAAAACCTTTCTCCTGAAAAAAACATCCCCCGCCTGGGTTATAAAGACTCCATCCCTTTTTAGAACTCGTTTTAGTCTTTTGTAAAACTCAAGGGAGTAAACCCGTGCACTTGAGTAGGTTCTCGGGTCTATAAGGTCAATAACAACGAGGTCAAACTTTTCATTTGTTTTGAATACGAAGTTAAAGGCATCATTCAAAATTACTTTTACCCTCGGGTCTTTAAAACTATCTTCGTTTATCTTCCTCATTATCGGGTTTTTCCTTGAAAAATCAACGAATTTTCCGTCCAAATCAACAAGTGTTATGCTCCCGAAGGGATACTTCAAAACCTCCCTGAGGGCGAGCCCGTCCCCTCCTCCGAGTATGAGGGCTTTTTCGTAGCTTTTTATGAGGCTTGCAGGTATGTGAACGAGGGTTTCGTGATACCTTTTCTCGTCAAGGGTTGAGAACTGGATGTGTCCGTCAAGGTAAAGGGAGTAAATATTTTTATACTTCGTGAGAACGACCTTCTGGAAGGGCGTTTGGATGAAACTCACAATTTGCTCCCCGTAAAATCTTTGTTCCTCGTATAGGATAATTCGGGAAGCGAAGAATCCGTATAGGGCAAGGATTAGACCAACGAGTAAGGGAAGGACTTTTAAGGTCAAGCGAACGGGAAAGGAAAGGGAAAAGAGAATCGCTACCGAAAGGTTTAAAAGACCTGCGATAAGGGTCGTGTAAGGGAGTCCGAGCTTTGGAAGGAGAAAGTAAGCGTAAAGGAGTCCCGCTGGAAGGGAGCCGAGATAATCCTTCTCAAGTATAGAGGATAGGTTTACCTTTAGCTCTTCGTATCTGTTGTTTATCCTGACAGCGATAGGAATCTCAAGTCCTATGAGCGTTCCTATGAGTGCGGAGAGGGAGTAAATTACAACTCTTAGCTCAAAGGGGTAGCTCCCGAAGTGGTAAGCAATCAACGGGGAAAGGGATACGAGAAGGGAAAGGGAAACCTCAGCAATTACGAAGATATCAACGAGCTTATTGTCGGGTATGTATCTCGTAAGCCTTGAACCTATGCCCATAAAGAGGAGAAAGAGGGAGATTATAACGCTCCACTGAAAAACCGCATTTCCCAAAAGATAGGTTGCGAGGGTTGCTACCGAGTATTCCGCAACGAGCCCCGAAAAACCCGTAAAGAATATGCAGAGCTTTAAAACCGTTGATTTCCTCATCCAACGACGATTAAGGTAAGGAGCGCACTCGCAAGGAATACACCTCCCAGGGTAAGGGAAGCGCTGAGGTTATTCTCAAGAACTGCTGAAGAAAGGATAATCTTCCTGAATATCACATACTCAAACAAGAGGTAAAGTATAACCATAATTACCTGAGAGATGAGGAAGTAAAGAGAGGTTGTGAGTATATCCGAGAGTAGATTCCCTACAAACTCCCCGGAGATTGCGTTAAAAACGACTAAAGAAACGGAGAAGGATATCATTCCAAGAAGCAAGGAGGCGGACACGTTTCCCTTCCTTACCTCTTCCTGAAAATCAAGGGAAAGAATGCGGGAGAATATAAGGGTAGTTATGTATAAGAAGAGCATACCCAGGAAGGTGTAAATAACCGAGTATAAAAGGGTGAGGAGAATGCTATCAAGCATCCAGTAGGCTCCCGAAAGTATGAGTCCGACCGAGAGGAAATAAAATGCCTGTGTTATTCCCGCGGAAACATTTCCCTTGAGGATTTCTTCTTTTAAGTCAATCTTCCTGAGAAATAGAAGGTCAAAGAGATAAACCCCTGAGAAGAGGAGAAGAGTTATAAAAAGGAGCGTAAAAAGTTCTTTTAAAGGACTTTCCGGGGAATAGGTCATATAAAGGACGAAGGAGAGGGAAACAAAGAAGCCCGCGAAGGAAATACCCACCGCGTTGTTTCCCCTTGAGAATATTTCATCTTCCACCTTTACGTTTCTGAAAAATACGAGGTCGTAGATGTATTTAGAGAGTATTATCCAGAGGATTAAAAGAATCAGGCTCATGCTACTTACCTCCGTATCCTCCTCCGGGAAGGGTGTATCTCCCGTAGTCAGAACCTCCCCAGGGCATAGGCAGGAATATTATCCCTCCGCCACCTCCGCCTCCGCCAGAGGCTTTCACCCTTTCCGTAATCCACAGGTATAAACCATTTCTCAGTTTAACGCTATTCACAACCCTCAAGCCTGAGGGGGGGACGAACCTCTCTCCCGCAACCTCAAGGAAGCGATTTTCCGAAAATAGCTCACAATAAATCCTTTCCCCGAGAAGGTATCTCTCAATGTAGTGAAGCGTATAAAGTTCAAGCTTATACTCCTTTCCCTTTATTAAATCCTTGAGAACAACCTCACACCTCTCGTTTCCTTTTCCTTTAGTTTCCTCAACCTTATACCTGTATATGCCTTTTTCGTAGTTCTTTATAAAGAAATCTACGGGATTTTCCTTTACCTCAACGGGTCTTGAACAGGAAAGGAGTATTAAAAAGAGGCTAACGAGGAAAAACGCCCTCAATTTCCCACTCTTTTAGCTCCCTTCCTTTAAAGGCTTCTATCTCGTAATCGTCCCATATCTCAACGTCTATTATCTCTCCGTCCTCGGACCTGAACTCCCAAATGGTGACGGGATAGCTCTCAAAGTTCTTCCTGTATTTTGCCTTTCCCGCATACTTCAGTTTATACCTTTTTCCCTTATAGATTATCTCCTCGGGTGGCTTTCCGAACTTTCTGTAGTGCTCTCCAACGTCGGGCTGTATCTCTTCTGGGTCTATCTCGGTGAAGAAGTATATCTTCCCCTCCTCCAGGCTGAGAAAGCCCTTTCCCTTTGCGGACCTTATCTCCCACTCCTTTTCCTTCGTAGCCCCGTAGTCGTAAAGGGCTACATCCTCAACCTCCCAGGTTTCCCCTTCAAGCTCAATTATGTCTCCCTTTTTTAGCCTCTCAAGGGGATTCCCGAGAAGTTCAATCTCTTCCTTTTCTTCTTCTTGTTTAAAGAGCTTCTTTATCCTGTCAAGGAATCCCATCTTTAAGAGAGTCCCAGTCTCTTTTTGAGCTCCTCAAGCTTTTCCTTGCTCTCAAGGGTTTTCAGTTTTTTCTCAGCTTCTGTTTCCACATCTGTCGCTATCTCCTGTTTTGCGAGCTCCTCATAGGCTTCAGCCATTGCCTCCTCTTCCTCAACCTTTTCCTTCATCCTCTCAAGCATAGCTATCGTATCGGAGGGGTCAACCTTCGCTATCTCCTTGTTTACCTTTTTCACCGCCTTTGCAGTAGCCATTCTCGCCTTCAGGGTTTTCAGTTCCGCCTCGTATTTGGCTATTAAAAGCTTAAGCTCGTCAATCTTCGCCTGGAGCTTAAGAGCCATCTCTTTCTGCTTCTTTGCCTCCTCCTCAAGCCTTCTTGCGTTTTGCTCGTGAAGCTCTGCCTTTTGTATGAGTTCGGACGCAAGTTTTTCCGCCTCTTGCGGGGATATCTCCCCTTCCTGGGCACTCTTGAGGAGTGCCTCCGCCTTCCTTATAAGGGCTTTTGCCCTCTCCTTCTCGTTTCTCGCCTCCCTCTCAAATCTTATCTGGCTCGCCTTTACCTGTGCGAGGGATTCCATAGCCTCTTTTAGCTGTTTTTTTAGCTCCCTTATGCCCTCCTCGGTTATCTTTATGGGGTCCTCAAGCTTCTCAACAACCGAGTGGGCTTCCGCCTTAACAACTCTCAGAAGTCTCTTAAGTAGTCCCATTATCTTGCCTCCTTAAGGATATTTAAAAGCTCCCCTCCCCACTCCGCAAAGAAAAGCTCAAGAGAAGCTATACTCGCCTCAAGCTCTTCGTAATCAAGAGTTTCAAGGTTTAAGGTCTGTCTGTATAGGATTACCTTATCCTCCCCGTCAAGGGCAAAGGCACCAAAGGGGAGGTCCCTGTTTCTTTCAAGAAACCAGCCGTAATGTTTTTCCGAGACCTTTCCTATGGGCTGTTCAATGATAAGGAGGTCATCCTCGCAGTCAATTACCATGTTCTTTATTCCCCTGTCTTCGTCCTCAACGACAAGAAGCTCCTCCTCTTTATCTTCCTCCTTAATCTCAAGACCGAGGTCAAGAACCATCTTTTTCACTTCTTCAAAAGTAGCCATACTTTAAATTAAATAACATGAGAGTTTTAAGTAAAGAGGAAGTGGAAAAGGCTCTCTCCGAGCTTGAGGGCTGGAAGCTCGGGGATAACTTCATATACAGGGAGTTCAACACAAAGAACTGGAAGACGACCATATTCGTCGTTAACGCAATAGCGGGACTTGCGGAGGCAAGGTGGCACCACCCAGACCTTGAGGTAAGCTTCAAGAAGCTGAAGGTAAAACTAACAACCCACGAAGCGGGCGGGATAACCGAGAAGGATATAAACCTCGCAAGGGAGATAAACGGGCTCGTTGAGGAAATCATGAAGCACTAGGAACCATAAGTATCTCGCTGTACCTGTCCTCCTTTATATACCTCTCAAATATCTTCATAACGTCAACTCTCCTAACCCTTGAGAGGTTCTTCTCAAAGAACCTGTAAAAATCAAGGTCCTTCACAACCGTGTAGGAGTAACCTATGTCAAAGGCCTCGTTCTCAACCTTCTCCTCTTCAAATATACGGGAGTTTATTATCCTTTGCTTTGCCTTCTCAACTATTTCGTCATTTAAGTTCTCATAAGTTTCTTTAAGTAGCTCAAAGACCCTCTTTTTTACCTCTTCGTACCTTGAGGGGTCAAAGCTCGCACTTATAACGAAGAGGTTATCCCTGGGTCTTCCGAGGTCTCCGCACCAGTAGGAGTAAACGAGTCCCTTTTCTCTTAGCTCTTTGTAGAATACCGATACCCTTCCCCCGCAGAGAATCTCGCTAAGGACGAGAAGCCCCTTATACTCGTTCTTCCCGATGGCGGGAACCCTCCATCCTATAATCCAGTAAGCCTTCTCAATCCTTTTGTCCTCAAGCTTCTTAAACCTTATACCTATCTGCTCGGGCTCCGTGGGTATCTGAACCTTGGGAACGGGTCTTCCCTCCTCGCTACCGAAGGTTTTTAAAACTTCTTCCTCAACCTCCTTCGGGTTTACGTTTCCAACGACCACAACAGCCATATTCCTGGGCTGGTAGAAGGACCTGTAAAACCTCAGGAGCTTTTCCCTCGTGAACTTCCTTATGGTTTCCTCAAAGCCTATTATGGGAAACCTGTAGGGCGATACCTTGTAAACGAGCTTCTCAAACTCCTCCCACAAGACGGTTGTGGGGTTGTCCTTCCCCCTTCTCAGCTCCTCTATCACTATCTCCTTTTCCTTCTCTATCATCTTTTCCTCAAGGGTCGCCTTTAGTGTGAGCTGGTATAAAACCTCAAGAGCCTGTTTCCAGTATGGGGAAGCTATCTCAACGTGGTAATAGGTGTAATCCTTTGATGTTCCCGCGTTTATGTTCCCTCCGAGACTCTCTATTATCCTGTCTATCTCCCCGTATTTATACTTTTCCGTTCCGTTAAAAAGCATGTGCTCAAGGAAGTGAGCCATTCCCTTTTCATCGTATTTCTCGTAAACCGAGCCGACCCTGAACCAGACGTGTATGGCAACCGCCTTCGTGTCTTCTCTGGGCTTTATTATGAGCTTCCCACCGTTGGGGAGATTTCTTATTATAAGCTCCTGAGCAGTTAGAACCTGAACCATTATCAAGACCCCCAGAATGAGAAACCTAAGCATTTCTGAACCTTCCCAGTATTTTATCCCTGTACCAGTAAGCTACGTTCAGGGAAAAGATAAACAGGGTAAGCAGAAGGGAAAGGGGAAAGGCTAAGGGCTTTACAACTCTAAGGAATGTGTCGTAAAAGAACAAAAAGAGAAGGTAGTAGCCGTATAAAAGGAGAAGGTTTGAGAAAACGGTCCAGGTCTTTTTCAGAACTCTCTTCACCATAAGAGTTATACTAAATCATCTCTGTTTATGAATACCGCACCTCTTAATAGCATCTCCTCAATAGCCCTCTCAACGTCTCCTGGATTTACGTCCACACCTTTTATAGCATCCTCAAGGACTATTGCCTCAAACCCGAGGTTCAGTCCGCCTATCACCGTGTTCTTTACGCAGTAATCGGTCGCCACGCCTCCAACGAATATTCTCCTCACGCCCCTTTCCCTCAGAAGGGACTCAAGTATCGTTCCCTGAAATCCCGAGTAAGCGTCAAAGTCCTGAGATGTTCCCTTTGAGATGATAAACTTGTTATCCTTCGGGATGTATAGCTCCTCGTGAAACTTTGCGCCTTCTGTGTTCTGGACACAGTGGGGAGGCCATATACCCCCGTGTCCCTTAAAGGATATGTGGTTCGGCGGATGCCAGTCCCTCGTGAAGAAAACGGGAAGTCCTTTCTCCTCAAATAACTTTATGTATTCGTTAAGAACGGGAATTATCTTATCCCCGTCCGGAACGGGAAGGGCTCCTCCGGGCATGAAGTCCTTTTGCATATCAACGACTATAAGGGCGTCCCTGTCCGTTATCTTTACCTTCATCGTTCTACCTCCTTAAATAAATTTATCTTTATGAGCTTAATTCTAAAGTATCTTCCCAGATACACTATAAAGGATTACGAGAGCTGGGAAGGGAAGTGGGAGCTTGTGGAAGGCATACCCTACGCCCTTGCCTCTCCCACCTTTAAGCACCAGAGAATTGTGGGAAAGCTTTTCAGGTATATTGATGAACAGCTTGAATAGATTTCTCAAAAATCTGGGAGCCTTTTCCATAAAACGTAAGTTTCTATAAAGCTGAGGGAAAGCTTACACAGCTTGTAATCCGAGAGCCATTCCCTTTTTATTTCCCTTCCCTTCACAACGAATACGTATTCCCTTGAAAGTCTCTCCATAATTTCCTTTATCTCTTCAAACTCCCCGAGTGCCCTTGAGATGCTGACGTCAAACTTCTCCTCCACTTTTTCCGCTCTCGTGCATAAAACTCTGTAATCTTCCCCTATTTTCGTTTTCAAGTATTCAAGAAAGGCACACTTTTTTGAGACCGCTTCTATTAACGTAAGTCTTATACTCCCGAGGTAAATCTTTAGGGGAACGCCGGGAAAGCCCGCCCCGCTTCCAACATCAACGAAATGTTTTCCCTCCCATTTCAGCCCGGCCTCCTCAAAGCACCTCACGAGGCTCACGCTCTCTATGAAGTGCCGTTTTATTATCTCCTCCTCGTTTCTTATGGCTGTTAGGTTGTGAACCCTGTTCCACTTTTTAAGCTCCTTCAGGTATATCTCAAACTTTTCCGCCTTATCATCGGACAAGGGAAAGCCTTCCCTTTCAAAGAGTTCCTTAATCTTCTCTCGCATCTTTCAGCTTAAGATTTAGGCTTACCTTTCCCTCAATTAATATCTCTTTCGGAACACCTTTTCCGTAAAGGATAACCCTCTTCACTCTCTTGCTCTTTAAGGGTATAACGACAAGCCTACCTTTTTCCTCCTTCACTTTAAATAGTTCACTCTTCCTTACCTTTCCGTCTCTTAGATACTCAACAATCAGAGGAATCCAGGGCTTCTTTTCGTAAACCTTTTCTCCTTTTAAAACCTTCTCCTTTCTTCCCTCCCTCTCGTAAAGGGTTATCTCCTTTCCCCTTTGAATAAACTTGAAGTTGTAATCGTAAAGCCACCTCCAGGTCTCGTAAGTTTTGCCCTCCGCAAGAGCTTTGTCCTTCTCTACGTGAACTTTTATCTCTCCCACTTTAAAGAAAAAAAGATAAACCTCGTAGGTAGCTGTTAGAGGAAAGGTAAAGGAGATTAATAAAAGCAAAAGAAGAAGCCTCATATCTCACCCATCATCTTTAGAGCTCTTTCAACCACGTAAACGGGGTTCTTGCTCTCGGTTATCTCCCTTCCTATAACGATTATGTCCGCTCCCCTCTTTTTTGCCTCCGCGGGTGTTAAAACCCTCCTCTGGTCTCCCTTTTGCTTCTTTATCCTTATTCCGGGAACGACCGCTATGAAATCCCTATCCAGATTTTTCTTTAGAAACTCAACCTCCTCTCCCGAACACACTATTCCGTCTATCCCCTTATCCAGCCCTATCTTTACAAGGTGAAGAACGAACTCCTTTATATCCCCTATTGTGGTTTTAAGAAAACCGAGGTAGCTTTCGTCATGGGAGGTGAGGAGGGAAACTCCCAAAATTTTTGTATTTTCCTTCCTATTTACAGCCTCTTCAACCATAGCCTCACCGCCGAGGAGGTGAATAGTGGTGTAATCCGCACCGAGATTGCTTATCTCCTCAACCGCTAGGCCTACCACGGAAGGTATATCGTGGAGCTTAAGGTCAAGAAAGACCTCGTAGGGGAACTCCTCTTTCAGTTCCCTTACCGCATCTCCTCCCTTCTCAAGGTATATCTTGTGTCCTATCTTCATTATTAAGGGATAGTTCTCAAAGAAGTCGTATAAGTCCCTTACAATCTTTAAAGCTCTCTCCCAGGGAACGTCAAGGGCTACACATATTCTTGTCATACTAAAATTAAACTATATGAACGGATACTACGTCGTTTTTATTACCGCACCCGTTGATAAGGGAGAGGAGATAGCAAATTACATAGTTGAGAACAAGCTCGGGGCTTGTGTTAACGTGGTTCCAGAAGTGAGCTCCGTTTACTGGTGGAAGGGAAATATAGAGAAGGATAAGGAAGCTCTTCTTGTGGTGAAGACCTCTGCGGAGAAGTTCGGGGAGCTCGTATCAAAGGTGAAGGAGGTTCACCCTTACACCGTTCCCGAGATAATAGCCCTGCCGATAGTTGCGGGAAATCCCGACTACCTTAATTGGATTGACGAGAGCCTGAAATGAGACCCCTTAAGCTTGAGCTAAAGGGCTTCACTGTTTACAGAAAGCCTCAGGTGATAGACTTCTCAAACCTTTCCTTTTTCGTCATACAGGGAAAGACGGGAGCGGGAAAGACGAGCATAATAGACGCCATAACCTACGCCCTTTACGGGAAAGTTCCGAGATACGGAAGCAGTGTAGCGACTAAACATGTCCTCTCAAGGGGAGAAAAGGAGTTAAAAGTCTCCCTTGATTTCTCAATAAGGGGAAAGAAATACAGGGTTGAACGCTTTTACAGAGCCTTTCCCGAAGACTCCCAGGTAAGGGTTTACGAAGAGGGAAGAAGGCTGAACCTCAAGGGAAGGGACGCAACGGAAAAATGGCTCACCCAGATAGCGGGGCTTGATTACAAGACCTTCACAAAGGTTATTCTCCTTCCCCAGGGGGCTTTTGACACATTCCTGAAAGATGCTTCCGAGAGGAAGAAGATTCTGGTTAACCTTCTCGGACTTGAGGAACTTGAGAAGATAGCCCAGCTCGCGGGAGAGGAATACAGAAAGCTTGAAGGAATAAGGGAGACCCTAAAGAGGGAGCTCATAACCCTTAAGGATTACGACGAGAAAAAGGAAGAAAAATTAAAGGAAGAACTTAAAAGAAGCAGGGAAAAATTAACAAAGCTAAAAGAAGAAGAGGAAAGAGTAAGAGAGGAATACCAGAGAGCAAGGGAAAAATACGAGATTGAAAGGGAACTTTCGGAGGTTGAGGAAAGATTAAGAGCTTACGAAGAGAGAGAAAAGGAGATTGAGAAGCTCAAGGAGAAACTGAATCTCTCAAGGAGAGTAGCACCCTACGTTCCCGTGGCGAAAAGAATTGACGAGATAGACCTCAAGCTTTCCGAGCTCAGGCTTAAGAAGGAAAAGCTTATAAAAGAGATTAAAGGACTTACCGACGACCTGAACCTTTTAAAAAAGAAAGAAGCGGAGCTTGAAGCCAGAAAGGAAAGGGTTAAGGAATACATAGAAAAAGAAAAGGAGCTTGAGATAAAGCTCAGCAAATTAGAGGAGGTAAAAAATATTAAAAAAGAAGTTGAAAAACTGAAAAGCGAGCTGAAAAACATTCATGAGAACCTAAAAAAAGCGGAACTAAAGTATGAAGACCTAAAAGAAAGAGTTAATAAAGGAAAAAAACTTATAGAAGAAACCGAGAAAAGACTCAGAGGAATAAAGAAAAAATTTTCCGAGGAAAAATATACAGAGCTAAAATCAAAGGAGAGACTCGTTGAAGAGCTAAGGAAAAAGGAAAGGGAACTGAAAACTAAAAGGGATGAAAAAGAAAAAATAGAGGAAAGGTATAAAGATGCAATTTCTGAACTCAACAGGATAAGGGATGAGCTTACAAAGAAGGAAAGGGAGCTAAAGGAGAAGGAGCTTCTTTACCACGCTCATATGGTTGCCTCTTATCTTTCAAGGGGGGATAGGTGTCCCGTATGCGGTGGTATTTATAGAGGCTCCCATATACCTTCCGGGGATTTTTACGAGATAAGCGAGCTGAGTGCTCACGTTGAGAACCTCCAGAAGAAAGAGAGAGAACTTGATAAGTTAACCGCTCTCCTTAAAGAAAAGCTTGGGAACTTCACTCAGGACATAAGAAAGCTTGAAGTAGAGATAAAGGAGCTAAAAAGAGAGCTTCCCGAAAACCTCAAGGAGGAGATAAGGAAACTTGAAGCTTTAAAAAGTAAAAAGGAAGAACTTGAGGAAAAGCTTGAGAAATACAGGAAAGCCCTTGAGATACGCGTAAACGAAAAGGAAGAGGCATACAGAAATCTCGTTAACCTTCAGGAAAAACTAAACTACGTTAACACCGCTATAAAGGAAAAGAGTGAAAGGTTAAAAGATTACCTCTCACTTCTTGAGTGTGGGGATATAAACGAGTGTGAAAGGATAATTAAAGAGGAGATAGAAGCCATAAGGAAATACGTTAGGGATACAGAAGAGAAAGAAAAGATTCTGAGGAAAAAACTTGAGGAAGTTTCCATAAAAAAATCAAAGCTTGAGGGAGAGCTCGGGGAACTGAAAGAAAGCATAGAAACCCTTGAGAGGGAAAAGAAGGAAAAGCTTGAGAAGCTCGCGGAAATTTACGACATAGCTAAATCCCCTTCGGAGGTGTTAGGTGTTTACCTCGGTGAGAAGGAAAAGGAGGTTGAGGAAACCATAAGGGAGTACGAAGAAAATCTTAGAGAGTTGAGCTTTAAAAGAAAAGAACTGAGGGAGAAACTAAAAGAATACGAGGATACAAGGGATTTAAGGAAGACTGAGGATATATACCTGAAGGTAAAGGAAGAGATTGAGAGACTCACAAAAGCCATAGGTGAGCTTGAGACAGAGCTCCAGCATGTAAGGGAAAGGATAAAGAGAAAGGAGGAGATAACAGAAGAGCTTAAAGCCCTTGAGGAGAAACTGAGGGTTTACGGAGTGATAAAGAACGACTTCAGGGCGGACCGATTCCAGAAATACGTTGCGGATATAATGCTCTCGAAGGTAATAGACAGGGCCAGTGAATACTTCTACAAGCTTACCGGGAATTACTTCTTTGAGCTTGATGAGAGGAAGAATATAACAGTAAGGGATACCACGACAAACCAGCTCAGGCCCGTAAACAGCCTGAGCGGAGGAGAGACCTTCCTCGCGAGTCTCTCTTTGGCCTTCGGAGTGAGCGATATACTCTCGGGAAACGCCCACCTTGAGAGCCTTTTCATAGACGAGGGATTCGGAAGCCTTGACGAGGACACCAGAGAAAGGGTGGGAGAGATTCTTGAAGCCATAAAGACGAACGTAAACAGGATGATAGGTATTATCTCCCACATTCCAGACCTTGCGGAAAAGTTCTCCCAGAAAATAATTGTTGAGAAAAAGGGAGACTTCTCGGAGATAAAGGTTATTTATTAAGCCAGTAATTTTCAAGAAGGTCGTAGAACTTGTTTACAGCTTTCTTTACGAGGTGGTATGCCTCCCTCTTGTTCTGGAGGTTGAAGTCCCTTTTTACAGTATCAAGGGAAGCCTCGTAATAGCGTTTCTTTATCACGGTTCTGTAGGGCTCTTCCATTCTCTCAAGTATGTTTTCAAGGTCAACGATGAATATAACGTATCTCGTAAACTTTGCTTCTTTCCTAAAAAGCTTTAACCTTCTCGGGGGTGCTTTTATTACGCTTCCCTTTGAAAGCTCAGCCGTATTTTTACTCTCCCTTGAAATGTAATACCTGTCCATAATATCCCTTACAACGCTCAGCTTATACTCAAATAGGTTCATATCCTCCCTCCTATAAATTCTTGGTGTCCAGTATTATAGTCACGGGCCCCCAGTTTTCTATAAAAACGTCCATCATAGCCCCGAATATGCCCGTCTCAACCTTGAGCCCGCTCTTCCTGAACTCTTCTACCGCCTTCTCGTAAAGCTCTTTAGCCCTCTGGGGCTTTTCCGCCTCCTCAAAGCTCGGCCTTCTTCCCTTCTTCACGTTTGCGTAAAGGGTGAACTGGGAAACTATTAGGAGCTCCCCCTTTATATCCATAACCGAGTAATAAAACTTTCCCTCCTCGTTCTCAAATATCCTGAGGTTCAGAACCTTATCAACGAGCTTCTTTATATCTTCTTCGGTATCCCCCTTTCCTACACCGAGGAGTATGTTTAGCCCCTCTCCTATCTCTCCTACCACTTTACCATCTACAACAACCTTACTGCTCTTTACCCTTTGGACAACAGCCCTCATATCACCAGATAATTACTTTTTCCGCTTCCTCAATCATTTTAACTATATCGTCGTAGCTTTTCAAAACTTCTTCCTTAAACTTAAGCCCCCTCGCCTCCGCATCCTCCTTGCATACGTACCACCCTTCCCTTGAGGGATACCTGAGAACTCCGTCCTGAATAAGAACTACAATGTCCCCGTCGTCCAGGTAGTCGGAAGAGAAATCCCCCAGCTTTCTAACGAGCCATAAAGTTTTTATACCCATGAATTAAAATTTTATACGGGAGGGATATGCGATTAGCGTTGATAAGTACGTAATACTGCTGTTTGCGATAATTTACGCGGGATTGATGCTTGCGGTAAAAGATATTCTAGTAAAGTATCTCGCATCCCTCTACTCCGTATCCTTCTTGCTTTTCTTTACCTCTTTTCAATTGGAGGGAAAACTACCAGATGTATATATTTACGCCCTCAGGGTGTCCGGCATACTCTTTCTGGCTTACACTTTCTTTGAGAACTTGAAACTCGTAAAGCTTATAAGAAGACTTGAGAGTAAAGCCTATATAGACCCCCTTACAGGAGTTCACAACAGGAAGTATCTTGAGGAAGTTTTCAGATTTGAGATAGAAAAGTTTAAGAGAATTGGAAAACCATTCTGTATGCTGTTTCTTGACTTAAACAACTTCAAGTACATAAACGATAAGTACGGTCACGCGGAGGGAGATAAAATCCTTAGAAAAATTGCTCAGGCTATAAAAGAGAATGTGAGAAAAAGTGATTTCGTAATAAGATATGGGGGAGATGAGTTCATAATTCTTACAGATGCGGGACCGGAGGAGATACTTAAGCTCATAGAAAGGCTTAACAACGCTTTAAGGTTTACCTATAAGGATATAGAGATTTCGGTTTCTATAGGAAGCTCCTGTTACCCCTCAGATGGAAAAACGTTGGAGGAGCTTATAAAGGTGGCAGACGAAAGAATGTATAAGATAAAGAAACTCCAGAAGAAATTACTCCAGGCGGATAAAAGGTAGTATATCCTTGAGGTCTATATATCTGTCCGATGCGTTTACGAGTTCAAGGGAAGAACTCTCTTTCGTTGATACGCATATCACTTCCTTTCCGAAGTTTCTCAAGGTGTAAACAAGCCTCTCAAAATCGCTATCCCCCGAACACAGGATTGCGGTATCGTAGTTATCCTTTGTGAGGAGCATATCTATCGCTATGTCAACGTCAAGGTCTCCCTTTAAGGTTCCGTCCTTGAGCTGTTTTACGGGCTTTTTTACAACGGTAACACCGCTGAAAGCGAGGAGCTTTAAGAACTTCTCCTGCTTCTCGTCCTCCTCCTTATAAGCGAGGTAAAAGAAAACGTTGTATATGTCGTAATCTTTTTTAAAGTAGTCTATAAACTTTATTATGTCTATTTTTGCGTTTAAAAAATTCTTCTGAATGAAGTATAAATTCGTCCCGTCTATGAATATTCCCGCCCTTCTTCTCATTCCTCATCACCGACTATATACCATACCCTTATCCCCGCGGAAACGTGGGCGTTTCTCTGCCATATTGTCTCAACGTTTATAACCTTAACCCTGTTCAGCTTTATCCACTCGTTCACCTGTTTTTCCAGTAAATCCTCAAGAGTCTCGTCTATAAAGGGAGCGGTTTTTCTATAAAAATCCTTAAACCTTATCTCCATAACTTACCTCCTTCAGGTTATTTCCTCTCTTTCCTCTTCCTCTTCCTCGGGCGGAACCGCAACCGCAACCCTTGCGGGTCTCAGAACTTTGTCGTGTATGAAGTACCCCTTCCTTATCACCCTTACGACGGTGTTGGGAGGAGCTTCTTTCGTTTCCACTCTTTCAACCGCTTCCGCAACGTAGGGGTCAAACTCTTTGCCCTCTATCTGTATCTCCCTTATTCCGTATTTCTCAAATATCTTCTTCATTTCCGAGTAAATCATCTCAATTCCGAGAATAAGGGATTTAACATCTTGGGATTTCCTCGCAAACTCAAGAGCCCTCTCAAAGTTGTCCATAACCTCAAGGAGGTCGTAAGCGAACTTCTCGTAACAATACTTTCTCTGTTCTTCCAAATCCCTCCTGTATCTCTCCTTTAGATACTCAATCTCTCTCTGGAGCTCAGCAACCCTGAGGTTTGAGTTTTTTGCAACGTTTTCCAGTTTTTTCACCTTTTCCTCAAGTTCTTTTTCCCTTTTCTTTAACTCCTCAAGCTCCTTTTCAAGCTCCTTTCCCTCTTCCTTTTTAACTTCCTTTTCTTCCATTTCTTACCTCCTTCAGGATTTGTTAATGACTTCCCACTCGGTTATGAGCTGTTTACCCCTTACGAAGTGACTCCTTAATCTTAAATGTAATAAATTCTTCAGTTTTTTAAATCCTTCTCCTCCCACGAGGGTGGGAACGTTTTCACCTCCAACTATGACGGGAAGGTGTATGAGTCTAATCTCGTCAACGTATCCCCTCCTTACGAACTCCCAGTTTATTGAAGCTCCCCCCTCAACCATGAGCGACCTTATTCCCCTCCTGTATAGTTCGGGAAGAAGAAGGTCAAAATCAACGAGCTCGTCCCCCGCAATTATAATCTCAACGCCCTTCTCTTTAAGTTTCTCAAGCCTTTCCTTCGGAGCTCTCTGGGTCGTTGCTATTATCGTTTTTGCTTCCTTTACGTTCAAGACGTTTGCGTCTATGGGGACGTTTGCGGTTGAACAGGGTATCACCCTTACGGGATTTTTTCCCTTTGCATATCTTACTGTAAGGCTCGGGTTGTCCGTTCTCACCGTTTCGCAACCTACCATTATCCCGTCCACCTTTGCCCTTATCTCGTGGAGATACTTGTAAGCTTCCTCGTCCATTAGACTCATGAGCTCCTTGGAAGAGGCACCCCTGTAGAGGGTGAGTTTTCCGTCAACGCTCACTTCCGAGACGATTATCACGTAAGGTCTTTCCATAATGAAACATTTTAAACCGACAAAAATTTAAGACCTTTTGTGTTGATTTGTTAACATGTTTACAAAAATGTAAAACATTCTTAAAAAAGTCTTTAGAGAATGATGGAAAAATTTTTCGGCACACTTCTTGCATAATAGAGTTAGGAGGAGGTGTGATGAAGAAGATAGAGGCGATTATTAAACCTTTTAAGCTTGACGAGGTTAAAGATGCCCTCGTTGAGATAGGCATTGGCGGTATGACCGTAACAGAAGTCAAAGGTTTCGGTCAGCAAAAGGGACACACCGAGATTTACAGGGGAACGGAATACGTGATTGACTTCCTTCCCAAGGTAAAGATTGAGGTTGTCGTAAAGGACGAAGACGTTGAGAAAGTCGTTGAAACGATAATGAAGACAGCCCAGACGGGAAGGGTAGGGGACGGAAAGATATTCATAATTCCCGTTGAGGACGTTATAAGAATTAGGACCGGAGAGAGAGGTGAGCAAGCTATTTAAAAATTCCAATAAAGGAGGTGTAGTAATGCCTAAGTACACACCTGAGGAGGTTCTTGACCTCATTCAGAAGGAAGGCGTGCAGTACGTGGACCTAAGATTTTCCGACCCTTTTGGCCAGTGGCAACACCTTACCATTCCCGCTTACGAGATTTCAAAAGATACCTTTGAGAACGGAAGGGGATTTGATGGCTCTTCTATAAGGGGATGGCAGTCCATAAACGAGTCTGACATGCTCGCAAAGCCCGACCCAAACACCGCATTCATAGACCCCTTCATAGAACCCAAGACCCTCGTTATGATATGCGATATTTACGACCCCATTACAGGAGAGAGATACGGGAGGGATACCAGATACATAGCCCAGAAGGCGGAGCAGTATCTGAAGCAGACCGGAATAGGTGATACCGCATACTTCGGTCCCGAAGCGGAGTTCTTTATATTTGACTCCGTTGAGTTCGGAACATCCGCCAATTACGCATTCTGGAGGGTTGACTCTGAAGAGGGATGGTGGAACAGGGAAGTTCCCTCAACGGGATACAAGATACCCCACAAGAGAGGATACTTCCCGGCACCTCCCGTGGATAAGATGATGGAGCTAAGGAACGAGATGGTCTCCATAATGTCCGACCTCGGTATAATCGTTGAGCTCCATCACCACGAGGTTGCAACAGCGGGACAGGGAGAGATAGATATAAGGTATGACTCCCTCGTAAATCAAGCAGATAAGCTCTTCCTCTACAAGTACATAGTTAGAATGGTGGCGGCAAAGCACGGAAAGTATGCTACATTCATGGCTAAGGTTCTCCCCAACGACAACGGCTCGGGAATGCACACCCACTTCTCCATATGGAAGAACGGGGAAAACCTATTTGCAGGAAGCGAGTATGCGGGACTTTCAAAGACAGCACTTTACGCAATTGGTGGAATTCTCAAGCACGGACCCGCAATAGCAGCCTTCACGAACCCCACGGTTAACTCTTACCACAGACTCGTTCCCGGATACGAAGCTCCTGTAAGGCTCGCTTATTCTGCAAGAAACAGGTCCGCGGCAATAAGGATACCCATGTATTCCCAGAATCCCAAGGCAAAGAGAATTGAGGTAAGATTCCCCGACGCGACATCTAACCCCTACCTTGCCTTTGCGGCGATACTTATGGCCGCAATAGACGGAATAGAGAACGAGATAGACCCCGGAGAGCCCTTTGATAAGGACATATACTCACTTCCCCCTGAAGAACTTGAAGGAATACCCCAACTCCCAGGTTCCCTTGAGGAAGCCCTCAAAGCCCTTGAGAACGACTACGAATTCCTTCTGAAAGGAAACGTGTTTACCGAGGAGTTTCTCCAGCTCTGGATAGAAGCAAAGAGGGCTGAAATAGACGAGCTCAGGTTCATACCTCACCCCAAGGAGTTTGAACTTTACTGGGATATCTAATTCCCGGGGGCTTTTGCCCCTTTTAAAACTTTTTAAAAAAAGAAAAAAGGAGGAACAAAGATGAGGCTCGGTCTATTAGGTATTAGTATACCTCTTTTAGCAAGCATTCCCGCCTTTGCGGGAGAAGGAAAACTTGATACGGGAAACACAGCCTGGATGCTTACCGCTTCCGCGCTCGTTGTATTCATGACGGTTCCAGGTCTTGCACTTTTTTACGGAGGTCTTGATAAGGCCAAGGGCATTCTGAACACGATAGCGATGTCTTTCAGCGCTTTTGCGGTTGTCACGCTCACGTGGGTTATCGTAGGCTACTCCATAGCTTACGGGGACGACATAGCAGGATTTATGGGAAATCCCTTCCAGTACATTTTCGCTAAGGGAATAAGCGGATTAAACAATGCGGGATATCCCGCACTTCTTGACGTTATGTTCCAGCTCACCTTTGCAACCATAACGACCGCACTCATAAGCGGTTCATACGTTGGCAGGATGAAGTTCTCCGCATGGCTTCTATTTGCACTCCTCTGGAGCATAATCGTTTACCCTCCCGTCGCTCACTGGGTATGGGGAGGAGGTTTTCTTGCAAACGACGGAGCCCTTGACTTTGCAGGTGGAACGGTTGTTCACATAAACGCGGGAATAGCGGGACTCGTGGGTGCTTTAATCCTCGGAAGGAGAAAGGATACTGCTCTCATTCCCAACAACGTTCCACTCGTTGCCCTCGGTGCGGGAATACTCTGGTTCGGATGGTTCGGATTTAACGCAGGTTCCGCCCTTGCCGCTAACGAGACCGCCGCGTGGGCTATGCTGAACACGACCGTTGCAACATCAACCGGGGCACTCGCCTGGATGATTGTTGAGTGGATTCACGCAGGAAAACCTACGGTCGTAGGTATATCCTCCGGAATAGTAGCGGGGCTCGTTGCGATAACACCAGCTGCGGGATTCGTGAACTTAATAGGTAGCATATTCATAGGTTCTATAGCCTCAGTTCTCGCATACCTTGCGGTTGCGGTTCTCAAGCCGAAGTTCGGATACGACGATGCCCTTGACGTCTTTGGCATTCACGGCGTTGCGGGAATAGCTGGTGCCATACTAACAGGTGTTTTTGCAGACCCGAATGTTGGAGGTTCCGCGGGACTCCTTTACGGAAATCCCGGGCAGGTCATCGTTCAGATAAAGGGAGTTCTTGCAACGATGGTTTATTCGGGCATTCTTACAGCGATAATACTTCTCGTAATCAAGGCCATTGTAGGTCTCAGAGTATCCGAGGATGAGGAAATTGAAGGTATTGATTCAACACAGCACGGTGAGAAAGCCTACAACATTTAAAGGAGGTAGTAATATGAAAAGGTCTCTCTTGCTCCTTTCCCTCTTTTGTGTTTCCACACTTTCCTTCGGAGAGGAGAAGAAGTTTAACGTAGTTTCTTCAGTTCCCATTGAGCTCCACGGCGGTGCTTCCGGAGCATACTTCTGGACGAATAACACGGGAACGAGCAGTGACGAAGACGATAAGATACAGCTCTCAAACGGGATACTTCAGCTCAACGGAGAGTTCGGAAACAAAATAAAGCTCAGCTTTGACCTCGCTCTGGGAACCGTTCTCGTCCCGACACTCTGGGACGGGGGACAGAATGACCCAGTTAGTTACAGTTTCAGCGATGGCTCTGTAAGTAAAGACGGCTTTGGACTTATATGGGGATATGCGAGCTTCCAGCCCTTTAAGGGAATATCCGTTGATGCTGGTGTTCTGCCCACAAACGTCGGGTATGAAGTTGCAAACACATACGCCAATCCCAACATAACGCTCGGAACCATCTGGTATGCCCAGCCGGTAATATACGAAGGGATAAGGCTGAGCTTTGACCTAAACGAAATTGCTAACATTCCCTTCGGCTTTTACGCCGAGTATAACCAGGAATTCAATACCGATAACTACGCTTTGGGTGTAAACGGAGAGTTTTCCGGCGTTAGCTTCGCGCTAAATTACTACGATTACAGGGCTAACAAGAACCTTATTGACGTTGTTCTCGGATACACGATATCTAATGTTGACCTCGGATTGAACTTTGACTGGCAGTGGCTTGACGACAGTGCAAAACAACCCGGTCAGGACGATAACGCCTGGGGCGTAGCCCTTTACTTCATCCCAAAGTTTGAAACCGCAAGGGGTGAAGTAAGCGTTCCCGTAAGGCTTGAGTACTTTGACGAAGGAACGAGCGGTATATACAGCGGAAGCGAACAAGATAACAATGGATGGAGCATAACGGTAACTCCCACATATAGACCGACTCCCAACACCTTCGTGAGGGTTGAATACGCTTACCTCAATACAGACAAGAAGGTTATAAACGGAGAGGATAACAAGACAACCCTATCCGCGGAAATAGGCTTTACCTTCTGATACAGCCCCTGCACGCCTTCCTTCTTTTACGCTTTTTTCTTTAATCTTATACACGTAAACCCTGCGTTTTCAACAAATCCCGGAACAATTTCCTTGTTTTTTATCGGTTCAGTATCTTGAGGCTTTTCTATTACAGTACTCCTCATCTCCTCAAAGGAAAAAAGTTCTTTTGTAAGCTCCTTTATCTCAAAAAAGGAGTAAAACCTCGCGTGTTTATAAAGGGGATGTCCCATCTTTGCCTTTTCCCTGTAAAATCTTGCCCAGGAGCTTTCGGAAAGAACGAGTCCCAGGTATAGATTTCCATCTCTTTTAAGAACCCTGTGGCTTTCCTCAATCACCCTTTCGGGATTTTCCACAAAACACAGGGTTACAACTATAAAAACTCCATCAAAGACTTCAGACCTGAAGGGTATCTCTTCTCCCCTTGCGAGGGCAACCTTTATGCCCCTCTCCTTTGCAACCTTTAGCATGTTAAAGGAGGTATCTATCCCGAAATCTATTCCGAGCCTCTGGGCAAATCTTCCTGTTCCTACACCCACTTCAAGAAAGGTTCCCCTTTCCTTTATAAGTCTCTTTAAACACGCAACCTCAAGTTCGTAGGCACTTTTCCCGAAGGGTTTTTCATACCACTCGTCGTAGCGTTTGTAGTAGGCATCAAAGGGAGTCATATTAAAATTTTATTAGTAGCGGGTGTGGCGGAACTGGCAGACGCGCCGGACTCAGGATCCGGTGCCCGCAAGGGCGTGCGGGTTCGACTCCCGCCACCCGCACCAAAATTTTTACTTGACAAGCTGGTTTTGAGATTGTATCCTAATTTCAAAGGAGGATTAAAGATGGAAAGCCTAAAGGAACTGAAAGAGGGGACAGAGTTCGTAGTTCTCGGATTTGATAACGAAGAGGACCCCATAGTCTCAAAGCTAAAATCAATGGGTCTCAGGAAAGGAAAAAGGGTAAAGGTTCTTATGAAAAACGGTAGGGTTTACCTTCTCAAGCTTGACAACTCAAGGATAGTCCTTGATAGAAATCTCCTCTCAAGGATAAAGAGGGAAACCGCTTAATGCCGATTCCCCTTGAGAAGCCCCTCCAGGAGCATCTAACGAAGGATATTGAACATAAATTTCACCTCTTCTCAACGACCGTTTATCAGAGCTCCAATCTCGGAGGAGGAGCTTACAACGCAAACCACTTAGTTTTTGAGCTAAACAGTTCTAAAATAAAGCTCTTTACAAATCTTTCCCTCTCCTTCGGAAACGGCATAAATGACCTTTTTGAGGAAAAGGGATTTTCCTCCCTTCCCTCAGCGGACGACCTAGAGAGACAAACGAAAAACGTAAACGGCTCGGGAAGGAAGTATTTATTTGAGGCGGGAGTTGGCTATAAAGAGAAAAATCTTGAGCTGGTAACAGGACTCATAGATACAACGGGAACCTTTGATACCTCAAACTACGCAAACGATGAGCTTTCCCAGTTTATGAACACGGACCTCGTAAATAACCCTTTGAGTTTATTGCCCTCTTATAATCTAGGAATGATACTAAATCTCAATTATAAAGCTTTCAAATTTTCCTTTGGAGTATCCGAGGGAAAGCCCGATACTGAGAGCGTTTACCTCCTTCAGGGGGAAGTAAACGGAAAGGCCCTTCACCTTTCCCTTCACTACTTTTACGCTCCTCACGAAAACATAAGCGGTGTTGGTATCACGGGAGACTACACGTTAAAAACGCTGGGCTTTTTCTTCAGACTGGGCAAAAACTCGGAAGATAATTACGAATACTTTATTAGTTCGGGGCTTGTTTACTTTTTTGGAAAACAAGAAATTGGTTTAGGGGGGGCTTTCAGGAAGGGAGATAAGGAAAAGAGCGTTTCCGTTTGTGAGATTTACTACAAGTATGAACTTCCCTTCTCTTCCCATATCACCTTTGACCTTCAGTATGTTGACGATATCAGGAACGCTTACGTTATGGGGGTGAGATTCCACTATGAGTTCTAAGGTTATAAAGGTTGCTGTTGCGGGAAATCCAAACGTCGGGAAAACAACGATTCTAAATGCTATAGCCGGAACATCCCTCAAGGTGGGAAACTGGCCGGGCGTTACCGTTGAGAAAAAAGAAGCCTTCGTAAATTACGGGGGCTATAAGATACACTTCGTTGACCTTCCGGGCATATACACCCTTGAGCCCATATCCGAGGACGAGCAGATAGCGGTTGAGTTTCTGGAAAAGGGGGACGTTGACGTAATTCTTGACGTTATAGACTCAACGAATCTTGAAAGAAACCTTCTCCTCACCGTTCAGCTCCTTGAATTTGAAAAGCCCACCGTTCTTGCACTGAACCTTTACGACGAAGCCCAGAAGCTCGGAATAGAGATAGACGAAAAAAGACTTGAGGAGCTTCTCGGAGTAAGAGCGGTAAAGACCATAGGGAGAAAGGGAATAGGCGTTGATAAGCTCCTTAAGGCCATAGTTGAGGTTTACGAAAAAAGAATAATACCGAGGATTGAGTATTCCACCCAAATAGAGGAGTTTTTAAGGAAAGCGGGGGAAAAGTATAAGAGCCTGAAAGCGGAGCCCTTTACGAAGCACGAGCTCATAAAGCTCGTTATGAAGGATACGGAGCTCCTGAAGGAGTTTGAGGAGAAGTACAGGGAGAGCTTTAAGAAAGCCCTTGATGAGGAAAGATACGGATACGCTCACGGTGTTTACGAGGAGGTCGTAAGGGAAAGGGAAGCTCTTACGAGAAATCTAACCGACCTTTTTGATACCTTCTTACTCCATCCTGTCTTAGGTATCTTTGCGTTCATTTTTATTATCTTCATGCTCTTTAAGGTTGCCTTTGACTTCTCAAGCCCACTTATAGACTGGATAGACGGATTTTTTAACGACTTCCTAAATCCGCTGTTTCTGAACTTTTTTAACTCTCTCGGTGCTCCGGAGTGGCTGGGCAGGTTCTTTTCTGAAGCTGTTGTCGGGGGTGTTGGATTTGTTCTCACCTTCGTTCCCCTCATATTTGTTCTCTACCTTCTCATAACATTCCTTGAGATGTCTGGATACATACCGAGAGTTGCCTTCCTTATGGACAAGGTTCTCCACAGGTTCGGACTTCACGGAAAGAGCGTTATTCCACTTATTTTAGCCCTCGGTTGCAACGTCCCGGCCATAGTAGCGACGAGAACGATGGAGTCCTGGAGGGAGAAGTTAATCGTAATAGCGATGATACCTTTCATAAGCTGTCCCGCCCGTCTCGTCGTCTTCTCTTTCTTCACCCTCATATTCTTCCCTCAAAATGCGGCACTCGTTATAACGGCTCTTTACCTGCTCGGGCTGGTTGTTGCCCTCTTTACCGCTTTCCTTCTCAGGAAAACCCTCTTCAGGGGAGAGGCTCTCCACTTCGTTATAGAACTTCCCCCTTACAGGCTTCCCTCTCTCGGGACGCTCCTTAATATCTCCTGGCTTCACACAAAGGACTTTATATATAGGGCGGGAACACTCATATTCGGGGCTTCCATACTCGTCTGGTCCCTTTTAAACCTTCCTCCCGGTGTAAATAATCCCAAAGACAGCCTTGCGGGATATATAGGAAAAGCACTCGTTCCCGTCTTTGAACCTATGGGCATAGACGACTGGAGGGCGACAACCTCATTAATTCCCGCATTCCTCGCGAGGGAGATAGTGATAAGCTCAATGGGCGTGATATACTCAAGCACCGAAGAAGAGCCTAAAAAAGAGAGCTTTAACTTTAAAGAAGAACTGATAAACCAAGCTAAGGGACTTCTTCAAGCACTTGAGGACGGAATAAAGGCTGTATTTACCTTCAAGCTCCTTGCTCTGGAAGTGGAGGAAGAGGAAGGGAGCCTGAAGGAGATGATAAGGAAGAGCTTTACACCTGCTTCCGCCCTCTCCTTCATGGTTTTCATACTCATATACACCTCTTGTCTTGGGACCTACGCGACGATGGGAAGGGAGATAGGATACGGGAAGGCAACCCTCTTTCTCCTGTATAGCTTTGTTCTTGCGTGGTTTGTTGGAACAATAGTTTACAACCTCTTTTCTTAATCTTTCTTTTCCTCCTCTTTCTTCTTGTAATCGGGCTGGTAGGCAACTATAGCTTCCTTTGAGAAGGTTATTTTCGTGTTCGCATCAACCTTGAGAGTTATAGTTCTCTCTCCTATGTCCGCTACCGTTCCCCATATCCCCGATGAGGTTATAACCCTGTCCCCTTTCTTCAGGCTTTCAAGGAACTTCCTGTGCCTTTCTCTCTCCTTCTTCTGGGGCCTTATTATGAGGAAGTAAAACATAAGGAATATAGCGAGAAGGAATATTATCTGGAATAGCAGTGCTCCCATAGGACTCTGGTGCTCCATACAGCTTCACCTCCTTTAAGCTAAAAGTATTTTAGAATATTTAAGTATTATGAAAAGGCTTTTTACACTTCTCATTATTTTAATAGCCTTCGGTTTTTCCGCTCCGAAGATACTCGTTAAACACCCCTGGATAATGGAACCTCCCCCGGGACCAAACACAACGATGATGGGAATGGTGATTGAAAATCAGGGAGATGAACCCGACGAGCTTCTTAAGGTTGAAACGGACATAGCCGAAAGAGTTGAGCTTCACAAAACCGTGATGGAAAACGAGGTTGCTAAAATGGTTCACCAACATTCCGTAATCATTCCCCCTCGTTCAAAGGTTGAGTTCAAGCACCACGGCTATCACGTAATGCTGATAGGATTGAAGAAACCCATAAAGAACGGAGACAAGGTAAAGGTAAAGCTCATATTCAAGAAAAGCGGGGAGATAGAGCTTGAGGTTCCCGTCGTGAAGATGCACCACATGCACCATTGATGAGATACCTTTTTATCTTTTTTCTCTTACTTATTTCCTGTTCTCAGGAAACCATATACGATATAAACTTCTTTAACCTTTCGGGAAATCCCGTAAAGATTAAAAGGGAGAATAAGAAACTCCTCCTATACGTATGGAGCGGAACCTGCACCGGACACACCGAGGACCTAAGAATTTTAAACGAAGTTTATAAAAAGCTCTCCGAGAGGTATAACGTCGTTTCGGTTGCGGTCTTTATGACGCCAAAGGACGTGAGGGATTTCCTAAAGAAAGAAGGGATAAATCCGAGGTATCCCATACTTTCGGACCCAAAGGGAAAGCTGACGGAACAGGTTAAGCTCATATTCCTTCCCGCAACCCTCATATTTGACGAGAGCGGAAAGCTCCTCGGGAACTTCCCCCGTCTGCCTCTTGAAAAATTATAACGGTGTTTTAAAATTCTTATATTATATACCGATAAGGGAATATAATTGACTTCTTAAAGAAGTTTAATAACTTAATAAATGAAGTGTCGTTCAGTTTTGAGTTCTTCGTCCGCCTTTTAGGTCTTCGTGATGCTTATACGAGGGGGCATACCGAAAGGGGAGTTTTTTACGCCCTTGAGATTGGGAAGGCCCTCGGGCTGACGGAAAGGGAGTTAAAGTTTCTTGAGCTCGGTGGATACATACACGACATAGGAAAGATTGCAATTCCGGACGTAGTTCTTTTGAAACCCGGAAAGCTAACACCCGAAGAGTATGAGGTTATGAAACTCCACGTTGAGCTCGGCTACGAGATGGTGAAGGACCTGGATATCCCTCCCGAGAGCCTTGACGTTCTCCTATACCATCAGGAGAAATACGACGGTAGCGGTTATCCCTTCGGACTTAAAGGGAATGATATACCCCTCCTTGCGAGGATTTACACGATAGCGGACTCCTTTGAGGCTATGACCGCAAGGAGGATATACAAGAAGGCAAAAAGCTGGGATAAAGCCCTTCAGGAGCTTGTAGAACTGAAGGGAAAGCAGTTTGACCCGGACATAGTGGATTACGCTGTTAAGGCACTCTCAAGGATATCATACATTCCTCTGGAAAACGACTTTTTCCCTGAAAAGCTTGAGAAGATAAGGTGGAGCTTTTATTACCTTGATTTCACAGGTGCGATAAAGGGAGACCTCTTTCTTCCTGCCCTTGAGGGATTCATAGCGAGGGGAGAGCCCTTCTGTCTCACCTTCTTTGATATAGAGAACCTTTTTGAGATAAATAAGAGATACGGCTGGGAAGAGGGAAACAGGGTTCTGAAGAAGCTCGTTGAGCTTATAAACGTTCAGTGTTGCGGTATGCTGGATGTGAAGGAAATAATTATGAAGCTTATGAGAACGGATGTGAAGGAAATACTCCAGCCCGTTGTATTCAGAGTGGGAGGAGATGAGATAGCGGTTATAGCTCCCTACATACCCCCTGTTGAGAAGGTTCTCGGAGTTGTAAATGCAATGAAGGAGGAAGAGGTAAACGTGAAGTTCGTCCAGATGAGGTATCCAGAGAACTTCAGGAGCGTTTCCGAAGTGCTTGAGGTGATGAGGAACTTCTTCAAGAGGAACTTCCTCAAAGAGATTCGTAAAGCTCAAGAAGCTTAGCTCCCGTAAGTATAAGGGTGAAGTTAAAGTTAAGCCAGAGGAAGAAAAGGAAAATCCCGCTGAGAGAACCGTAAAGGACGCTTCCCTTAAATATGTAAATCGTGTAGTAAGTAAAGAGCTTCTGTAGGGTAAAGCTCCCGAGAAAGATAAACAGAAAGAGCAGTCCCAGATTTCTCTTCTTACCTATCCTTAAAAAGAACACGTAAAGGAGTATCACGAGACTTGAGAAGGAAAGGGCGGATAAAACTTCGGAGAACTTAACAATATTTTCGGGAAATAATCTCTTCAGAATAAGGAGTGCTGATACGAAAAGGGGGTAAACCACCGAGAAGATTACAAGGCCGAGGGGCAGGGCTACCCACATTAAGAGTTCCTTCGTTGACCTCGTTTTATCCGGAACGACCCACTTAAAGCTTCTGTGGAGCTTCTTCAGGAAGTTTACCGAGAAGTAGTAAGCGAGAACGACCGATACACCGGAGGCAACGGTTCCGTATTTTTTAGCCTTTAGGAGTTCGTCAACGAGAACGTGGGTTCTTTCGGGAAGTTCCTTCTTCAGGAACTCTTCCACAACGGAAACGTCAACGAAGGGAAGGTAAACGGATATTGCGGTAAAGAATACGAGCATGGGAGAGAGAACGAGGAGAAAGTTAAGGCTTAGTGCGGAAGCGTGATAGGAGTAATCCTCCTTAAAGGTGTAGTAAAGGGAAAGGAGAAAAGCCCTAAGAAACTTCATTAACTATGGATTTTATAAACTTCTCAAGCCTTTCCGCGTTCACTCCCGCAAGGGATACGTCCGCATCGGGGTGTCCGTAGAGGGTGCATAGAGTTATTATCTTTGTATCCGTGTATTTCCTTAGCATCCTTATGGTGAAGTCCGTCCTGTAGCAGTGAACCCCTATCATAAGCGTAACGTCGTGGTTTCCATGGAGAACCGAGAGGTGGGGATTCGGGGGGTCAACCTCCCTTGAGAAATCAACCCTCTTGTTTTTTGGCTTGTAGTCGGGAAGTATATGAACGTTTAAGTTCAGAAAGAGTTGTTTAAGCTCCCTTATGAGCTCTCCCTTCTTTTTGGCTTCCTCGTTCCAAGCCCAGAGAACGAGGGGACCAACTATAAGTGTCGGTCTTTCCGCATTCCTTAGAAGCTCAACCGCTTTTTCCATAGCCTCTTCAAGGGATACCTTCTCCCCGTTTATAAAGCCGATATCCTTAGAGGTTTCCTTCACTATGGGAAGCCTGGACATGTCCTCCTGGGGACCAGGTGCAACCTTCGGTATCTTATAGTGAGGGGGTATGAACTCCTTTAGGGTTTCGTTGGGAACGGGTTTCTGAGCGCTCTTTCTTTTCGGGATAGTTCCCGAGTTTTCCTTTATTGAGAGGAGCTTTTCGCTGTCCTCAACGTAGAGGTCAAGCTCAACCTGAAATTCGCCGTGGTAAGCCTTCTCCTCCTCCTCCACTCCCAAGGAGTAGCAGGTTATACCCTCTATGTCTATCAGAACGCCGTTAGCACCCCACTCTTTCGCTTTCCTGAATATCTCGTATCTCTTTTCGTAAAACTCATAACAGCAGTGTCCTATATAGGTGTATCCGTTCTCACCGCACCACTGGAGAACGTCCCTCAACATCTCAAAACTCGTTATCGTTATGGGTATCATTCCCTTCTCGTAGGCCATCCTGTATAGGTCTCCCACGGTGCAGCCCCCGCACTCCCCGCAGTCGTCGGTGTGCCTGTAATCGCACCAGGCGGGCTTAGCACAATAGGGGAGGAGCATAACCTTTGCCTTCTTTATGTTTTCCTTGAGGCCTCCTCCTATGCTTCCTATTACCCTATTCAGTTTTTTTTTATCTATACCGAGCTCTTCAGCCTCCAGTTTCCTTAAAGGGAACATTACCGCCTCAACAAAGTCGTCAACCGTGAGATTTACACTCTCAAACTCCCTGTTTCTGAAGAACTCCCTTATTCTCTTCTCAACCTCGTTGATGGGTGTGTGCTTGAGATAAGCCTCAAGGTCGTATATTAACCTTTTGGGGTTTATAAATAGGTCTCCGTTTATTATCACCTGTTGAAGGACCTTCGTCTGGGGGTCAACCTTTACCGAAACCCTGAAGGTTCCTCCGGGACACCTGTATATCCCGTATAAAACCTCATCTCCCGTTATAGTCTTCTTAACGTGGTAAACCCACTCATCGCTCTTGAAGTAATCCTTCTTCTCCTGAAGAAGCTCAAGCTCTTCCTTTGTCAGCTCTCCCCAGTAGGGCTTTATGCCGAGTTTTTCCTCAAAAGCCTCAAGGAGTGCGTTAAATACCTCCTCCTTTGAAGGCATTCTTCCGAGCTCCCTCTTTACCCAGGTTATCCTGTCTTCCGCGGACTTTATACCCTTTGATGTGAGCTTCTCAACGGGAATCTGCAGGGACTTTAGCATTCTCTCAATGTTTATATCCATTAAAACCGTTCCCTGATAGAGGAATGCATTCCCCTCAAAGACACCTCCCGTTCCCGAAATCTTCTTCCCGTTCACCTCTATGTCGTTTCTCGGCCTGAATGATGCATTTATCCCGAGCCTTCTCAGACCTTCCGCAGCGGCCTCGCATATAGCCCTTGTTATCTCCTCGTAGCTCATATTCCCGAAGCTTTCCCTGTCCGCTATTATCTCCCATCCTATCTGGGTCTCGTCAAAGTATATAGCTCCTCCTCCCGTTATCCTTCTGTTAACCTCTATGCCTTCCCTGTTTACGTACTCAAGCCTAACTTCCTGCTCAACCGCCTGGTGATAGCCTATTAGGACGCACTCGGGTTTAAACTGCAAAAACCTTATGGTATTGGGAATTCTGCCTTCAGCTTTTAACTCAAGCATGATGCTGTCAAGGGCTATATTCTCATAAGCTGGCCTCTGACCTGTATATATAACTCTCCACATGCTTCCACCTCTCAAAAGGTTTTTACTAAAATCTTTGTGTAAAAGTTCTTCTGCTCCATAAGAAATTTTTATCATAGAATAAGAGAAGGCTAACCCTAAAATCATCTCTATGAAAGAGGAGTTTGAATTTCCCCTTGACCTGGCCCAAAAATGCGTGAAGTGCGGGCTCTGTAAGTCCGTCTGCCCCACTTATCCCTTTAAGGAAGAGGAAGGTGCCTTTGCCCGCGGAAGGCTTGCCCTCGCGGAGATGGTAATAAAGGGGGAGCTTCCCCTTACAAAGGAAGTAGTTGCCCAGTGGAACGAGTGTGCTATGTGCAGAAGGTGCGAGTGGATATGCCCTAACGACGTCCAGTATAAGGAGATACTCACCCGTGCGAGGGAGATACAAAACAAAGAGATGGGCAAAGATTTCATCTCTGAAGCAGGGCTAAAAAGCCTTGAGCTTATGCAGTCAAAGGTGGGAAGGGTAGCCCTTAAGGTTGCGGGAATTTTATCAAAACCCCTTCCCAAGGAGATAAAAGTTCCCCTCCCGACAGGAGGCGTTAAGTTCTTCCCCAAGCCCTACGGAAAGCCTTTCGGCATAAGGGGAAAAACCTTTAAGGCTGAAAAGGAAAAGATGAGGCTCCTCTTCTTTACGGGATGCATGATAGACGTCTTTTACGGAAAGACGGGGGAAAACGTTATAAAGGTTTTAAATAAACTGGGGTACACGGTTATTGTCCCGAAAGATATTAAGTGTTGCGGTGCACCCCATCTTTACCACGGGAATACTGAGGCCTTTGAGAAGTTAAGGGAGCACAACCTTAAGGAGATGGAAAAATACGAGTACGACGCTATCGTCGTTGCCTGTCCGACCTGCGGGGGTGCCCTGAAAGAGGATTACCAAAAGGACTGGAAGGTTTACAGCTTTACCGAGCTTCTCTCCGACGAGAGGATAAAGTTCAAAGGAAAAGGTGAGAAGGTAACGGTTCACGTCCCCTGTCACTACTATACCGCCATGAAGCTCAACCCAAACAACTTTTATAAGGTTCTTGAAAAGGTTGAGAATGCCCAAACGGTAAAAGCGGAGAAAGCCCAGAGCTGTTGCGGATTTGCAGGACTCTTTTCTATAAAGAACCCCGAGCTTTCGGAGGAGATACAGAGGGAGAAGATGCTTGACTTCAAGAAAACGGAAGCGGACTACGTTGTTACCGAGTGTCCCGGATGTGTCCTTCAGCTCAGGGACGGAGCGAAGAAGTTCAAGAATAAACAGGAGGTCAAACATATAGCGGATTACCTTGCGGAGAGGATTTAATAAAGTTATGGCGGAGCTGATTATGATGTGGGGGAGAATCTCGGAAAAGGATTTCT
Source organism: Aquifex pyrophilus (assembly GCF_054656935.1). Taxonomy (NCBI): domain Bacteria; kingdom Pseudomonadati; phylum Aquificota; class Aquificia; order Aquificales; family Aquificaceae; genus Aquifex; species Aquifex pyrophilus. The sequence goes on along the minus strand of NZ_BAAHXJ010000003.1, from coordinate 341,899 downwards.
CCCCCGAAAGGGTGTTCTTTCTCGTTTCCGAGCCTTATTACCACTGGGTTGAGACAACGAGGGAGAGGCCCAAATACGATTTTAGAGAGAGCGGTTTCAGGCAGTTCGTTGACCCTTCCTCCCAATACATAATAACCGATGCCCTTCTCATGTTCGGGCTTCAGTATGCTAACAACTACGAGGAGCTTATAGAAAGTCTAAATCCCGTAAGATTGATGGTAAGAATGGAGCCCGGAAGCTTCCTCGGTATGAGCCACCATTTCCTTGGTGCACCCTTTGAGATAGAAAAGGACGAGGTTCTCAGAGAGTTCCTGAACATGGCGAGAAGGAAGCTTGAGGAAAACGGATTTAAACTTGACGTTGTTGTGAACGCTTTTAACAAATCCCTCGGTGAGAAAGCCCTATCAAACCTGAGAAGGATAACAAACCTTGAGTTCAGGTTCTTTGAAGCCTTTTGAATTTATTTCTCTTTTTTTGTCTCTACTTCCAGAACTTTATAAAGAAGCTGTCTGAGTTCTCGGACGTCTTGTTCAAGTGCGGAAAACCTTCTGTCCATTTCCTTTTCAAGCTTTTCAAACCTCCTGTCCATGTCTTGTCTCAGGTCGTCAATTCTCTTGTTTACCATTTCAATTTGCCTGTTAATCAATAGCATAAAAATGGACATAAAACCAGCTATCCCGAAGATAATTGTGAGAACTTGTCCCCAGTCCATACTGTTTTAGATGGTAGGCGCGGGGGGACTTGAACCCCCGACCTCCGGCGTGTCGGGCCGGCGCTCTCCCACTGAGCTACGCGCCTTTACAAAAATAATATTATACAAGATATTAATTTCTATGCCAGAGGAGCATAAAACGGAAAGAGCAACACCTTACAAAAGGAGGAAGGTAAGGGAAGAGGGAAACGTCGCAAAGAGTCAGGAGATAGCCTCCTCGCTCGTCGTTTTATTTTCTGTAATACTCCTCTTCTTTCTCGGTGCTTACATTCTAAAGGAGATTGTTAAGGCCTTCCTGATAATAACGGGTTTTGTTCAGGGAGATATACCAAGCCTTGAGGGAATATTTAAGAACATTTACCTTGACCTTCTTAAGGTTTTACTTCCACTTTTTTTCTTATCTCTGCTTGTAGTTTTTCTCTCCCACGTTGCCCAGTTCGGTTTTATTTTCACATTAAAACCTTTATCTTTCAAAATTGAAAGGATAAACCCCTTTGAGGGTATTAAGAGGCTCTTTTCTCTTACCACCCTCTTTGAGGCGGTAAAGAGCACCCTGAAGGCTGTTCTACTCATAGGTATAGCCCTCTTTATTCTTAAGGGTAGTTTGTGGTTCTTTCTTGAGTCAGCGTCTGTTCCCGTTCTTGAGGCCATTAACAGGTTTCTCAACATTACGACGGGCGTCTTGATAGTTATGGGCGTCGTTGCTTTTTTCATAGCCCTTCTTGATTACGCCTTCAGAAGGTGGCAGTACGAGAGGAAAATAATGATGTCAAGGAGGGAGCTAAAGGAGGAGTATAAACAGCTTGAGGGACACCCCGAGGTAAAGGGGAGGCTAAGGGCACGCATGAGGGAGCTTGCAAAGAGCAGGATGATGGCGGAGGTTCCCAAATCAACGGTGATAATAACGAACCCCACGCACATAGCTATAGCCCTGAGATACGACCCCGAAAAGGATAAAGCTCCCGTTGTTGTCGCAAAGGGAAAGGGTGTTATAGCGGAAAAGATTGTTGAGATAGGGAGGGCTTACGGGGTTCCCGTTGTGAGAAAACCGGAGCTTGCAAGAGCCCTTTATCCTGCGGTTGAGGTTGGGAAAGAGATATCCCCGAAGTTTTACAAAGCGGTTGCTGAGGTTATAGCTTACGTAATGTTCAAAAGAAAAAAGGTTTACGCCTGAGAGCGGAGAAAACTCTCAACCTTTTTCGCAACCCCTTCCGATGCCTTTATAACACTGTTCATTGAGACTCCGTAAAGCCAGTTTCCCGTAAGGAAAAGTCCGGGATAATCCTTCTCCATTTCTTTTGCAAGCTCAAGGAACTTCCCGTATCCTACGTTATACTGGGGTATTGCCCTCTTCCACCTGTCTATCCTTATGTAGTGTATATCTTTTATGGGAAGTATCTCGTGAAGCTCCTTCTCAACGATTGCGGTTATCTCCTCGTCGGAAAGCTCTATTATCTCCCTGTCCGTTGCACCACCGAGGAAGACAGAGAGCAACTCCTTCCCTTCGGGTGCCCTTCCGGGGAATAGCTTTGACATGAACATGGCACCCAGAATCCTCTTTCCTTCAACCCTCGGAACGAGAAAGCCGAATCCGTCCGGGATATCTCCGTCAACACCTACGTTTACAACCACAACGGGTGGATAATCTATCTTGTCAAACTCCTCACTCGCACTGAAGGAAATCTCCTTAAGAAGGTAAGAAGAGGTGTAAGCGGGGGACGCAACAACTACGCTTTTAGTCTCTATTTTTTTACCCCTTACATCAAGCTTGAACTTATCCTCAAACTTCCTCATTCTGAGGACCACATTTTCAGTATGAACCTCAAGATTTTCGGAAAGTTTTTCAATTAGCTGGGAAAGACCTTCGGGAAAGGAAACGAGCTTTCCCTTTGGCATGAACTTTTTTTCCTTAAGGAATGCCTTTAACAGACTTCCGTATCTCTTCTGAATTTCGTAAAGTTTAGGCGTTGCATACTTGAGGGATAGCTTTTCGGGGTCCCCCGCATAAACGCCCGAGAGAAAGGGAGCAACGATGTAGTTTAAAAACTCCTCACCGAAGTGTTTCCTTATAAAATCCGCAACGGATACGTCCTCCTCTGTTCCTTCTTTAAAGAACTCGGTAAGGACCTTTAGCTTTGAACCGAAAGAAAGAAGGGGAGTTGTGATAAACTCAAGGGGAGACATGGGAAGAGGAATGAGCTCTCCGCCCTTGTAAATGTATCTGTATTTTGAGGAAGGGCTTGCCTCAACGGGTTCTAAGTTAAGCTCTTTGAGGAAGTTGAAAACCTCCTCATCCGCGAGGAGCGTCTGGGGACCCGCCTCCATCAGGTAGCCGTTTTCCTTTACCGTTTTTATGGTTCCCCCTATGCGGTCGTCCTTCTCGTAAACGACAACGTTAAAGCCCTTTTTCTTCAATCTATATGCAACGGAAAGCCCCGAAATTCCCGAACCGACAACAACAACCTCTCGCATATAGAAATTTTAAACGAGAAAAGGTAAGGAAAAATCACTCCACCCAGTAATTGGGGGCTTCCTTAGTTATCTGAACATCGTGGACGTGGGACTCCCTGTATCCCGCCCACGTTATCCTCACGAACTTTGCCTTTTCCTGTAGTTCCTTTATATTCCTTGCACCCACGTATCCCATACCTGAGCGAAGACCACCTACGAGCTGGTAAACAACATCTGCGAGCTTGCCCTTGTAGGGAACTCTTCCCTCTATCCCTTCAGGGACGAACTTCTCAAGCTTCTCCTGTCCGTATCTGTCTGAGGATATTCTTGAGCTCATAGCACCGAGGGAGCCCATTCCCCTGTAAACCTTGTAAGCCCTTCCCTGGTAGTAAATCGTCTCCCCGGGTGCCTCTTCCGTTCCGGCAAGGAGGTTTCCGAGCATAACCGCATTCGCTCCTGCTGCAAGAGCCTTAACTATATCTCCCGAATACCTTATTCCCCCGTCCGCTATAATGGGAATGCCGTATTCCCTTGCGACGCTTGCACACTCCATAATTGCTGTGAGCTGGGGAACGCCTACGCCCGCAACTATCCTCGTTGTGCATATGGAACCTGGACCCACACCGACCTTTACAGCATCCGCTCCGGCTTCTATTAACGCCCTCGTTCCCTCACCCGTTGCAACGTTTCCCGCTATAACGTCAAGGTCCGGGTACAGACTCTTAATCTTTTCAACGGTTTCTAAAACCCGCTTTGAGTGACCGTGAGCGGTATCAACGACTATGACATCCACACCCGCTTCAACGAGAGCGGATACCCTATCAAGGGTCTCCTCACCCGTTCCGACAGCAGCACCTACCCTTAGCCTTCCGAGCTCATCCTTGCAGGCGTTGGGATACTTCCTCCTCTTTACGATGTCCTTTATCGTTATGAGCCCCTTTATCCTTCCCTCGTCGTCAACTATCGGGAGCTTCTCTATCTTGTATTTCCTGAAAATCTCCTCCGCATCCTCAAGGGTTATACCCTCCTTTGCGGTTATGAGGTTCTCTTTCGTCATGAAGAGGGAAACCTCTTTTCCGTAATCCTCGGGTCTTATGAACCTGAGGTCCCTGTTTGTAAGTATTCCTACGAGCTTGCCTTCATCGTCAACGACAGGAACACCCGAGATTTTATACTTAGCCATTATATCGAGGGCTTCCTTCACCTTCGTGTTCGGTTTAACCACGACGGGGTTTACTATCATACCGCTTTCGGATTTCTTTACCTTCTCAACCTCTTCCGCCTGCTTCTTAACGGGAAGGTTCCTGTGGATTATACCAATTCCCCCTTCCCTTGCGAGTGCTATGGCGAGCCTTGCCTCCGTTACTGTATCCATAGCGGCGGAAACGATTGGAATGTTCAACTTAATACGCTTTGTCAGATAAGTGGATACATCTACCTCATGAGGTAAAACCTCAGAATACTGGGGAACGAGAAGAACGTCGTCAAAGGTTAAACCTTCCTTTATTAACTTCTCAACTTCTACCATAAATATATTATCTTACATTCTTTCCCTTCTGTGTATAAGCTTAAACACCTAAGAAATCAACAGCCTTCCACAAATCTTTTGAGAGCTCAAGAAACTCAGTTATGTTTTTAACGGATTTAAAGTTTTTCACCTCTTTTTCTTCTCCCTTCAAAGGCTCCTTAAAGAGGAGATTACCCTCCTCTGGATTAAAGATAAACTCAAGAATTTCCACCTTTTCGGTATACTCGGAAAGTTTATCCTCCTTTACGTGGATTAACGTATTTCTGAATATAGTTATACCTTCATCGGAAAAGGGTATCCCGAGGAGACTACACAGCTCTTTTATATCCTTAGGACGTTCATTCAACCTTTTTAGCTTTCCCCGTGAGGAACTTTTTCCTCTGTATATAGTTCCCTTTTCTATATATACCTGAAGCCCTTCTTCCGAAATTTTTACAGAAATTCCGAACTTTTTTATAAACTCAGGAACTCCGTTGAAAAGGATTACATTTACGTTTTTAAATACTTTTGAGAATTCCATAAGAGTAGTGGTGTGCCCGGCGGGACTCGAACCCGCGACCTCGAGATTAGGAATCTCGCGCTCTATCCACCTGAGCTACGGGCACTACCCTATAATTATTATAATAACTTTTTCCGAAAGGAGGTAATGAATGGCAAAGATATACTATGACTCCGATGCGAGCCTTGATATCCTGAAGGATAAAGTGATAGCCATTCTGGGATACGGAAGTCAGGGACACGCTCACGCTCTTAACCTCAGGGACAGCGGTCTTAACGTAATCATAGGCCTCCACGAGGGAAGCAGGTCAAGGAAGAAAGCTCAGGAGGACGGCTTTGAGGTTTACACCCCTTCGGAAGCTACTAAAAAAGCGGACATAATTATGTTCCTGATACCCGACACGGTTCAGCCCGAAGTTTACGAAAAGGAAGTAAAGCCTCATCTTGATTCCTCAAAGACCCTCGCCTTTGCCCACGGATTTAACATACACTTCAGACAGATTGTTCCCCCTAAGGACGTTGACGTCTTTATGGTCGCACCAAAGGGTCCCGGACACCTCGTAAGGTGGATGTATACGGAAGGGAAGGGTGTTCCCGCACTCGTTGCGATACACCAGGATGCTTCGGGAACGTGTAAGGAAAAGGCTCTTGCCTATGCAAAGGGAATAGGTGCTACAAGGGCGGGAGTTATAGAAACGACCTTCAAGGAGGAAACTGAAACGGACCTCTTCGGTGAGCAGATGGTTCTCTGCGGGGGAGTTACCGCACTCATAAAGGCGGGATTTGAGACCCTCGTAAATGCGGGATACCAGCCGGAAGTTGCATACTTTGAGTGCTTGCACGAACTTAAACTTATAGTTGACCTTATATACGAACATGGAATTTCGGGAATGAGATACTCAATCTCTGACACCGCAAAATACGGAGATGTAACGAGGGGAGAAAGGATATACGAGGTCGTAAAGCCCGTTATGGAAAAAACCCTTAAAGAGATACAGAAAGGTGAGTTCGCTAGGGAGTGGATACTTGAAAACAAGGCGGGAAGACCCGTATACCACGCACTCCTTGAGAGGGACAGAAACCACCTTATAGAAAAGGTTGGTGAAGAGTTAAGGAAGATGATGCCCTGGCTCGGAAAGAAGGAGCTTAAATGAACCTGACGAGCAAAAGGGATAGCTTAAAAAGGCTTTATCATCCCCTCGGGGAAAGCCTCGCAAGGACGGGGCTTCCCCCCAACTTCATAACCCTTATATCCCTTTTTCTCGGTAGCGTTTCCGCATACTTTTACTTCCACCACAAGGTTTTGAGCGGAGCTTTATTCTTAGCCCTCTCGGGCTTATTTGACCTCCTTGACGGAGTTGTAGCGAGAACAACGGGAAAGACGACCAAGTTCGGCGCGGTATTTGACTGGATTGCGGATAAGTGGGTTGACGGCTTTGTCTTGGGAGCGGTCGGATTTGCTTACGCTTCCCCCTTTGTAGCCATTACCGCTATAACCGTTTCCATGCTCCACTCCTTCATAAAGCCCGTTGCTTATGCGGAGATAGGATATTCGGAAAGACAAAAGGGCAAGATTATAGACCCCCTTGAGGGTGTCGGATTCTTCGGAAGGCCTGAGACCCACATAACCTTGATAATATTCTCGTTCCTTGAGAGGCTTCACTTTCCACTCGGGCTGGGCTTCGGTATAAAGCTCATAACTCTTTTAACCCTTGCCTCTCTCATAATGAGGGTCTTATACCTTTACAAGAGATACGGAAGGGAGTATGAGGATTAAAACTTCATGCCGAGGGCAAAGCCTACGGTGAAGCCTCCCAGGGAAGCAATAGGTGCTTTAATGCTGTCCATGAAGTTCTTAAATCCCTGGAACAGGTAGTTTACCCAGGACTGGAGACTCTGCCAGTCAACCTGAACTATTCCTTTATTGCTAAGATAAATAAGGCCTATAAGGTAGAGTCCGAGGAGTATAACGAAGAACTTAAATAGGTGCTTGAAGGTATAACCGAGTGTGAAACCGATAAGAACTCCCGTTCCGAACTCCTTTACCGCTTCGTTTTGAAGTAGCTGCTCAATACTCATACCTCAGCTCCTTCCAGAACTTTTTCGCACTCACATCCCCTTTCCTCTGGAAGTTTCTCTATGAAAGATATTAAGATATCCCTCACCTGGTCCTCCTTTTCCTTCATAAGACTTATAACCTCGTCGCTTGTGAGTCTATATCCCGCTATTCCCGCGGCGGGATTTGCAACAACACAAAGCCCTGCGTAGCACATGGTAAGCTCCCTCGCAAGAACAACCTCGGGATAACCCGTCATGCCTACGACGTCCGCCCCGAGCCTATCAAGCATCTTTATCTCGGAAGGAGTTTCAAACCTCGGACCCTCGGTGCAGGCGTAAACACCCTTTTCGTGAAATCTCAGTCCCTTTTCCTTTAAAACTTCCGAAAGAATACTTCTCATCTCGGGACAGTAAGGAGAAGAAACGTCTATATGGACGACCTTCTTTTCGTTAAGGAGCTTTGCCACTTTATCCTCTCCCTCAACGTCGGGCGAGTAAATTCCCTCGTAAAAGGTTGATTTCCTCATTTTTGTAAAATCCATAAAGTCATGAATTATTACAAAATCCCCGGGAAGAAGTAGTTTATTTATGCCCCCTACCGCAAAAATCCCGAGAACCCTGTTTACCCCAGCTTCCCTGAGAGCCCATAAATTAGCCCTGTAGGGAACGAGATGGGGAGGGTAGGAGTGTTTTTTCCCGTGCCTTGCTAAAAAAACTATTTTTTTTCCCTTTACCTCACCGATTATGAGGGGAGAGGAGGGCTTTCCGAAGGGCGTATCTATCTCTTTTTCTTCAATTACCTTCAGGCCGGGAAGTTTGTAAAGACCGCTACCACCTATAACTCCCAGCATAAGATAATCTTAACAGGATGGCTAAAGTAAGGGAGATGAGAAAGGAGGACCTGGATGAGGTTTACAGGATAAACAAGGAGAGCTTCACAACGGATGCGTGGAGCAGGTTTTCCTTTGAGAAGGAGTTTGAGAATAAACACTCCCGTAAGTTCGTTCTTGAAGAAGACGGAAAGGTAATAGGCTTCGTAATATTCTGGGTGATAAAAGATGAGGCAACGGTTATGACCTTTGCGATAGACAAAAGATACAGGGGAAGGGGATACGGAAAGCTTCTTCTGAGGGAAGGAATTAAAGCTCTCGGAAATAGGGTTAACAAGGTTCTCCTTGACGTCAGAAAGAGCAACATAAGGGCTATAAACCTCTACAAGGAGCTTGGCTTTAAGGTTGTAAGGGAAAGAAAGGGGTATTACTCGGACGGAGAGAACGCACTACTCATGGAGCTTGAGCTTAATTAATAAACAATGTTAAAAATAAAATAAAATAACGATAAATGTAAACGTTGAATTCACTTTATTACCAAATAGATTAAACAACAAAGGGTATAATAGGTCTTTATTGCTTTGGAGGTATAAATATGATTTCAAGAAGAGATTTTATTAAAGGTTCAATCACGTTAGGTGCTGCTTATAGTTTAGGGAATATGTTTTACTCTTTTGCATATCCTCCGAAAAGTGCCGATAAAGGCATAGAAATAGGTGATTATAAAAAGAAAAATGGAAAGATAATTTACGATTTTGTTATTAGAAAAAGTCCTATAGAATTTGATGGAAAGTTAGGATGGGGTATAGCGATAAACGATAACCTACCTGGTCCTCTTGTCAAGCTAAAGGAAGGATTGTGGGCGGAACTTAACATATACAACGAACTTAACGAGATAACGTCTATACATTGGCACGGCATACTCTTACCTTATCAAATGGACGGTGTTCCAGGAGTTACCTTTCCTGGCATAAAACCGGGTGAGAAGTTTACGGCTAAGTTTAAGGTAAAGCAATACGGAACTTACTGGTACCACTCCCACGCAGGACTCCAGGAGCAACTTGGACATTATGGCCCTCTAATTATAGAACCCGAAGAACCCGAGCCGTTTACCTACGATAGGGAATACGTAATAGTCTTATCAGACTGGTCCTTTAAAGACCCACATTGGATTCTTTCAAGGTTAAAAAAAGAGGATGGTTATTTCAACTATAACAAGAGAACCATTTTTGACTTTTTTAACGACATAAGAACGAAAGGTTTAGCTCAAGCCCTTAGGGAGCGTATGATGTGGGCTTCTATGAGAATGTCACCGAGAGACATAGCTGACGTAACTGGGGCTACATACATATTCCTTATGAACGGACACACACCCGAGGAAAACTGGACCGCTATTTTTAAACCCGGTGAAAAAATAAGGCTCAGGTTTATAAATGCATCAGCAATGACTTACTTTGACGTTAGAATCCCCGGTCTCAAGATGACCGTTGTCCAGGCTGACGGACAAAACATTCAACCCGTTGAAGTAGACGAATTCAGGATAGCGGTCGCCGAGCGTTACGACGTTATAGTTCAACCTACAGAGTATAAGGCATACACCATATTTGCTGAAGCTATGGATAGAAGCGGTTACGCAAGGGGAACACTGGCTCCAGAGCCGGGTATGGAAGGCCCTATACCTCCCAGGAGGAAGCCTCCGGAAAGAGGGATGGAAGCCCACGGCGGGGCTCATATGAAACATATGCAAGGAAAAATGCACCATGGTCATATGAAAGGTAGTAAATGTGGCATGTGTGAACCGAAGCTTAAAAATTTCGATTTCGGTCCGACGGCAGCTATGTTAAACACGGACCCATTATGCAGGATTGATGACCCAGGGGTTGGTTTGAAAGATGTGAAGCATAAGGTACTCACATACGCGGACCTAAAGAGCTATACACCTTGGGAGTTTCTCTATAAGAGAAAGCCCGATAGGATTATTGAGGTTCACTTTACGGGCAACATGGAAAGGTTCATATGGAGAATGTGGACCTACGACGGTAACAGGTGGACCTCTGATATAAGAGATTTCATAAAGTTACGTTACGGTGAGCTCGTGAGAATGGTTTGGGTAAACCACACCATGATGGACCATCCGATACACCTTCACGGTATGTGGATGTACCTTGACAATGGGTCCGGCGAGTATAAACCCAGGAAGGACACAATAAACCTAAAACCAGGAGAAAAATTATGCGTAGATGTTCTTGTAGACGCAAAGGGTTATTGGGCTTTTCATTGCCATCTTTTGTATCACATGCATACGGGAATGATAAGAGTTGTTGAAGTAACCTAAGGAGGTACAGTTATGAAAAATCTCTCAATAAAGCTAAAACTCCTGATAATACTCTATCTTCTATTTACATTTGGGACACAAGCTCAGGAGGAGGAACGTGTAAATTTACCTAACTACAGACCTGACCCGAATATAATAAGGAAAGTCCTTCTTCCCCCTGCGAGGTTTGGCAAGTTACTTTTTGACCTTTTTGAATACCGTCGTAATTCTGATGAAAAAGAATTTGTATACGATGTAGAGTTTTGGTATGGCGGAGACTTTAGGAGGCTTTGGATGGAAACGGAAGGTGAACATTCACTCAAGAATGGAAGTGGAACCGTTGAAAGGTTTGATATTTATTACTCTCAATTAATAACAGCTTTCTGGGATTTCAGGTTAGGAGGTGGTGTTGCTTCGGTTTATGGTGATAACTCAAAGAGTAGAACGTATGGAGTTGTTGGCTTTCAGGGCCTTGCCCCATATTGGTTTGAGGTGGACGCAAATGTCAGAATTGATACGGAAGGAAAAGTAAGTGCAGATATTGAAGTGGAGTATGACCTTCTTTTTACTCAGCGTCTTATACTGCAACCTAGACTTGAAACGGTTGTAGCCTTTTCGGATATAGAGGATGTCGGAATATGGAAGGGTGTGAACTACCTAGAGCTGGGTGCGAGGTTAAGATACGAGATAAGAAGGGAATTCGCCCCTTACATAGGTATTAGCTGGATTACATACCTCGGTAAAGCAAAAGATGTAATGGAAGCGAGCGGAGAGGATACGGATAGATTTGACCTTATTTTTGGTTTAAGGATGTGGTTCTAAAAATTGAGTTATTTATTGAGCACAGCAAGAAAGTTTAGATATATCCTTTTTAAAGCTTTGAGCACATAGCTTTATACACTCGGAAAGAGTTGGATAAACGTCAACCATATTAATAACATCGTTAATTGTCAAGCCGTACTTCACAACAGGAACAGCCCTGTGAATTATTTCCGCACCGTGAGGTGCAAGAACGTGAACACCTAAAACCCTTCCGCTACCTTTTTCAACTACCATTTTGACAGCACCATTCGTTCTGAAACTTATTTTTGCTCTTGGAACTTTAGATAATTCAAGGACGCGAACATCAACTTCAAATCCCTCTTTCTTTGCTTCTCCTTCTGTTAACCCTACAGAAGCAAGTTCAGGGTCCGTAAATATCGCTCTGGGAATAGAGTTGTAATCTATTTTCAGATTGTTTCCCTTAAGGGCATTTTCGGCTGCAACGCTACCCTCTAAGGCAGCAACTGTAACAAGGAAAGGAGTGTCTACACAATCACCTGCCGCGTAAACCCTTTCGTTACTCGTTTGGAGATACTCGTTTACTTTCACAAAACCTTTTTCGTCAAGCTCAACGTCCGCCTTTTCCGCTTTGATTTTATCGGTATTTGGGACCCTTCCGGTAGCTACAAGGAGGTGAGTTCCTTCAAGCTCAAGCTCTTTACCTTCTTTCTTAACTACAAGCTTTATCCTATTTGCTTTTCTCTTCACCGAAACCGCCTTTGTTCCCGTCAGCAATTCTATGCCTTCTTTTAGCAGATACTCTTTGAGGTAGTTTCTCAGTTCCGGTTCAGCGTTAAGAAGTATATCCTCTCTTGCTTCAACAATAACAACTTCTGAACCCATTCTCAGGAAGGCCTGTCCCAGTTCTAAACCTACAGCTCCTCCCCCTAAAATTATTAACCTCTCGGGAAGTTCTTTAATGTCAAATATATCGTCGCTGGTAAAGTAATCTGTTTCTTCAATACCCCGTACAGGTGGTATGAAGGGGCGGGAACCCGCTGCTATAACAGCACGGTAAAAGCTAACTTCCCTGCTTCCCACATAAGCTCTATCTTCAGCGGCAAAGCTTGCACTTCCTTGTATGTACTCTATTTGGGGATAAGCTTCAAGAACGTTCCAATACTTTTCCATTCTAAGTTCTTCAAGGAGTTTATCCTTTGCGGAGACAACCTCCTCAAGATTAATTTCTGCTCCCTTGATTTTAACCCCAGGCATTTCTGGATTTTTTGCCCGATAGAAGAGGTTTGCCACATCAATGAAGTACTTTGAGGGAATGCAACCCCTGTTCAGACACGTCCCACCTATAATATTGTCTTCGGCTATCAATACCTTTTCGGCACCCAGGTCAATAGCCCTTATTGCTGCGGCAAAGCCTGCAGAGCCTCCACCTATTATGAGGAGGTCATAAGAGTTCTTAGAAGGTATAAAAGCTTCCGGAGAAGTAATCTCCTCCGCTCCGTAACCGGCTTTTTCTACAGCTTCTATAAGTTTTTTAACGTCTGCCTCCCCTTCAACCTCTGCATAACCCTGCGGGAAATAGACTTCTGCTCTCTTAACACCTTCAACACTTTCCAAAGCTTTCTTAACTGTTAGGGCACAGTGATGACAGGTCATTCCAGTTATTTTTAACCTTATCATCTTGATACCCCCTATTTATCTTCAGGAGGAGAGTAAAGGAAACCTATTTTATAACCCAAACATCAGCCCCTCCTAAAGTTTAAAAAAAATTTAACTTTTGTAGTAAATTCTGCAAGTACTTACTTGGAAGTTATATACTATACTTTTTGATACTAATATTCCTAAAAGGAATTATTTACATCTCCTTAAGCTCAAATCACCCGATAGAAACTCCCTAATGCCTTCATCGGTATAGATTAGAGCACCTCCTCTCTGGGAGAGACCGACAAACTTCCCGTAAAAGCTCCTCTCCTCGTCAAAGAGCTTAACCTCTTCGTTTACGTAAAGAAGCCTTTTCTCAATCCTATCTTTAAAAGCTTTAAATCCTTTTTCTTCAAATTCCCTCAGGTTTTTGGAGATATTCCCGAGAATTTTGAGGAGGGCTTCCCTTCTCTCCGTTTCCCTTCCCGTTATGAGGTAAAGGGTTGTCGCCCTTTCCTTTATCTCCTCGGGAACATTTTTCTGGTTCAGGTTAACACCTATTCCCGCTATCAGCTTCTCCCTGTAAAGCTCACAGAGTATACCCGCAACCTTTTTGTTTTCGTAATAAACGTCGTTCGGCCACTTTATCTTAAAGGAAATACCTGTTAAATCCTCAAAGGCTTGAGAGAGGGCATACCCCAGAATTAGGGGAAGCTGTATTAGGTCCCTATACCTTTTGGGGTCCAGCAAGAAGCTGAAGTAGAGCCCCCCTTCCTGGGAGACCCACTTCCTTCCTTTCCTTCCCCTTCCTTCTTTTTGTATGTCCGCAACGATAACCGTTCCGTAGGGAAGATTCCATTCCTTTAACCTCTTCTGGGTTGAATCGGTCTCCTTCAGCCACAACAAGCGTTCAAACATCACAGAGCCCTCAAGAGCCTCTTTGTGTATTCATGCCTCGGATTATCAAATATACTGAATACGTCTCCCTCTTCAACTATCCTTCCATCTTTGAGGACTATAACCCTGTCCCCGACCTCAGCAACAACTCCAAAATCGTGGGTTATTATCACGATACCCTTTCCCTCTTCCCTGAACTTCCTGAAGAGGTGGAGAATTCTCTTCTGAAGAGAAACGTCAAGGGCGGTAGTTGGCTCATCCGCGAGAATGAGGGGAGGCTCGCACACAACGGCGACAGCTATACAGACCCTTTGTTTTAAACCTCCCGAGAGCTGGTGGGGATACATGCGGAACTTTTCTTCAGGCTCTGGTATGCCCGCCTTCACCATCGCCTTTATGGTTCTCTCGTATGCTCCTTTCTTTCCGAAGTGTTCCGTGTATGCCTCCATAATCTGAACTCCAACGGTGAAAAGGGGGTCAAGGTATAAGGAAGGCTCCTGAAAGACCATACCTATATCCTTTCCCCTTATACCTCTCATCTCCTTTTCGCTAAGCTCAAGTAAGTTCTTCCCTTTAAAGATTATTCTCCCCTCAACTCTGGCGTAAGGGGGTAGAAGCCCCATTACCGCGTGAAAGATTGAGCTCTTTCCCGAACCGCTTTCTCCCACTATACAGAGAACTTCCCCGCTTTTTACTGAAAAGCTAACATCGTGAAGAACCTTCTTATCTCTATACCATAGGTTAAGTCCCTCAACCTTAAGAAGCTCCATAAAAACATTATTAACTTCCTTTTACAGCTTATAAGAAATTCTTTAACCTTATATAAGCTATTTGTAATATCCTTACTCTGATGGAGCATATTATAAGGGACTTCCTTCTCACCTCCGAGATGCTCTCAAAGGAAGGACTCACTTACTCCTACACGGGAAATATGGGGAGAAAGAGGGGGGAAAGACTCTTCATAACCCGAACGGGTTCAAACCTACTTAATTTGAGCAAAGAGGACATAATATCTATTCCCCTGAAAGGGAAAAGTATCCTTGATGAAAGGGCTTCTTCCGAGCTGAGGGTTTACAGAGCTATTTTAAACGAGTTTCCTTACAGTTCCCTCCTCCACGTTCACGCTCCCTATACCCTTTGTGTTTCCTTCAAAAGAAAGGAGATAACTCCCCTTGACTCTGAAGGTAAAGAAGCTCTCGGAAGCGTTCCCGTCCTCTCACTAAGAAGCCCCTCCGCAAGCGAGGAGCTATCAGAAGCCTTAAAAGAGAGTTTTAAATCCCATAGGATAGCGGTTATAAGAGGGCACGGGGTTTTTTGTTTGGAAAACTCCCTTTATAGGGCTTACGAGCTCGTTTCTCTTTTAGAGAATTCCTGTAAAATTTTGTGGAGGTGTGAAGATGGCAAAGGTTGAGGAATACAGGGGTTGTGTAATACCGGCGGACCTTTACTACGATATTGAGAACCAGGTTTGGTTCAGGGTGAACGAGGACGGAACTGTTACGGTAGGCGTTACGGACATAGGTCAGGCAAGGGCGGGAAAGATAATAAACATAAGGATTAAGGCTCCCGGAAAATACGTGAAGAAGGGAAAGCCCGTTGCAAGTCTTGAGAGCGGAAAGTGGGCGGGCCCCGTTCCCGCGGATATAGAGGGTGAAGTTGTTGAGAGGAACGAGAAGCTCTTTGACAAGCCCGACCTCATAAACGAGGACCCATACGGCGAGGGATGGATAGCAAGGTTAAAGCCTGCAAACCTTGAGAGGGATTTAAAGGACCTCGTTACGGGAGAAGAGGCCATTCAGAAACAGAAGGAGTATATAGAGAGGGAAGATGTCAACTGCAGGGAGGAAAGGGCACAGATTAGTAAGAAGTATTACAAGTGAATTTTAACTGTTAAGATAATAATTACTTTCCCACTAAACCCGCGGAGGGCGTAATGCTGCGAAAAAAGACACTCAGGGATGTTGACGTAAAGGGAAAGAGGGTTATCGTAAGGGTTGATTACAACGTCCCTATAGACGACCAGGGAAACATAGTTGACGACACGAGGATAAAGGCCTCCCTCCCGACCGTTGAGTATCTCCTTGATGCAAATGCAAAGGTAATTTTAATGTCCCACCTCGGGAGGCCGAAGAACAGGGACCCAAGATACAGCCTCGCGCCCGTTGCAAAAAGGCTCTCAAGGTATGTGGGAAGGGAGGTTAAGCTCGCGCCCGACTGCGTGGGTGAAGAAGTCAAGGAGATGGTTTTCTCTATGAAAGAGGGGGATATAATCCTCCTTGAGAACCTTAGGTTTCACAAAGAGGAAACCGAATGCGACGAGAACTTCGCAAGGGAGCTTGCAGGCCTCGGAGAGGTTTACGTTGCGGACGCCTTCGGAACCTGCCACAGGAAGCACGCAAGCGTTTACCTCGTTCCCAAGTTTTTAAAGCCCGCTGTTATGGGCTTCTTACTTGAGAAGGAAATAAACTACTTTGAGAAGGCTATGGTCTCTCCCCAGAGGCCAGTCGTTGCCATTCTGGGGGGTGCAAAGGTATCCTCAAAGCTTGAGGTTATTAAGAACCTCATAAGAAGGGTTGATAAGCTCTTCATAGGCGGAGCCATGGCCTTCACCTTTTTAAAGGCTATGGGATACAGAGTGGGAAGCTCTCTCGTTGAGGAAGACCTTGAAGACGTTGCGAGGGACCTCATAGATGTTGCCAAGAAGCTTGATATAAAGCTTTACCTTCCCGTTGACTTCGTTATAGGAACTGAGGTCTCCGAAAACACGCCAACGAAAGTGGTCCCCTGGCAGGAGATACCCGACGGATGGATGGGACTTGATATAGGACCCGTTTCCGTTGAGCTTCTGAAGGAGATACTTTCGGATGCCCAGACTATAGTCTGGAACGGACCCATGGGGGTATTTGAGATAGACAAGTTCAAGCACGGAACGATAGAGCTTGCAAAACTCCTTGCCCAGTCCCCAGCCCTCACGATAGCGGGAGGAGGAGACACGGACCACGCCATACACAAAGCGGGCGTTTACCACGCCCTTGATTTCGTCTCAACGGGAGGAGGTGCATTCCTTGAGCTCCTTGCGGGCAAGGAGCTCCCCTGTCTCGTAAATCTTGACGATAAGGAGGCTTGAGTGCCATTGGTTCCCACCTCTAAACCCCTTACCGTTAAGGATTTTGATAAAGCGGTATGCGGTGTTTGTAGCGGGTGTTCCGCTTCCTGCGGTTATATAGCTTACCTGAAAGGGGAAAAGCTCGTTGACCTCTACGGACACCCCCACGACCCCAACGGGATAGGGAGCTTCTGCACAAAAGGGATAACCTACATACAGGAAATTCCCCAAAATCCCCTCAGGATAACAAAACCGCTCATAAGGGAAGGAGATAACTTCAAGGAGATAAGCCTTGAAACCGCAAAGAAGCTCCTCGGGGAGCTTATAAAGGGAAAGGTCGCCTTCTTCCTTGACAGGTTTTCGGGCATTGAGGAGTACCTGATAGCGAGGAGCATAACCGAAGAGATTTTCACCGATTCGGTTTACCTTCCCTTTCTCCAGACAAGCATTAGAGCTCAGGAATGGGTCAATAAAAAAGCCCTTTTCATATTTGAGGCTGAGCCTACATTCTCGGAAGTTATGCTTACCCGCTGGATAGTGGATGCCTTTGAGAAGGACGCCTTTATCTTCACCGCGGGAAGCCGTTACACAACGGTATTTCAGAAATCAACCCAGAAGGTTTTAACGAACCCCAAAGAGGTTATCAAGATTCTTGAAGCCATATCGGAAGAAGATTACGAGGAGAAGATTTTAAACTTCCTGAAGCTCCTCGGAAGGGATACGGTTCTGATAGTAGGGGAGACGCTCCTAAAGAGTCCCTTCAAAAACAGAGTATTAAGAGCGGTAAAGAAAATAAGGGAGAAGTTCGGCTCAGATTACTCCTTCGTAGGGAACATAACCCCCCTTCCCCACAAGAGCTTAAAGGAGTTCATAGAAAGGGCTGAGGAGTTTGATACCTTAATACTTTTCGGAAACCCCTTTATATACCTTCCCGACGAGAAGATAAAGCTCCTGAGGGAGAAAAACGTTATAAACTTCGCATACTTCCCTACGATTACCGCAAACAACAGCCTTTTAATCCTACCGAGAACACTTTTCTGTGAGAGGGAGTTTATAGGAAAAGGCTTCGGTTTCCTAACGTATTCTCCGAAAGTTCTTGAGGCTCCCTTCCCCAATCCCCACGAGTTTTTTGAGGGGAGTTATAACATTGAGGAGTTCTTAAAGGAATACGGGATAAAGCTTGAGGAGTTGAAGGAAAAAGAGGGAGGAGTTTCCCTTAAGATGAGGGATATAAAGGATTACGAGGTAGAGGATTGGGAAGAGAGGGAAGAGGGGGATTTATGGCTTGTTTGCGATAACACCCTCGTTGAGGAGCTCGGTCACTGGAATCCCTGGACGCACGCAATAGAGAGGGAGCAGTTCGCACAGGTAAACTCAAAAACTTTTGAAAAGGTTGGGGAAACCCTGAAGCTGGGAGAGGTAAGCCTTAAGGTCCAGATAAACGAGAATATAGCTGAGGGCGTTGTGTTTGTTCCCAACGCTTACGAGGAGTTTCAGCCCTTTGACCCGGGAGTTCGCGTAGGGAGAATAATGAGGAAGCCTTACCTTAAGGTTGAGCGGTTAAAATTATAAACCATGAGTGTTAAGGTCGGCTGGGACATAACCCATCAGGAGTTTACCATTACCGATTACTACTACTTTTCCATACTCCAGAGGGAAGCGGAAAAGGCGGGAATTGAGATAGATGAGGTGAATGACTGGGAGAGCTTAAATAAGTATGACGTTATAGTTTTCAACTACCCCGAGATTCCCTTTACAGAAAACGAGGTTAAGGACGTTGAGAGATGGGTGTGGAAGGACGGAAAGAAGGTAATCCTCGCGGGATACTACAAAAACGAGGACAGAATAGCGGACACCTGCAACACCCTCGCAAGGGCCTTCGGAATGGAGCTTAACCCCGATGAGGTCACGGACGAGGTTAACAATCACAACGGGGATAAATACTTCCTCGTCACATCAAAGATAAGGAGGTATAACAAGAACGAGAAGAACGAGGTAAATGTTGAAAAAATCGTTCTCGCCTGCACAGCATCCATAAAGCCCATAATGCCCGATACGAAGATAGTCGTAAGGGCGGAAGATACCGCAAAATCAAACATGGGATTTTACACCCTTCTCATAGCGGAACAGATAGCTCCCCCGAGCGGGGGATACTTCTGTCTTGCGGGGACGTGCGTCTTCTGGGATAACTACTCAATAACCCTTTACGATAACCTAAACTTCTCCCTGAACCTTTTAAGACACGTTCCCCCATCAAAGGGAACCAAGTTAACGATAGGTCCTTAAATGGTTCCCCCCTCCTGGCTTCATTCCGCAAAGCCCTTCCTGAAGGATATAGATAAAGCTTTCTCTTACTTTGAGGAGCTTCTCAAGAACCATCCCGAGCCCTCAAGCCTCCTCAATTACCTGAACGAGAGACGCTTCACCCTCCTTTTAATGATACTTGAGCAGTCAAGATGTTTGAGAAAGTTCCTTCTCAAGCACCCCACGGAGTTTCAGAACACTATCCCTAACCTCTGGTATCTAACAAAGGAAAAAGAAGACTACCTGAAGGAGATAGAGAGTCTCGTTTCCGGCGTTCACGAGGACGAGAAGTTTTCGGAAAGGCTTGCCTTTTACAGACACAGGGAGCTTATGAGGATATTCTCAAAGGAGCTCCTCGGAACGGCGTCTTACGAGGATATACTCAGGGAGTATTCATACCTTCCCGATGCACTCGTTGAGGCCTCCTTAAAGAGGGCTTGGGAGGAAAGCGTTGAAAGATACAGAGAGCCTAAAGAGGAAGAGGGAAAACTGGCAACCGCAACGGTTATAGGACTAGGGAAACTGGGAAGCGAGGAGCTCAATTACTACTCGGATATAGACCTCATCTTCCTCCACTCCTCGGATAAAGGCAATGCGGGAAGGCTCAGCCTGAACGAGTTCTTTACGAAGCTCTTTCAGAAGGTCGTAAAGCTTCTTACCACCCAGACGCCCGAGGGCATTCCCTACATCGTTGACCTTGACCTGAGACCCTTCGGGAAGTCCGGCCCCCTTTCCATGTCCCTGAGGAGTGCGGAACTTTATTACGAGAGCTACGGGAGGATATGGGAGCGTTTTGCCCTTTTGAGGGCAAGGCACGTTGCGGGAGACAGGGAGCTCGCGGAAAGGTTTATGAAGGAAGTCGTAAAACCCTTCGTTTTTGCCCCCTCGGACTATAAACTCATAGAAGAGATAAAGCTTATGAAAAAGAGAGTAGAGGCGGAGGCGAAGAAGAGGTTTATAAAGGGATACAACGTAAAGACGGGAGAGGGGGGAATAAGGGAGGTTGAGTTCAGCGTTCAGGCTCTCGTTATACTCCTCGGAGCCAAATCACCCCTTCTCAGGGAGAGCAACACCTACAGGGCGATATATAAGCTCATGCAGAAAGGCGTTTTCTCCTCCGAGGAAGCCCAAAAACTTGAGGAGGCATACACATTCCTGAGGAAACTTGAGCACAGGATACAGCTAAGGGAGTGCCTCCAGACACAGGTTCTAAGGGAGCAGGAAAAGGAGACAATAGCAAAATACCTCGGATACGAACCCGAGGCGTTTGATAAGGAGCTGAGTAAACACAGAAGCGTTGTGAGAAGCGTTTTTGAGGGCATACTTCCCGAGGAAAGGACCGAGGAGTATGAGGAGATTCAGGAGGCTGTTATATCCGAGGATACCGCTTGGGGAGAGGAGATACTGAAGAAAGAAGGCTTTAAGTTTCCGAGGAGGACCTTCCTCACGCTCACAGAACCCCTTTACGGCTCAGAAAACGTGAAGTTCACCGAAAGGGAAAAGAAGCTTTACATTAAGTTAATCCCTAAGATAATCGAGCTATCAAAAGAAACACCAAGCCCGGATGACACAATTAAGAACTTCTTCAAGTTTTTCCTTAATCCTACGGGAAGGAGAGTGATACTTTCCGAGGACAAGAGGGAGGAGTTCCTTGAGAAGCTCTTTAAGGTTTTTTCCCTATCGGGCTACCTCTCCCACATAATAGCAAGAAATCCGGACCTCGTTGAGGATGCCCTTACCCTCTACAGGGATTTCCCGAGCTTTGAGAACCTTGAGGAGGAGTTCAAGAAATACAGGGAAACCCTGAACCTCTCTCCCGAAAATCTATACAGAAGATTTAAGAACGTGTGGGAGGTAAGGATTGGGCTTTTATACCTTCTCAAAGAGGAGGATAAATATACGAAGCTGAAAAAGCTCCTTTCCTCGCTCTCACTCCTTGCGGAGTTCATACTCAAGAATCTCTGGAGGGATATCGGACTTTCGGAGAATAACGCTCTCCTTTACGCTCTCGGGAAGCTCGGAAGCAGGGAGCTGAGCATTGGCTCTGACCTTGACCTCGTTTTCTGCGTAAAGAGTCAGGAAGAAAAAGAAGAGGTTCACGAGAAGGCTAAGAAGCTCGTTGCGTTCCTCACCGCACACACACAGGAGGGATACCTGTACAGCGTTGATTTTCGTCTGAGACCTATGGGAAGCAAGGGAGAGCTCGTTCCCACTTATGAGTTTTATAAGACTTACTTTGATAGGGAAGCGAGAACCTGGGAGAGGCTCGCGTGGACCAGGGCAAGGGCTATTGAGGGAAAGGAGGAGCTTATAAACAGCTTTGAAAAGTTAATACGGGATTTCCTCTTTAAGAAGCCCTGGGGAGAGAAGGAGAGGAGGGAGGTTTACGATATGAGGATGAAGCTTGAGAGTGCGTCAAAAAGAGGGAGAAACCTCATAGACATAAAGCTCGGAAAAGGGGGGATAGTTGACGGGGAGTTCCTCGTTCAATACCTGCTGATAAAAGAAAAGATAAGGGAAAGCTCAATGATAAGGGGATTTGAGATTCTTAAAGAGAGATACGAGGACCTGAATGATGCTTACGAGAGCTTTATGTTCCTTCGGCTCGTTGAGACCCACCTGAGACTCATAAAAGAGAGGGGAACCTCAGTGATAAAGGAGGAGGACATACCCGCCCTCAGCCTCTCCGTCGGAATGAGGGAAGGGGAGTTCAGGGAGAAGCTCCGCGAGAGCATGAGAGTTTTGAGGGAAACCTTCAACAGATACCTATCACCTCAGAAGTCTTAAGGTATTCAGAACCACGCTCACCGAAGATAACGCCATCAAGAGACCCGCATACTCGGGCTTCAGGTATAAACCCTTATGGTGAAAGACACCCGACGCAACGGGAATAAATAGGGCATTGTAAATAAATGCCCAGAAGAGGTTTTCCTTTATCTTCCCGTAAACCTTCCTTGAGAGCTCGTAAGCCTGAAGTAGTGCGCGGAGTCTGTGAATTATCACGTCCCCCGAAATCTTAGCTATGTCCGAGCCCTCGGAGACCGCAACGCCGACGTCCGACCTCGCAAGTGCGGGGGCATCGTTAACCCCGTCCCCCACCATGCACACAACCCTTCCTTTCCTCTGGAGCTCTTCAATTACCTTCAGCTTCTCATCGGGCTTCACTTCCGCGATTACCCTATCAATGCCAAGCTCTTTCGCAAGACTAATCGCCTTTTCCCTTTTATCTCCCGTGAGGAGAACAATCTCAAGCCCCAACTCCTTCAGCTTACTTACCACTTCCCTGCTTTCTTCTCTCACCCTATCCCTAAGGTAGAAGACCGCTAAAGGCTTCTCATTCTTTGAAAGGGCAACGACGTTATACCCGTTTGAGGATATTCCCAAAACCTCTCCCTTCGTTATTTTATACTCCCCGCACTCAACCCCGACCCCCAGAACCTCTTTGCAGTTTTCAAGCCTTACCCTTTCCTTTACCTTATCCCTCAGGTAATCCCTTATCGCCTTTGCAACGGGATGGTTTGAGAACTCCTCAAGGCTGTAGGCTATATCAAAGGCACTATCCTCGTAAACCTCAACTTTCTCAACCTTAAACCTCCCCTCCGTGAGCGTTCCCGTCTTATCAAAGACAATCGTGTTAACCTTTGGGAAAACCTCAATTACGGAGCTCTTTTTGAGTATTATTCCCTTCCTCAGTGCCTTGAATATGCCAACGGATACCGCAAGGGGAACCGCTATCCCGAAAGCACAGGGACAGGATACGACAAGAACCGCAAGGGAGAACTGAACAGCCTTCTGTATATCCCCCGTCGCGTAATACCATAAAGTGAAAACGAGAACTGATAAAAGAACGACAAAGATAACGAAGTAATGGGCAACCCTGTCTGAAATCCTCTGTATCCTTGGCTTTTCCTTTAGGGCTTCCTCAACGAGCTTCCTCACCTTATTTATGAAGGAGCTCTCAAAACTCCTTTTGACTTCCGTTATCAGGAATCCCTCTTCAAGGATAGAGCCCGAGAGAACCTCATCTCCCTTTTTCTTCAGAACAGGCGTGCTCTCGCCCGTCAAAACCGATTCGTTTACGAGCGCCTCCCCCTCAAGGACAACGCCATCCAGGAGAATCTGGTCCCCCTTTCTGTAAACAACTTTCTCACCCCTCATAACCTCAAGGGCGTTCTTCTCAACCTCCCTGTTTCCTTCAAGAACCTTAACCTTCCCGAGGGAAGCGGTAAGGAGCTTTTTCAGTCCCGAGGTTGCCCTCTCCCTTGCCTTTTCCTCTATGAACTTACCGAGCCTTACGAAGGTTATTAGAAAGGCGTTCGTCTCAAAGAAGGGACTTGTGCCAAGAAATCCGAGATATGCGAGTAAGCTGTAGAGGTATGCACCGGTCGTTCCGAGGGCAACGAGCGTATCCATGCTCCCGACTCCCTGTCTCAGGGAAGAGAGGGCTCCCCTGTAGAACTTCAGTCCCGCTGTGAACTGAACAAGCGTTGAGAGAACCAAGGGAATTTCTAAGGGGAGTTTAAGGAACATTGATAGGGCTATTCCCGAGGAAGCGAAGAAGCTAAAAAGAAGAAGGTAAAGCTCTTTATTGCTCTTTCTCTCTTCAACCCCGTAGCCGAGCTCCCTTATCTTTGCGATAATCTCCTCTTCCGATATCAGGTTCTCGTCCCACTCAACGTAAACCCTTCCCAGCTCAAAGGAAACGTTAACCCCCTTCACACCCTTTGTTTTTTTGAGGGCTATCTCTATATTCCTCGCACAGTTTACGCAGGACATTCCCGATACCTTAAAGCTCTTCTTCATAGCTCTCTAATCTACACCTCGGTTAGCGTTAATTCACCGAAAAATTGAAGATAATATATAACCATGTTTACACTTCTCATAGATATGGACGGCGTCCTTACCAAGAATAAGGAGCTTGACCCCTTTGAAGATGCAAAGGCATTCATAAACTTCCTGAGGGAGAAGAGTATCCCTTTTCGTGTTGTATCAAACAACTCAACCCGTCCCCCCTCTCTTATAGTGGAGAAGCTGAAGGAAAAAGGGCTTGACCTGAAGGAGGAGGAGTTCATCTCTCCCGTTGCTGTTCTTCCGGACTACCTAAGGGAGAAGGGAATAAAAAAGGTATTCGTAATAGGAACGGATATGCTGAAGGATTATCTGAAATCCCAGGGATTTGAAGTGAGGGAGGACCACAAGGTTGAGGGAGTGGTTATAGGGCAGGACAAGAGCGTTAACTTTGAGAAGATAAAAAACGCCACTTCGGCGGTTTTCCTTGAAAAGGCAAGAATAGTGCCCGTAAACAGGAGCAAGATAGTGAAGGACAGCGACGGGCTTTACTTCCCGGGGGCCGGTTCTTACGCAGAGATGTTGAGGCACGCAACCAATTACGAGGGAGAACTTCCGAACCTCGGAAAGCCCTCAAGGGAATTCATAGAGCTCTCATTAAAAGGTCTACCCAGGGAAAAGGTTTACCTCATCAGCGACGATATATACACGGACCTGATGGGAGCAAAGGAGCTCGGAATAGGAACAATATTCATGACAACTGGAAAGTATAAAAAGGAGGAGCTTAAAAAAGCAAACTTTAAGCCCGACTACGTCTTCAACAGCCTGACGGAGCTTATGAAAGAGCTTGAGAAGTGGCTCTCTTCCTGATTTTTCTTCTTTTAATCGGCTTCCTCTTTTCCGAAGAGCTCGTGGTTTTATCGGAAAAACTTACAGCGGTTGGGAAAAAGATAATAGCGGAGGGGAATGCGGAGCTCTTTTACGGGGACTGGTATGTAAAGGCGGACAGGATTGAGTTCATAAGGGAGGAGAAAAAGCTATTTGCGAGCGGAAATGTAATTATAAAGAACCCAAAGAGAAACTTTGAGGTAAAGGGGAGTTATGCATACCTAAACCTTAAGAAGGATAAGGGATACTTCCTAAACGCTGAGGGAAAGTTCAGGGAGTTTAACTTTCAGGCTGAGAAAATTGAACAGCTTGATAAGGATACTTTTAAGGTTTACGAGGCAGAGTTAACAACCTGCCCCCTTGATAAAAAGGAGCTTTACCTTTGCATATTCAGGGCAAACGTGAATAAGGAGAGGGCGTTAGTTATTCATAACACCCTCAGGTTCTTCAAAGTTCCCATATTTTACCTTCCCATATACTCCTTTCCCCTCGGGGGAAGAAGGACGGGATTTCTGTTTCCGACGATAGGTTCAACGACCTACTCGGACCTCGTTTACATTCAGCCCTTCTTCTGGGCAATAAGCCAGGACAAGGACATGACCTTTTACTTTGATTACAGAAAGAACCAGATGAAGGGAATAGGGATTGAATACAGGCAGGCTTTTACGGAAAAAAACGGAATTGAGCTCTTAACACGCTTTTACAGGGAGGATAAAGAAAGGGGAAACTGGTGGGAAGGGAGAAAAATGCACAGGAAAAACAGATATAGCTTTATGCTAAAGCAAAGGCTTGAAAACCTCAGAATAAAGATAGAGGAAGTGTCAGACCCATACTTTTACGAAGATATCTCCCTCAAGGATAAGGAGAGAACTAAACCTTATACCGTGAGCTCAATAACCTATGAGAGGGAGGGAAGGCTTTTCAGAACATACCTCAGGCTGGCGAAATACAGGGACCTTACTTCCGAGGAGAACAACGCAACTCAGCTCTTTCCCGATATAAGTTTATTTCTCAAGCACCTAAACGTAAAAGGATTTGACCTTTCGGGAGATTTTTCCTATACAAACTTTTACAGGAATAAAGACGGAAGTTACCAGAGATTTGTTTTAAATCCCTTCTTAGGAAGGTATTTTGAGATATTCAGCATAAGAAATTATTCTTCGCTCACTCTAATAAACCATTACTATCCAGATAGTAAAGCGAAAAAACTTATAAACACCTACAGGTTTAACCACACAATTCCCCAGTATTTCTCCGTGAAGTACAGAGGCTTTAAAATGGAGAACTTCTTTGAGCTTGGATACAACTACTCACCGAGAAACTATACAATAGAGATTTACGACTACCAGGATGAGATAGTTAAGGAAAATAACGTAAACTTTACCTTAATAGGTAAGCTTAAAAAAGAGAGGGAGTTCCTTTCCCTTTATATGAATACGGGATACAACCTTCTGGGTTCTTACAGGTTTCCCACAGACGGCGAACTTATAAAGAAAAAACTTTTACCCTTTTATTACAATGTTTCTATTTATCCCTTTGAAAATGTAAAGCTATGGAATGACGGAATATACGACTTTAACCGGGGCGTTTGGGCAAGAAGCGTAACGGGAATAAACCTTCAGGTGTGGAAGGTTAATTTAGGAGCTTCAAACACACTCTTTAAAAACAGCAAAGGAGATAGGATACTGGACCAGCTATCGGGCTATCTAAATTACGAGAGTGATAGGTTAATATTTGGAATAACAACGAGTTATGACCGCATTGAGAAAAAAGAGCTATCAAGAGGGATAAATATGGGATTTAAGGGACCCTGCTGGAAGCTCACAATTTCCTACAGCAGGCGTTATTACTCGGATAAGGAGAAGTATCTATCCCAGATATTCCTGAGGTTTAACATCTTCTTCAAGGAAGAGATAGAGATACCCATAAAGCGTTAAACGGAAACAGCTTCAAGCATGAGGTTTTTTAGCTTTCTCGTCTGGGCTTCTATATCCTTTGCGGAAAAGATGCCCGAACCCACCACGACAACGTCCGCACCGGCAAGAACAACCTCTTTTATGTTGCTTTCCTTTATACCCCCGTCAATCTCAATGAGACATTCGGGGTTTATCGCGTCTCTCATCTCCTTTAAAGTTCTCAGCCTCTCAAGGGAGCGTTCTATGAACTTCTGACCGCTGAAGCCCGGATTTACCGACATTAGAAGAACGTAATCAACGTAATGGAGTATTTCCTCTATGAGTGAGAGGGATGTTCCCGGATTTACAACGACTCCCGCCTTCGCTCCGAGCTCCTTAATTAACTGAATCGTCCTGTGTATGTGGGGGTTGTTCTCTATGTGAACGCTTATCCAGTTGGCTCCGGCTTCAACGAACTTCGGAATGTATTTATCGGGATTCTCTATCATGAGATGTGCATCTATGGGAAGGGAAACCCTTTTCCTTATCTGGGATAGTATCTCGTAGCCCGCTGTTATGTTGGGAACGAAGTGCCCGTCCATGACGTCGTAATGGAGGAGGTCAGCTCCTCCCCTTATCGTTGCCTCTATCTGCTCTCCGATGTTCCACCAGTCTCCGGCGAGGATTGAAGGGGCAAGCAGTTTCATAATAGTTATATGTTAATCTCCTTTGAGGGAATTGATGGCTCGGGAAAGACGACACAGGCGAGAAAGCTTTGCGAGTTTTTGAAGTCAAAGGGGAAGAAGGTAAGTCTTTACAGGGAGCCCGGAGGAACAGAGGCGGGCGAGAGGATAAGGGATATTCTCCTTGGGGAGGATTTAACTCCCAGGTCGGAACTTCTCCTTTTTGAGGCATCAAGGGCGGAGCTTGTGGAAAAGAGAATAAAAAGAGAGCTAAAAGAGGGCTTCATCGTCATCCTTGACCGTTATACACTCTCAACACTTGCCTATCAGGGATACGGGAAAGGTATTGAGTTGAAAATTGTTGAGGAGCTGAACCGGTTCGCAACGGACAGCATAGAGCCGGACTTAATCTTCCTTCTTGACGTTCCCGTTGAGGTTGCTTTAAAGAGAAAAAAGGCGAGAAACCGCTTTGAGGACAGGGATTTCCTTGAGAGGGTTAGGAAAGGATTCCTTGAGCTTGCAAAAGAAAGAAAGAACGTTTTTGTTATAAACGGGGAAAGGAGCGAGGAGGAGGTTTTCAGGGATATATTGAAAGTTTTAAGTGGTGTACTCCGCATTTAGTTTTATATATTCATACCCTATGTCGGAGGAGTAGTAGGTCCACTCGTATTCTCCCTCGTTTAGCTCAACGGTTATCTCAACTTCCCTGTCTTCAACCATGTGTTTCTTTGCCTTTTCCAGGTTTTCGTTCCTCGGCTTTCCGTCGTAAAGGAGGTATCCCCCTATGTATATCTCCATTTTGAAGGGGTCTATGGGAAACTCGGTGCTTCCCGCGGCGGCGGCAACCCTTCCCCAGTTAGGGTCTCTCCCGAAAACCGCGGTCTTGACGAGGAGGGAGTTTGCTATAGCCTGGGCTATTGCTCTCGCCTTTACTTCGGTTATCGCACTTCTTACCTGAACCTTTATTATCTTTGTTGCACCTTCCCCATCTGCAACTATCTGCTTTGCGAGGCTTTCGGAAACCTTCGTAATCTCAAACTCAACGGTTTCAGGCTCCGCCTCCACCTCCCCCAGGGAAATAATACCGAAGGCGTCGTTTGTGCTCTCACAACCGTCAACGGTTATGGAGTTAAAGGTTCTCTCCGCCACCTTTTCGTGTATCCTTCTTAAAGTAAGATAATCAAGCTTAGCGTTTGTGAAAACGAAGGCGAGCATCGTAGCCATTGAGGGATTTATCATCCCCGCACCCTTTGCAAAACCGAAGGTCTCTATATCTCCCGCTTTCGCAAAGTCGTATTTTGGAAAGCGGTCCGTCGTTGATATGGTTTCGGAAGCCCTCTTGAGGTCTAAGGTCTCAAGGTTTGAACAAGCCTGCTCTATACCTTTGAGAACCTTCTCTATGGGCAGGTATCTCCCTATTATTCCCGTTGAGAATACGAGAACCTCCTCCTTCGGTATATCAAGGAGTTCGGCGGTTTTTTGTGCCATCATCTCCGCATGCTTTATTCCCTCCTCCCCCGTTCCGCAGTTTGCGTTCCCGCTGTTTATCACGAGTGCCCTGAAGGTCTCCCTTTCCTTCGCGAGACCTTCCGAATAAATTACAGAACCCGCCTTGAAGTAGTTATCGGTAAACAGGAATGAGGAGACGCAGGGATAAGGGAGGAAAACGACGAGTATATCGGGATTTCCCGACTCCTTCAGTCCCGCATTTCCTACGCCCATTAAAACTTCCGCCATAGCTCTATTTTAAAAGAACACTCCGTATCTCATTAAACGTCTTTTAGCGTCTTCATACCACGGCTCTTTCCCCGTGGCAAGCTTTACAGCCTTCCTGTAGTTTTCCACAGCCCTCTTTACGTATCCCAGCTCCTCGTAATTCCTCCCGAGGTAGTAATAAGTTCCCCCGTAGGTGCTTACCCTCCTTTTTGCCTCTTCAAGGGCTTTTATGCTCTCCCTATAACGCTTTAGCTCAAAGAGGGAAACTCCTTTAAGATACCATCCCCACAGGAGGTATGGGTCTATTTCCGTAATCCTTTGAGCGTAATTTAGGGCTTCCTTGGGCTTTCCCTTTTCAAGGTAAATGGCGGATATGTAAACCATCGCAACCTGATTTTTCGGGAAAATCTCAAGGGCTTTCTTGAACTTCTTTAGGGCTTCACCTTTAAATCCCTTTTTATATAGTTTCTTTCCCTCCTCGCATAAGTCGTATGAGGGCTTTGTGGCAAGGAGTTTGTTTTTTATCCTGTGAAAGGTCGGGGAGTCCTTCTTTAAGTTTTTCGGGAGGTTCATTTTTTTGATTATCTTGTTTACTTCCTTTATGCGGGTTTCAGGAAGAGGGTGTGTGGAGAGCCACTCGGGAGGTCTGTTTTTTTCAAGCTTCTTAAACTTTTCAAAGACCTTTATCAAACCCCTCGGGTCGTATCCCGTTGCAACCGCATATTTTATGCCGTAGAGGTCCGCCTCCCTTTCCTGGTCCCTGCTGAACTTGAGTGCCAGTAAAGTGGCACCTATTGATGCGAGCTGTAAAAGAGCCTTCTCTTTCAGGTCCTCCCCGCCTATGAGGAGTGCCCCGACCTGGAGCAGGAGACTGAGTCCCAGAACCTTTTCAAGATACTTGACGTGATGTCTTGCGTTAACGTGGCCGAGCTCGTGCCCCAGAACGCCGACGAGCTCGCTTTCACTTTCAAGCTCCAGAAGTAAACCCCTCGTTACGAATATCTTCCCACCGGGGAGGGCAAAGGCGTTAAGAACGCCCGAGTTAACCACGAAAAACTCGTAAGGAAGTTTTCTTTCCGCATGTTTTGCTATTTTGTTTCCGAGCTCTCTTACGTAGGATTGAACTTCCTCATCGGGATAAAGCCCTTCAAACTGGGTTATTGATTCGGGAACGAGCTTCTTCCCGAGAACAATCTCCTTATCCGTCGGTAGGAGGAAGGACTCACCAGTTAAATGGGCACAGGAAAGGAAGAATATAAAGAGAAAAGCAAAAAGCTTCTTCATCTTGCACTCATATAACAACTTAGTTTATTGTTCATTGCGTATCTCACCTTCTCCTCCGCAAGTATAAGAACGGGGATAAGCCTTTCTTTAAGCTCCATCAGCTTTCTTTTGTCAGGTTTTTCCTTCATTAACTCAATGGAAATAAGGTTAAACAAGGCCTCAACCTTTCCGTAATCCTTAGGGGCACAATACTTTGCGTTGTTTCTCCTGAGGAACTTAACTCTTTTTCGGAGGGAAAAGTAATCAAGTAGTTCTAAGAACTCCTCCTTTTCGTACTTCTCCTCATAAAAGCACTCGTCAAGGATGCCGTCACAGTATTCAGCGAAGAATATCCTCGGCTCAAAGGTGATAAGCTCGGTCATGGGTTCCCTGTTTGTGTATGCTCCCCTTACGGCTTTGTATGCTGTTTCCTCCATAAGTTTGTAAGCCCTCTTTGTTCCTTCTTTATCTCCGAACTTCGCGTAAAGCTTAATGCCCTCGTAATAGCCCACAGCTTTCCAGTAAAGGTAAGGGGTCTCTTCCTTCGCGTTTGCCTCTTTCATCTCCCTTATGAGGTGTTCTCCCTTTGTGAGGTAGTCGCTTATGTAAGCCCCGAATAGGAAAGAAGTAAAAACCAAAACTATAAAGACCATTACCTTCCCCCGATTATTAGTTTAACACTATAGCGTCAATACACTTCAGATACAGGCTCTCGGGAAAGGTTGGAAGGTAAGGGTGGTCAAGGGGCTGGAGGTTAACGCTTTTTATGAAAATCCTCCTCCCGACGTCCGTTGAGGCGAGCCTCAGCTGTCTTACCATCTCCTCAACGCTCATCTGGTAGGTGCAGGTGCATATGAAAAGTCTTCCGTATCTTTTCAGCTTCCTGAAGGAGTGGTAAGCGAGCTTCCACACAGCCCACTTTACGCTTTCCTTTTCCTTCTTCGTTTTCGCTATTGCTGGCGGGTCCGCTATTATGAGGTCATAAACTTCTTTTGTTTCCTCAATAAAGTTAAAGGCGTTGTATTTGAGGAACTCCGCACTCACCCCATTTATTCTTGCGTTTTCCCGTGCAAGCTCAAGGGCGTCCTCGTTCAGGTCAACCCCGAGAACTTCTGCTCCCTTACTCCCAGCGTAAAGGGAAAAACCACCCGTATAACAAAAGAGGTCAAGAACCTTCATGCCCTCTTTGACAATACTCTGTATATACCTTCTGTTTTCCCTCTGGTCAAGGTAAAAGCCCGTTTTGAGTCCCTTCACAACGTCAACGAGAAAACGAAACTCCCCTTCTCTTATCTCAATCGGGTTTTCAAGCTCCCCGTAAAGAAGTCCCTTAAAGGGTCTAAGCCCCTCTTCTTCCCTTCCCTTGAAATCGCTCCTCTCGTAAACGAAGGTAGGTTTTATAACCTCAAGAATGGCATTTAAGACTTTTTCTTTTAACGATTCCATGGGATAACTTCTTACCTGAATGACCACCCCTTTGGAATACTTGTCAATTATGAGACCGCTGAGTAGGTCGCTCTCGGAGAAGGCAACCCGAAAGGCGTCCGAGTCTATACCCCTTCTCAGGGAAAGGGCTTCCTCAATTCTCCTTTTAAAGAAGTTCTCGTTTATCTCCTCCTTTTCGTATGAAAGAACCCTGAAGGCTATGCGGGATTTTGGGGAATACGTTCCAAGGGCGAGGAAGTTTCCCTCCGAGTCGTAAAGCTCCGCTATTATTCCCGTACCTTCCTTTTTCTTTATCTCGTCCCTGAACACCCAGGGGTAAAAGTGTTTTATCTTCTTTTCCCTTCCCTCTTTCAGGTATATTCTCATCAGGAGAATACGAAGCTCCTCACGAGCTCTTCGGCCCTCTTCTGGCTGAACTTGTAATAGGTCTCAACGGTAGTTTTTACGCTTGAGTGTCCTGCAAACTCTTTAACAACCTCAACGGGAAAACCCGAGTTTATAAGGTTCGTTATGTATGTGTGCCTGAAGCTGTGAATGCTGAAGTCTATATTCAGCCTCTTTGATAACCTGTCGGTGTAAACCTGAAGGACTCCCCTCTTTACCTTAAAGTTCTCCTCAAAGTCCTCTATCCACTTCAATAGCTTCTCGGTAGCCCTGAGGGTCTCGTCCTTGTCCGAGGCAAGTATGGGAACGAGCCTCCCCTTTCTTCTCTTAGTCATCTCGGGGGTAAGCCTAATCCAGAGTATTCCGCTCTTATCAAGGTAAAAGTTTTCCTTCATGAGTTTTTCATACTCCCCGAGCCTTATACCGCTGTAGAGGAATAGGGAGTATATCTTTTCGTACTTCTTTCCCTTTACCTTTTCAAATATGGCTTTAATCTCCTCCTTCGTTAGAGCTCTCGGGTATCTGGGTGTTTTCTTTGCGTTCAGCTCCTCCCTTGCCTCCTCTATTGCGGACTCAAGACTCTCAAAGAGCTCCTTGTCCAGATATTCCCTTCTCAGGAGAAACTTGAGAAAGTATCTCAGTGCGGAAAGGGTTGTGAGAAGGGAGCTTGGGTTCAGCTCACTCTCGTCTATATACCTGTATATGAGCGAGGGCTTTATCTTATCAACAACTTCCTTTTCGGAAATATCGTGAAACTTTAAAAACTCCCTCACGAGCATTATGTAGGTTTCCTTAGTTCTTTCGCTTTTCGTTTTCTCAAGGTGCTTCTCCCAAGCCTTTATTATTCCCATCAATTCATAATTTTATAATCCTTACTTATTATGGAAATAGTTCAGGAAGGAAAGGCTAAGGTTCTCGTTCCCGAAATTCCCAAAACGGTAAGCTCCGATATGCCCGTTTTTTACAATCCGAGAATGCGTGTAAATAGAGACCTTGCGGTTCTCGGGCTTGAGTATCTGTGCAAAAAGCTGGGAAGACCCGTAAAGGTTGCGGACCCC
The DNA here is from genome assembly GCF_054656935.1 of Aquifex pyrophilus. Taxonomy (NCBI): domain Bacteria; kingdom Pseudomonadati; phylum Aquificota; class Aquificia; order Aquificales; family Aquificaceae; genus Aquifex; species Aquifex pyrophilus. The sequence continues at coordinate 308,659 of NZ_BAAHXJ010000003.1, read as the reverse complement.
CTCTCCGCAAGCGGAATAAGGGCTATAAGGTTTATCCTTGAAACCTCGTGCGTTGAGAAGGCTTACGCAAACGATATAAGCTCAAAAGCCGTGGAGATAATGAGGGAAAACTTCAAGCTCAACAACATTCCTGAGGACAGATACGAGATTCACAGAATGGAGGCGAACTTCTTCCTCAGGAAGGAGTGGGGCTTCGGTTTTGACTACGTTGATTTAGACCCCTTCGGGACTCCCGTCCCCTTCATAGAGAGCGTTGCCTTATCAATGAAAAGGGGAGGAATTCTCAGCCTAACCGCTACAGATACCGCTCCCCTTTCTGGAACCTATCCCAAAACCTGTATGAGGAGATACATGGCAAGACCCTTAAGGAACGAGTTTAAACACGAGGTTGGTATAAGGATACTTATAAAGAAGGTTATAGAGCTTGCGGCTCAATACGACATAGCGATGATTCCCATATTTGCATACTCCCACCTCCATTACTTTAAGCTCTTCTTCGTAAAGGAGAGGGGAGTTGAGAAAGTTGACAAGCTTATAGAAAACTTCGGATACATTCAGTACTGCTTTAACTGCATGAACAGGGAGGTCGTTAAGGACCTCTACAAGTTCAAGGAAAGATGTCCCCACTGCGGTTCAAAGTATCACATAGGGGGGCCCATGTGGGTGGGCAAGCTGTGGGACGAGGAGTTCACAAACTTCCTCTATGAGGAAGCACAAAAGAGGGAGGAAATAGAAAAGGAAACGAAGAGAATACTAAAGCTCATAAAAGAGGAGTCAACGCTCCAGACGGTCGGATTTTACGTTCTCTCAAAACTTGCGGAGAAGGTTAAGCTACCCGCTCAGCCCCCCATAAGGATAGCGGTTAAGTTCTTTGACGGGGTGAGAACCCACTTCGTTGGTGACGGATTCAGAACAAAACTATCCTTTGAAGAAGTTATGAAGAAGATGGAGGAGCTAAAGGAGAAGCGGATAGAGTTTTTAAAGACGAGGGGTCAGGGGTAAACCCTTTTATACTCCTTTCCCTCCTTCTTGTATATGGCTTCAACCGCAACGTCCTTTTCCTTTAAAAGCTCGTAAATCTTTCTTGCCTCTTTTTCTCCCTTTACTCCGAGAACAACTCCGCACCTCGGGTCTATCTCGTCGGGAATGGGAAGGAGAACCGCGTTGTCCTTGTTTTCTTCCTTGAGGAGCTTTTCCGCTCTCGTTCCCTCGGAGATTGCGGTAAAGGTTATGAAGTGGTCGGGCTTCTTTGAAAAGGGGTTAAGCATTATGCAGAACTGCCTTAGGTGTAGCTTAACACCCAAGGAGTGGAACTTTATCCAATACCAAAGAGAGGGCTCGTGGGCTTCTCCAGCCTTCTTTATGTATGCTATCGTCTTTCCGTCAACCTTCTCGGTTTTCAAGAGAATGTTTCCGCTCTGTTTTGCCCAGCTCCATATATCCCTCTCAAAACCCGGGTCCGTAGAAATAACCTTCAGAACTTCACCTTCCTTCATCTTTCTCATCGTTTCCGAGGTCATAACAACGGGAAGGGGACAGCTCAAACCCGATAAATCCAATACCTTATCTTCCTTAATTTTTTCCATAGAATTATATACTAAAGATGTTTATCCTGTTGTTAAGTCTTTTATTACTGGTGGGGGGATGCACGCCCAAAACCAAGGAAGTAGTCTTCAGGGAAAATTACGTTGTTCTTAAGAAAGGAAGTTTCGGACTCACGGAAGAAGACCTTTACTTTGTTAGGGTGAAGGCAAGAATCCTTCACGCAAACAGCGTAAAGAGGCGTGAGGTTGAGGAAGCACTAAACTACTGGCTATCAAGAAAGGAGAGTCTTACGTATGCCTTTTACCGTATGAAGAAGTATGAGAAATACATAGTATCTGTCCTGAGGAGGTTCGGGCTTCCCGAAGAGCTTAAATACCTGCCTATCGTTGAGAGTATGTATAACCCCTTTGCGGTCTCAAGGAGCGGTGCTGCGGGCATATGGCAACTCATGCCCTTCACCGCAAGGCGCTACGGCCTCAGGGTAGAGAGGCATTACGACGAGAGGTTTGACCCCTTAAGGTCAACGGTTGCCGCCGTAAGATACCTGAGGGATTTATACGAGGAGTTCGGAAATCTTGAGCTCGTCCTTGCAGCATACAACTGCGGTGAGGGCTGTGTAAGGAGAAAGGCAAGGGGAAGCTTCTGGAGCTCAAAGAATAACCTCCCTGAAGAGACGAGGAATTACGTTCCCCTCTTTCTGGCACTCCTACACGTTGCGAAAAACCCAGATAGATACGGCATTCACGTTCCCAAAAATGCCCAAACACTCCAAAGGGTAAAGGTTAAAACCACGCTCCCCGTAAAGACCTTTATAAAAATCTACGGGCTTAAGGAATCTGTCTTCAGGGATTTAAATCCCCACATAAAGGGAGAACTAATACCGAAAGGGGCATACGTTTATATAGAAGAGAAGTATGTTGCGGAAAGAAATCCCCTGCTACATACTGGCGGGAGGTAAAAGCAGACGCTTCGGAGAGGATAAACTCTTATACAAAATAAACGGAAAAAGCGTAATAGAGAGAGTCCTTGAAACCGCAAAAAAAGTTTTTAAGGAAGTATATATAGTTGCAAAGGAAAGGGAAAAGTTTTCCTTTTTAAAGGTTCCTGTAATTGAGGACGAAAGAAAGGAACAGGCTTCCATAATAGGGCTATATACAGCTTTAAAACATTCAAAAAGGGAGGAATGCTTCATACTTTCGGGAGACCTTCCCTTAATTTCGGAAAGAACCTTAAATTTTCTCCTAAAAAGATACAATCCACCTATAACGCTTGCAAAAACGGATAATGTTCACCCATTGGTAGGCATATACTCAAAAATTGTTCTTAAACTTCTTGAAGAGTTTATAGAGAAGAAGAACTTTAAAATTTACGAATTTATTAAAAACTTTAACTATAAAGCTGTTGAACTTCCTCCGGAACTGGAAAAAACGGTTACAAATCTGAACAGAAAGGAGGAACTGGAAAAAGTTATAATTTATTTAAGATGATATTACTGTTTTTGTTAGCTTTGTTCGTATTTTTATCTTGTGCTCCGAAGATAAATTTTGCGGAGTACACTATTACGCCCCAAGATACACTTATATCAAAATCTGAACTTCCCGATTTTGTAATTACTAAGAAGGAAATAAAAGTTGCCGTTTTAACACCAAAAGTAGATAGTACTCTGGGAAGCAATTGTGACTTGTCCCACACGGCAAAGGAAATTATTAAATCGGTTCTAAGCACACACAGCAGAAATTTAGTGAAAAATAATGACAATTTTAAAGATGTTGATTACATTATTACACCATACATATACCGCGCAGATGTCATTGCCAGCTTTAAAAGGGGTAAGGTTTATTACGATAAAAACAATAAATTGCGGGAGGAACCTTCATTATGCATTAGAAAAGCAACGGTAATGCTAACTATAAAGGTTATAAATCCGAAAAATGACTTAGTCATTTCCTCGGTAAATATATCTAAAACTTTACAAGAGAATCTAAAAAGTGTTTCCTACTGGTATTGTAAATACGAAGGTATTTGTGGATTTTTAAAAGAAGCTCTAACACAAGCTGTAGAGCAAAGAAGATATGCCCTAAGGAATATGTTTCCCGTTTACGGATACATATACAGACTCATGACTCATAAAAAGGAACCGGGGAAACGTATAGCATTCATAACGCTCGGAAGGGAAGACGGTATAAAACCGGGCGATACGCTCAAAATAGTGGAGTTTAAAAGGGTAAAGGACCCCGTAACGGGAAGGTATTTCTACGAGGAATACGAAATAGGTGAGTGTAAGGTAAGCTCCACAAAGTTTGAAGTGGATAAGTCCATCTGTGTTATAGACGATATGGAAACCGCAAAGAAGGTAAGGATTAAGCACGCTGTAAAGAGATGAAGGAGACGAGAATAATCAAATACATAAAGAGTCTCATAAGGAACCATAAGTATTTAACGACTGAGGATATAATGCTCTTGCTTGAGAAGTACTATAACCTTCCTATTAACGTTCCCTCCGTTTACTACAAGTATAAGAAGATAATAAGGCAGTGTAGACAGGAAGTATATAAGGAGAGGAGAAGGGCTAAGCGTAAAAAACGTGAAGGTGAAGGTTAAACTCCTTCCTCAACTTATCCGCAAGGCTAAGGGCAAACTCAACAGCGTTCTTTTTCTCCTCAAAGAAACCAATCCTGAACCTGTCAAGGCTTACCTCAAAAGGCCTTTCTTTGTTAACGGGATTTGCAAACTTCGGCTTGTTGTATTCATAAACGTCAGCCCATAGGTTCAGAGGACTTATGAGTATAACGTAGCCCCTTCCCTCAAGCTGGGTGCTCAGGTTATCCTTGACCTTCTTGAAAACCTTGAAGTCTTCTTCGTTGTAAAGTTCTTCTTTGCAGAAGTTTTTAAGCTCCGTTCCGTAGTAGTTCAGCTCTTTGTCCCCTTCAAGTATGTAAAGGCTAACTCCCTTTTCCTTTGAGAGCTCACAAAGGGCTTTCAGTATCTTTCCCCACGCTTTCATGTTTAAGATTATAAAGGAATATGAAGCTCATTAGGGAGTTAATAATAAACGGCGAAGAGGAGATGTTTAAGTTTGCCCAAGAGTTCGCAAAAAACTTAAAGGGAAAGGAGGTTATATGCCTAAGGGGGGAGCTGGGAGCGGGTAAAACGACCTTCGTTAAGGGACTTGCAAAGGCACTCGGAATAAAGGAAGGATACCAAGTAAGAAGTCCTACTTTCACACTCGTGAACGAGTATCCGACAAAAAGGGGAAAGCTAATTCACATAGACCTCTACAGGGTTAAGGATTTTGACTACTCGGAGTTTATAGGTGAAGGTATATTGGCGGTTGAGTGGGAGGAGAGAAAAGAAAACTGCGACTATGTTATAGAGATTGAACATCTGGGTGAAAACAAAAGGAAGGTTAGAGTATTCTCACGTGTAGAGGCGTGAGCACCTCTCTACTCCTTCAACACTCTTAATTCTTTCACACACTTCGTTGAGGTGCTTTCTGTCCTTTACGCTTATCGTGAAGTCCATAACCGCATACGTATCGTTTGTTCTCGTTGTTGAAAGGTGTATATTTGAGTTCGCCTGGGATATCGCGTTCGCTATATCCGAAAGGAGGCCTATCCTATCCCTGGCAACCACCCTTATATCCGTAAGGAACCTTCCCTTTCCTTTCCACTCAACTTTTCTAACTTTTTCCGGATTTACCTTTAGAACATTTTTTAGGTTAGGACAGCCCGCTTCGTGGAGAACAAGTCCCTTAACCCTCGTTATAACACCGTAAACCTCATCTCCCGGAACCGGCTTACAGCACTTTGCGACTTCATACTTAATGTTGTTGAGCTCCTCAAGGTAAACAACGCTCTCGTCTCTTTCCTCCTCATGTACGCTTTTCTCCTTAGGAGCTATAAGCTTAAGGAGATTAGTAAGGGATATCTTTCTCTTTCCAAGGGCGAGGAAGAGCTCCTCTTCCCTCTCAAATCTCACCTTTTCCCTTATCTTTTTAAGAAGTTCCTCATGGGATACGCCGAGCCTCTGTCTTAACTTTTCAAAAAGTCTCTTTCCTTCGCTTATATACCTTTCCTTTTCCTGCTGTTTTAGAAACTGCTTTATCCTATTGCGGGCTTTTGGCGTTTTTACAAAGGCGAGCCACTCGTAACTGGGTGTCTTATTCGGATTTGTTATTATCTCAACTACGTCCCCGTTCTGGAGCTCGTAATTCAGGGGAACTATCTTTCCGTTCACCTTTGCTCCTGCACAGTGGTTTCCAACTTCCGTGTGAATCTTGTATGCAAAATCAACGGGCGTTGAGCCCTTCGGGAGGACTATGAGGTCACCTTTGGGAGTGAATACAAATACTTCCTCAAAGAATAGATTGTTCTTTAGATTTTCAAGAAGGTCTGAAGGGTTAGAACTTCCCTGGATGCTCTCTACGAGCTCCCTCAGCCAAGCGTAAACCTGAGAGTCGTTTATTCCCTTTCCCTCCTTGTAAGCCCAGTGGGAGGCTATACCCTTTTCCGCACGCTCGTGCATCTCGTAGGTTCTTATCTGGAACTCAACCAGCTTCCCTTTATCAGCGACAACGGTAGTGTGGAGGGACTGGTAGAGGTTTGGCTTGGGAAGGGATATGTAATCCTTGAACCTCCCGGGAACAGGCTTAAAGAGGCTGTGAATTACACCGAGAACTGTATAACACTCGGGAATCGTATTTACGATTATCCTCACACCAAGTATATCGTGAACGTCCTCAAGTTTAATCCCCTTTCTCTTCGTCTTTTCCCATATGCTGTAGTAATGCTTCGTTCTGTACTGAATCTCCCCTTTAATGCCCTGCCTCTCAAGGGCTTCCTTTACCTTCGGAATTACGTATTTCTTCAGATACTCCTCAAGTTCCTTTCTTGACTGCTGAACGAAATTCTTTACCTTTTCATACTCCTCGGGATACAAATACTTAAAGGAGAGGTCTTCAAGCTCGTTCTTTATCTTCCATACACCGAGCCTGTGGGCGAGGGGCGCGAATATTTCAAGGGTTTCTTTCGCTATTCTCTTTCTCTTTTCCTCCCTGAAGACCCAGAGAGTTTTCATATTGTCAAGCCTGTCCGCCAACTTCAGAATTATCACACGGGGGTCCTTTGCGGTTGCGAGGATTAACTTCCTGTAGTTCTCCGCCTGGTCAGATTTATACTTTATCTTTCCTATCTTCGTCACGCCCTCAACAAGCTGTGCAACGTTCTCCCCGAACAGCTCCCTTATTTCCTCATAACTCGTCTGGGTATCCTCAATAAGGTCGTGAAGGAATCCCGCAATAACGGTTTCAGTATCCATACCCAGCTCCGCGAGAATTAGGGCAACGTTCAGGGGATGAACAATGTAAGGCTCTCCCGTTTTTCTCTTCTGTTCTCCGTGTCTCTCCTTTGCAAACTCGTAAGCCCTAACAATCTCCTCCCTTTTCTCCTCTGGCTGGAGGGATAATATTCGTTCCAGAGTTTCTTCAAGAACGGAGTGTTCAACTTTCTGCATCTACAGTTTAATATAGTTTCTTAAAGGAGTTTAAACATGGTATTGGGAAGGTTATTGGGTGCATTTTCGAGCAATATCGGAATTGATTTGGGGACCGCAAACACCGCGGTTTTCGTGGAGGGAAAGGGGATAGTCCTTTACGAGCCTTCAATTGTGGCAATTGATACGAAAACGGGAAAGATACTGGCGGTAGGAAAGGAAGCGAAGGATATGGTGGGAAAGACACCGGAGAACATTCAGGCCATAAGACCTCTCAGGGACGGTGTGATAACGGACTTTGAGGTAACACAGGCCATGCTCACATACTTCATCAAGAAGGTGATGGGGAGGATACTTTTCAGGCCAAAACCGATAACGGTTATCGGCGTTCCCACGGGCATAACGCCGGTTGAGAAGAGGGCGGTAATTGACGCAGCAAAGAGTGCGGGAGCAAGGGAGGTTTACCTGATAGCGGAGCCCATGGCCGCGGCAATAGGTGCGGACCTCCCCGTTGAGGAACCCGTCGGAAACATGATTGTGGACATAGGAGGGGGAACGACGGATATAGCGGTAATATCCCTCGCGGGAATAGTTGTATCAAACTCCCTCAGGATTGCAGGGGACGAGATGAACGAAGCGATAATCCAGTATATAAAGAGGAAGCTTCACCTCCTCATAGGGGAACAGACCGCGGAGAGGATAAAGATAGAGCTGGGGAGTGCCATGGCTGAAGAAGAGGAGAGGGAACTTGAGATAAGGGGAAGGGATATGACGGGACTACCGAGAACTGCGGTTATAACGAACCACATGATAACGGAAGCCCTTGAGGACACCGTAAACTCAATAATAAACGCCGTTAGAACAACCCTTGAGAGAACACCTCCCGAACTCGCCTCCGACATAGCGGAAAGGGGGATAGTCCTCGCGGGAGGTGGTGCACTTCTCAGAAACCTCGATAAGAAGATAGAACAGGAAACGGGAATAAAAGCGATTTATGCGGATGAGCCCCTAACTGCGGTTGCGAGAGGTCTCGGAAAGGTTCTTGAAAATATAGACCTCATAAGGAGAATATCTATGGAATGAACCTGAGGAGTTTAAACCTTTACTTCTTTTCGTTGCTCCTTCTAACTCTGTTTATAATACTCGTCCAGAAGTTTCACTCTCCCGTTGAGCCTCTCCTTCGTAAAATCTCATACATCATTTTTACACCCTTCTTGAAAACGGAGAGGGAGATAGAAGAGGAGGTGGAAAAGGCACTCCTTTACATAAGGGATTTGAAAAAAGCCATGAAGATGATAGGTTCTTACAAGAAGTTAAAGGAGGAACTCCAGGCCTACAGGGAGAGGGTAAGCCAGTACGAAGAAATTCTCACAAAACTTGAGGAAGACTTGGACTTTTACTTTCCCCCAAAAGCAAAATACGTTGTAAGTAAGATTATCTATTACGACCCTTCGGGTGAAGACAGATTTTTCATAATAAGGGACGGGAAGAATAAGGAGATAAAGAAGGGAGATATAGTAGTTTCAAAGGGTTACATAATCGGAATTGTAGATGAGGTTTACCCATCAACGAGTAAGGTGATAACCCTTTTTAACGAAAAGACCGCACTCCTCGTTTCCGTTGAAAATTTACCGAAGGCTTACATCTACAGGGGGGGCAGACCTTACGGAAAGCTTATGTATGTGGAGATAAAGGATAACGTAAAGGAGGGAGACAGAGTTCTCTACAAGGACCTCACGATGAGAATACCTCCCTTTCCCGTTGGTGAGGTAATTTATACGGGCTTCGGGGAGGACCCATTCTTTAAAGAAGTTATGGTAAAACCTTACGTATCTCCACGCTCCGTTGAGTTTGTTGTAGTTTTTAAAGAATGAAGAAAATAGTGGTTTTATTCAGCGGAGGTGTTGAGAGCACCGCACTTATCGTTCATTATGCCCTTAAAAACTACACCGTTTACCCCCTCTACGTTAAGTTCGGCTTTCCTTGGGAAAACTACGAAAAGGAGGTTGCAAAGAAGGTTTTAAATATCCTCAAAGGAAAGTTTAGGGGGATATTGAACCTAAAGGTTGATATTGCTAATGCGCCCTTAAAACGCTTTGAGAAATATCCATCTTCCGAAGGAGAGCTTGAGATTCCCCTCAGGAACCTCATACTCTGCACAAGGGGGGCGATTTACGCCTTTAAAAAAGGTATAGATAGGTGTGCTATCGGAAGCCTCGGAATATACCCCTTTCCCGACAACAAGAGGGATTACTTTGATAAACTTGAGGAGTTGATAAGTTCGGGACTCGGTAAACCTTTCGTTATAGAAACTCCCTTCTTCGGTATGGAAAAGGAAGAGGTGATAAAGAGATACGGAATGTACATTCCTCTGAGTATAACGCTTTCCTGTATAAACCCTGTTAACGGAAAGCCCTGCGGAAAATGTATAAAGTGTAAGGAAAGGGAGGAGGCTACGAAGCTCCTTTAATATCCCTTTTCTTTTCTATATACTCAAGGGATATAAATGCGAGTTCAAGAGAAAGTGTATAGGGAATCAGAAAAGCAAGGGGTATCGTTACAACAAATAAACTCAGAAAAATGATTCCCAGAAATCCTACGGTAAATAAAAAAGACCAAAGTATACCTACACTTACATAGTGACTTGAGAAGCTCTCTCTGACGAAATTGGGAGTTAGCATCTCAAGGGTGGACTTCAAAGTTTTAATAAAACTTCCCCTTCCTCTTTCCAGAACCCTTGAGAAAAGTAAAGGCATAACATACACTTCCCAAATAAGGAAAAGAATAACTAAGGCAAGCAGGACAAAAGCAAGCTTATTTGTGTGAACCATATTCCAGTTCGGAATGCTGTTTGCATATACAAGAAGAACAGCAATTAGAACGGAGAAAAATATTACGTTTACCAGGAAAATCCCGAGGGATACTCCCAATCCGCTCTTAAAGAACTTCGTAAAAGTTTCCTCAAACTTTATACCCTTGAATACCTTTTCCAGCTCTTTTTTATCGTTGTAGTCCGCATACTTTAGTTTATCAATCACATGGAGTATAAAGGCGTTTAAAAAGGCATTCAGGGAAAAACCGAAAAGCGTTCCGAGATAAGGAAGTGTGGAGAGTATTGATAGGACTAAAAGGGCAATGGACCAGGATATGAGAAGGCCCACGTTTGATTTTACCGCTGTGTAAATCCTTGAAAAAAGTTCCCCCACGGATTCCTTCTCAATTTTTATCTCAATTATAGAAGCGTATTTATCTGCGATTTCCTGTATCCTTCCCAGCAAAACCGGGTCCCTTATATAAACGGTTATTGAACCGTCATCTTTCCTTATTCTTTCGTAATCCCCTCTATCAATCCCCAGAACTTTGTTAAGAAGGTTAAACAAAAACTCTTCCGGGACTTCACTCTCCTTCAATCTTATGCGAACCCTTGCGAGCATTAAGAATATTAAAAATCACTTTGTCGCCTTCATATACTCCTGTATCTTCATTTCTATCATATCCTTGTAGCGGAGCTTTTCTTTTTTAAGCTTTTCTATCTCCATCTCAAGGTCGTGGGTCATGGGATGATGCTTCTCAAGCTTCCTTATTTTCTTATCAAGCTCCTCGTGCTTATCCTTAAGCTCCCTGAACTCGGGATCTTTCTCGTAAAGCTCCTTAATGATTTGTTCTCTATCCATTCATCACCTCCCTTTATTATTTGAATTTAGTAAAAAGCTCACCTTTTAACACCTCTCCGCCGAGGTCGTAATCCGCGGACTGGTTTATCCTCACCCTCACAACCTCCCTGGGCTTTATCTCATCAAGGGTTTCAAGGTAAATAACTCCATCAACCTCGGGAGCCTGGAAGTAAGCTCTTCCCCTGGGAACGAAGGAAAACTCCTCATCGTATCCGTCAACGATAACCTCAAGCTCCTTTCCTATAAACTCCTCGTTTTTCCTCTTCGTTATCTCCCTCTGAACCCTTAAGATTTCCTCTTTTCTTTCCTCTTTAACCTCTTCGGGAATCCTGTCTCCGAAGCTGTAAGCGTACGTTCCCTCCTCGTGGGAGTAAGTAAAGACACCCAGCCAGTGGAAGTGTCCCTCCTCAACAAAGGAAAGAAGCTCCTTAAAATCCTCTTCGGTTTCCGCTGGAAATCCGACTATGAGGGAGGTTCTGAAGACCGCCTGGGGTATCTTCTTTTTAATCCTCTCAAGGAGGTTTCTCACGAACTTTCCGTCATATCCTCTTCTCATGTCTTTTAAAACCTTGTCGGATATGTGTTGAACGGGGATATCAAAGTAAGGGACAACCTTCTCGGAGTCCGATACGAAATTTATGAGCTCCTCGCTCACCTCGGTGGGATAGAGGTATAAAAGCCTTATCCACTTTATACCTTCAACCTTCTCAAGCTCCCTGAGGAGCTCTATCAGTTTATACTCCCTGTATAAATCCTTACCGTAGTATGTGGTATCCTGAGAGACTACGCAGAGCTCTTTTATGCCAATTTCCGCAAGTTTTTTAGCCTCTTCAACGATTTCTTCAATTTTTCTTGAGCGGTGTCTCCCCCTTATTGAAGGGATTGAACAGAAGGAACAGAGTCTGTTGCACCCCTCCGCTATCTTCAGGTATGCGTAAGAGCGCGTTGTGAGAAGCCTGAAGCCCTTTTCTTTTTCCTTCAGGTTTAGGTATTTGAGAATTTCGTCCCAGCTCTCGGTTCCGAAATAGGCCTTTACTTCGGGGATTTCCTTTTTCAGCTCTTCCTTATACCTCTCAACGAGACAGCCCATAACGATTACTTCCTTCCCGCTCTCCGCAAACTCAAGTATAGTTTCTATACTTTCAAGCTTTGCGGGTTCTATAAAACCGCAGGTGTTTATTATTATCACGTCCGCCTCTTCGGGATTGGGGGTTATCTGGGCTCCCGCACTTTTCAGCTTTCCGAGGAGTATCTCACTGTCAACGAGGTTTTTAGCACATCCCAAGCTAACGAGTCCTACTTTCATAAAAGAACATTTTAGTTCTCAAAATCCCCGTATCCATGATGTTCGGAGTTTTTAATAGGGAACTTAAAAGTATCCCTTCTTTTATAAAGGGCATTTCAAGCATACATAATTAAAACTGTAAAACTTGATTACCACATGTTGCAATCCCTTCTTTTATTAAGGGCATTTCAAGTGTCAAAATCTACTCCTTGAAAATCAATAGGAAAAATTAAAGGATTGGCCTTCCGAAACCCCTCGTTGCGGGAAATCGTTGGAAATCAAGCCATTCCTCGCCAGCCCTACAAAGTCAAGGCCGAGAGCTGAATTTCTCTATTCAGTTGACAAGGAGCCAAAAAGGGCTATCCCTTAGCCCTTGATTTTCAAAGATATCATAAACTTCAGTTTTATTTTATGATTTTCGTCAGGGATTACGATTTTTCTTGCATTTTTATTAAGAATTCTTTAAATTAAATAGATTTAAATTATTTTCAGGGCTCCAGTAATCTTCGTAAACCTCAAGGGGGACTTTTTGAGCCTGTTCAAGGAGAGGCTCGGTTATTTTCCAGAGGAGTTCGGCTTCCTCTCCATCAAGGAATAGAGTTCTGTCCCCCTCTATAACGTCAAGGAGGAGGGACTCGTAAGCGTCGGGAATCTCACCGAGGGCTTCTTTGAGGTAAAGCTTCCATTCCTTGCTCTGGGCACAGCTCAGAAATCCGTAAGGTGAGATGAGGTTAACCGAGAAGGAAACCGCATTCTCGGGATATATATTGAACGTAAGTATATTCTCCTTAGGGACACATCCTATTATCCCTTCAAGGGATTTCAGGTTTTTAAAGCGAATGCTTATCTCGGTTCTTTTTTCCCTTAACTTTTTGCCCGTAATTATGTGGAAGGGAACGCCTTCCCACCTTTCGTTTTTCACCGAAAGTCTCACGTGAACGAAAGTCTCAACATCACCCCTGTAACTTTTATACTTTCCCCTTCTGAGGCTTTCCCTCACAAACTCAAAGAACTTGAGCGTTCGCTTTATCTCGTTGTGAAACTCCTCGGGAGAGCTCGGTAGCTCCATAGCGGTAAATGCCGAGAGCATTAACATATGGTTCTGGACCATATCCCTGATAGCTCCCACCCTATCGTAATAGGCTTCCCTTCCCTCAACGCCTTCCCTTTCAAGGGCTAAAACAAAAACCTCCTCAACGTAATGTCTGTTTAAAAGCCCGTAAAATACGGGATTTGAGAACTTGAAGGAGAGTATATTCTGAACCTGCGGTTTTCCGAGGAAGTGGTCTATCCTGTAAATCTCCTCTTCCCTGAAGTATCTTTTAACGATATCGTTTAACTCCCTTGCATCGTTCAGATTAAGGCCGTAAGGCTTCTCAATCACTATCCTTTTTAACGGAACGTTCAGAAACTTCCCTATCCCCTCAAGGGCTTCCCTGAATAAATAGGGTGGAAGTGCAAGGTAAAACACGTTCAGAACATCTTTGTTGAGGAGCTTTCCGAGCTTTTTATAGCTTTCTTCGTCGCTCACATTAAACTCAACAAAGTTCAATTTCTCCTTTAGATTCTCAGATACCTTACTCTTAATCTCCTCAAACTTCTTTTTCTTTCTTCCGAGAATGAAAACCCTTCCCAGATTAACCTTTTCCTTTATCCTGTCTATTGCGGGAAGGAGCTTCTTCCTTGATAAGTCTCCCGTTCCTCCGAAGATTATAAAATCAATCTTTCTTTCTGAAGGGATGCCTTCCGAACTCATACCTCAGGACCGCAAGGACTTTATTCCTGAATATATCCTTTTTCCTTGAGTCAAACCTTCCGAAGAGGGAGTTCGCAATAACGTTCAGGGAAACGCCCCTGTCAACCGCCTCCTTTACGCACCACCTTCCCTCTCCTGAGTCCTCAACGTACCCCTCAACCTCCTCAAGGTTTCCGAACTCCTGAAAGGCTTTCTCAAGAAGTTCCATAAGGAAAGAGCGAATTATACTCCCTTCCTTGTAAACCCTCGCAACCTCCTTCAGGTCGTAATCGTATGGGGACTCTTTCAGGAGCTCAAAGCCCTCTCCAATTGCCTCCATTATCCCGTATTCTATGCCGTTGTGAACCATCTTCGCGTAATGCCCAGCCCCGCTTTTTCCGAGATAGGCGTATCCCTTCCCTTCGTAAGCCAAGTCCCTGAACAGGTGCTCCCACTTTCTAAAGGCCTCCTCATCGCCCCCAATCATGAGGGAAAATCCCTTTCCCTTGCCAAGAACTCCCCCGCTCACTCCCACATCAAGGAAGTTAACGCCGAGTTTTGAGAGCTCCTCATACCTCCTTACTGAGTCTTTATAAAAGGAGTTTCCCCCGTCAACAACGGTATCCCCCTCTTTTAACAGGAGCTTCAAGCGGTTTAAAACCTCATCTACCGCAGTATGGGGAACCATAATCCAGAATAGCCTTTCCCCTTCAAATCTACCGAACTCCTCATAATCTTCAATAACTTCTATGCCGAGCTCTTTTCTTGCCCTCTCCCTTGACTCTTTTGTTTTTGCATAGCCTACAACCCTCCAGGAAAGGTTTTTAAGGCGGTGGGCAATAGCCCCTCCCATTCTCCCGAGGCCTATTAATAAAACTTCCTTCTTCACAGAGTTCCACCCTCGGCGGTTATACCCAGCTCTTCGGGAGTGAGGCTCTGTATGGCCTCTTTCAGGTTATCAAACACGGTGTAGAAATCCTCACCCAGGAACTTAACGCCCCTTCCGTATAGCTTCTGGAATGCGTAGGAAACCATTCTCTGCTTATCGTAGGACATCGTTACGCCGAGCTCTTCCGCCTTCTGGTTCAGAACTATCTTAACCTCCTCAAGCTTTCTTGCTCTGTTTTCCCTTTCCTTTTCCGCCTCCTTGAGGGGCATGTCAAGGAACTCATCAACCTTCTGGAGAATCCTCTCAAAGTATGAGCCCGGGAACTTTTTGTCTCCCAGTCTTTCTATAACGAAACCTATCGTTATGTAAAAGGGATACTGGATAAAGGGCTCAAGCTCATACTCCTTCATATCGGGATTTTGCTGAAGCTTTTCCATAAAGAGGTTGTAGGCCTGAACCGCTTTCTCCTTCAGCCCCGGTGCTTTTTCAATGTTGAAGCTGAGTATGTAGTTTCTCAAATCCTTCGGAAGAACAAATGCGGGTATCCTCTCAAGCCCCACTATCTTTGCCGCTTCCAGTCTGTGCTGTCCGTCTATCACCTCGTAGTATCCCTCGCCGTTTGCGGGAACGACCATTATGGGGTCTATGAAACCGAGGGTTTGTATTGAGTTTATCAACCTCTCTATCAGTGTGTTAGATAGAGGTCTCTCTATCGGGGGAATTATTACCTTATCCACATCTACTTCCTGAAAGATAATCTCATAACCCTTTACGGGTTCAGTGTACTTACATTTATCCATTTTTGCACCTCCCTTTTATAAAACATCTTATTAAGATTTTTGAGCTTCTTATTATAAATTTTAGTCTCTCTTCAGTTTATTTCAAGGCTTGAAAATCCTTCCCTCCGCAAAAACCCCGCTGAGACATCCCGTAAAATCCGCCCCTCCCCTGCACACCTTAAAGCGAATTTCCCTATCGTTTATAACCTCAAGGATACCCGTCGGCGTTTCCTTCGTTATCCCCTTTTTTCCGCTAACCGCGTAATCCTCTCCGTCGTAGCTTATGACCCCGAAAAAAGCCCCCCTACAGGAGGCAACAACTTTTAAACCTTCCTTTATACCGAACTTATTTCTGAAATAGCCCATAACTTCTTTCACCTCAACCCTGTGAACCTCACAGCAGAAGGGTTTTATTTCCCTTAAGCTCCCGTCGTAGTTTTTATAAACTCCCGTAATGCAAACTTCCTTTGCAGTTTTCCACCACTCGGTAAAGGGCTCACTCCCAAACAGAAAGCCGAGAAGTAAAAGAAGAACTATCAATCCCTCTTATACCTCCCCATAAGCTCACCGCTTCCGAGGATATGCCCCTTCATTCTCTCTTCAACTTCCCTTCTCGTTGCCTCCGGAGGAAGTCCTAAACTTTCAACGTCAAGGGCGTAAACCTTAAAGAAGTATCTGTGATACCCGTGCCCCCTCGGAGGGCAAGGTCCCCCGTATCCCACCCTTCCGAAATCGTTAACACCCTGTTTTATTCCGTTTACCTCTTTACTTTTGGGGAAGTTTTCGGGAAGCTCGTTAACGTTGGAAGGAATGTCGTAAACGACCCAGTGGGTAAAGGTTCCTATCGGAGCATCCGGGTCGTCCATTATAAGAACGAAGGACCTCGCTCCAGACACTCCCTCCCACCGAATAGGAGGAGAGATATCCTCTCCCTCACAGGTATACTTCTTGGGTATAACCTCTCCGTATTCAAAAGCTGAGCTAAACACCTTCATAACAGCCCCTCCCATTGATATTAAACCGAGGCCCAAAAAGAAGCCCAAAACTCTATTCATATAGTTTATTTTATTTTCGTATGAGAATTCTCTTTTTATGCTACAGGTTTAACTCCCTCTCCCAGAGGCTCTACTGCGAGCTCACCGAAAGGGGACACGAGGTATCTGTAGAGCTTGACGTTCACCCCGAACTCACAATAGAAGCCGCCGAACTCTACAAGCCCGACCTAATTATAGCCCCTTTCCTCAAAAGAAAGATTCCCCCAGAGGTCTGGAAAAAGTATCCCACCCTTATAGTTCATCCGGGACCTCCCGGGGATAGGGGACCTCACGCAATTGATTGGGCTATACTTAACAACGTAAAGGAGTGGGGCGTTATACTCCTTGAGGCTTCAGAGGAATACGATGCGGGAGATATATGGGCTTTCAGAACATTCCCCATAAGATTTGCGAGAAAATCAAGTCTATACAGAAATGAAATAACCGAGGGGGCGGTTGAGTGCGTTCTTGAGGCTATTGAGAGCCTTGAAAGGGGAAAGATAAGTAAAACACCTCAAGGTGAGAAATACAACTGGAACAAAATTGAAAAAGAAAGAAGAAGGATAAACTGGGAAGAAGACTCAACAGAGGATGTTCTAAGAAAGATTTACGCATCGGACAGCCAGCCGGGTGCAACCGCAACCCTTCAAGGGGAGGAGTATTACCTTTACAACGCATATCCCGAAGAGGAGCTTAAAGGAAAACCCGGGGAGATAATAGCCATAAGGGACGAAGCTATTTGTATAGGAACGGGGGACGGGGCTATATGGATTACCCATTTAAGGGAAAAAAGGAAGGACTCTATAAAGCTTCCCGCTGTCAGAGTTCTCAAAAATATAAAGGCTCCCGAAATCCCTTTAAAGCCCTGGGAAAAGGTTGATTTCAAAACTTACAGGGAGATAGTTTACGAAGAAGAAAAGGGAGTAGCTTACATTTACTTCAACTTTTACAACGGTGCTATGTCCACGGAGCAGTGTTACAGACTACTTGAGACTATAAGGTATGCCAAGAAAAGACCTGTAAAGGCTATAGTCCTCATGGGACAGGAAGATTTCTTCTCAAACGGAATGAACTTAAATACTATTGAGAATGCGGAAAGTCCGCCCGACGAGAGCTGGAGGAATATAAACGCAATAGACGACGTATGTGAGGAAATTCTTAAAACTCCTGACAAGCTCACCGTTGCGGGAATGCAGGGAAATGCGGGAGCGGGAGGAGTCTTTATGGCTCTCAACTGCGACTTCGTTTTTGCGAGGGAAGGGGTGGTTCTTAACCCCCACTACAAGAATATAGGAAACCTATACGGCTCGGAGTTCTGGACCTACATACTTCCCAGGAGAGTTGGATGGGAAATGGGAAAAGAGGTTATGGAAAACAGAATGCCCATAAGCTCAAGAAAGGCAAAGGAGATAGGTTTAATTGACGACGTTTTCGGGAAAACACCTAAGGAGTTCAGAAAGCTCCTTAAAGGAAAACTTGAGAAGTTTATAAACTCAAGGGAGTATTACGAGTTTATAGAGAGAAAGAAAAGGGAGAGAACCTCTCCCAAGTGGGAAGAGGAGATAAGGAAGGCAAGGGAGCACGAGCTTGAGAAGATGAAACTGAACTTTTACGGCTTTGACACGAGCTATCACATAGCCCGATACTACTTCGTCCACAGAAAGCCCCACTTCAGAACACCTCCTTATCTCGCAAAGCACAGGAGAAAGATAAAGCTTTAATAAATAATTTCTGGAATATAAATTATTAGTTATTGATTCATTAAATTAAGGAGGGGTAGTTATGAAACTTTTCAATGCTTTTCTTCTTCTATTAGGATTTTCTTTGTTTTTTTTTAGTTGTGCTCCCACTGCTCAACAAGCAAAGACTTCACAGGGGGAGTATGCGAAGGAAATGAAAACGAGAGAGCCCGAGTTACCTAAATGTGACAAACCCTTAGGTACAATTGTGGCAAAAGGCTTTAAGTGTAAAGCTGCAGCTTGTGTAGGAGATAGGCTTGTTTTCGGGCCTAACTATACGGTGGAAGTATCCCCTACAGTCCTCGGGGAAGGTCTTTCCGATATGCTCGTAACAGCACTTGTACAAACCGGATGTTTTAAAGTTCTTGAAAGGGAAACACTCCAAGAGATAAAAGAAGAGCTGGAACTTATGGGTGTACAACCAAAACAAACGCTAAAAGGTGCAGACTTTCTTCTGACGGGTGCGGTTACGGCTCTTGAAATGAACGCAGCCGGTATAGGTGGAGGTGGCGTTATCATTCCACTTCCCTTTATCGGTGGTGCGGGTGTAAAGGCGGGAAAGCAAAAAGCCCACATAGCTTTAGACTTAAGAGTTGTTAGGGTAAGGGATGCGGAGATACTTCTGGCTAAAGCTGTGGAAGGTAAGTCTGAAAGATGGAAGTTTGGTGTTGGAGGAGGTGGTATCTTTGGAACTACCATAGCAGGGGGATGGTTCGAAGCCTTTAAAAATACACCAATGGAAGAGGCAACAAGGGACTTAATCTATCATGCTGTTAAGCTTATAGTAAGCGAACTAAAGCAGTATGGGCCTGTATCACAAGAAGTATCGTATCCTGCTAAATCTGTTGAAAAAAAAGAAGTCGGAAGTGTTCCTTCGGCAACCGGATTGAAAAGGGCAACAGTTATATTTAGGCACGGAGATAGAATTCTGTGGGAGGAAAATTTTTCTTCTTGTGAGGTAGTTCCAAAAACCATCAGGATAATCCAGGGAACCGCTGAGTGTGTCGAGTTTCAAAATAAAATTTGGCTCGCATCCATAAAGGGATGGACTAAAGTTGAAAAACATATACACAATTGGAATCTTTCAAAAGATTGGTCCCTCGAATTTACAGTTCACCTAAGAAATGGGAATGAAGCAGTTTTACAAGAACTGCATCTATTTATAGGAAATGAAAAGTCTCCTTTATTTTTAATTTACAGAGCGGACAAACTTCTACAGGTAAACAAAAGAAACCTTCCCGCAGTGCAATCAAACGGTGTTACTCACACAATAGGATTAATGAAAATAGGAGATACCGTTCACGTATTCGTTGACGGAAATAGATGGAGTTCCGTTCCAGTTGAAACCGTTTCTCTTGCAAGACTGAAAGGCAGAGTTCTAATAGAACTTGGGCCTGGGGATATAGAAAAAGGTTCCTATGCATTCATAACGAACTTAAAGGTTTCTCAGTTTTCGAAATAAAGCTCCTTCAGGGCTTTTTCTTTTTCTTTCATCCCTTATAGTTGAAGCTAAAATAAATTCTCAATGAACCTTGAGGTAGAGCTTTTCGGAATAAGGTTTAAAAACCCCGTATGGGTGGCGAGCGGGACTTTCGGCTACGGGCTTGAGGCAACGGATATTTACGATGTATCAAAACTGGGCGCGGTTGTAACGAAAGGGCTTTCCCTAAAGCCGAGGCTCGGGAACGACCTTCCGAGAATAGTTGAGACCCCCTGCGGTATGCTAAACTCCATAGGTCTCCAGAACCCCGGCGTTGAGAAGTTCTTAAAGGAGCTTTATCCCAAGATAAAAAACATAGATACCCACTTTATAGCGAACGTTTTCGGGGAGAGCGAAGAGGAATACGTTGAGGTATGCATAGCCCTTGAAGATGCGGAAAAGATAGTTGCCTACGAGCTTAACGTTTCCTGTCCCAACGTAAAGAAGGGGGGCATAGTTTTCGGACACGACCCCCTAATACTCGGAAATCTCGTTGAGAGCATTAAAAAGAGGATAAAAAAGCCCCTTCTCGTTAAACTCTCCCCCAACGTTACCGATGTTACCGAGTTTGCAAAGGTATGCATAGAGAGCGGGGCGGACGGGCTCGTTCTTATAAACACCCTTCTCGGTATGAAGATAGATATAAGAAGAAAGAAGCCCGACCTCGCTACAAAAACGGGTGGACTCTCGGGTCCCGCAATTCTTCCCATAGCGGTGAGGATGATTTATCAGGTTTACGAGAAGTTCGGGAATGCTATTCCCATAATAGGTGTCGGGGGAATAACGACATACGAGGATGCCCTCGAACACGTAATGGCGGGAGCGAGTGCGGTTCAGGTTGGAACCGCAAATTTCTACGACCCCCTTGCACCCCTTAAGGTATTGGAGGGAATAGAGAACTATATGAAGGAAGAGGGAATTAAGGATTTTAAAGAGCTTGTAGGCGTTGCTCATAAAAATATTTAGGGAATTAATAACAATATTAAGAATTTCTTATATATGATAAATGTAAGGAATCCCTTATAATTTAATGCTATGAAAAAAGCCGAGGAGGTTCCCGCCATTACCATTTCCTTCAGCATAAAATTTCCCTTCATAATGTGGTTCAAAGACTATGACAAGAGTAAGTTCATAAGGGACCTGATAGCGGGAGTCACAGTTGCAGCGGTTTACGTTCCCCAGTCAATGGCTTACGCCATGCTCGCCGGAATGCCCCCCATCAACGGACTTTACGTCGCCTTTATAGCGACCATTGTTGCTGCAATCTTCGGAAGCTCAAGATACCTGAATACGGGTCCCGTTGCTATGACCTGTCTCCTTTCAGCGTCCGTTCTTTACGGTATAGGTCTTGAACCTCAAACCCCAGACTGGATTAAGTACATGTCCCTTCTCGCTTTAATGGTGGGATTGATAAGGCTAACGGTTGGTTTACTTAAGCTGGGTTTTATAGTTGACCTCATATCAAACAGCGTTGTTATCGGATTTACAGCCGCGGGTGCTATGGTAATAGCTCTGTCCCAGTTCGGACACCTTTTCGGATATAAAATAGAGCGTTCAACCCATATATTTGACGTTGTTACGGACCTCATAAGCAAGATAGAGATGACAAATCCATACACGCTCAGCATAGGGATACTTGCCTATCTCCTCATATGGATATCAAGGAAGATTAGCGTATACATTCCCGGAGCCCTTATAGCGGTTATAGTTACATCCCTTCTCGTTTACCACTTCAAGCTATACAACTTCGGTGTAGCTATAGTCGGTGATGTTCCCCAGGGTCTTCCCAATCCCGAACCTCCCCCTCTTGACTTTGCAACCATGAGCAAGATGTGGGGAGGTGCTTTTGTCGTAGCCTTCTTCGGTCTAATAGAAGCGGTAGCCATAGCAAAAACCCTTGCAGTGAGAGTAGGGGACAAGTGGGACCCAAATCAGGAGCTCATAGGTCAGGGGCTTGCAAATGTTGCGGTATCCTTCTTTAAAGGTTTTCCCGCCGGAGGTTCTTTCTCCCGTTCATCCCTCAACTATACGCTGGGGGCGGTTACACCCCTTGCAAGCGTAATATCTGGCGCACTCGTCGGACTCACCCTATTCCTCCTTGCACCAGCCTTTTATTACCTTCCGAAAGCAACCCTTGCATCAATAGTTCTCTCCGCGGTCATAAACCTCATAAGACCGCAAGACATAATAAAGCTTTACAGGATTAACAAGATTGACGGGGTGGTTGCAGGTCTTACCTTTGCGTCGGTCTTCTTTATGGATTTATGGGTTGCTATAACCCTCGGCGTTCTTTTATCACTTGGAAGCTTCGTTTACAAAACTATGTATCCCCGTATCGTCACCTTAACAAGGGACCCCGTAACGAGAACCTTTGTGAATGCGGAAAAGAGGGGCCTTCCCGAGTGTCCTCAGATAATGTTCATAAGGCCTAATATGTCTATATACTTCGGGAACGCTCAATACGTTTACGACTACATTATGGAAAAGGTTGAGGATGCCCTCTTTAACGGAAGACCCTTAAAGTTCGTCCTCATAGACATGGAAGCGGTGAACTACGTTGATGCAACGGGTGCCCAGACCATAGTAAGACTCGTTAAAGACATAAGAAGTAAGAATGTAGAAGTTGCCTTCGCGAATATAGGTTGCGATGTTTACCCCATTCTTGAGAATGCGGGATTTGATAAGGTTGTAAATCACGAACTTGTGTTTAACGCAAAAGGAGAGGCCATAGGGGAACTATTCAAACGCCTTGACCACGAATACTGCAGGGACCGGTGTCCTTATGCCGTATTTGATGAGTGCTTTACGGTAAAAACGCCGGAAAAAGCGGAAGAGCTGAGGAGAAAAGTTGAGGAGCTAAAGCGGAATGTCGCTTGACCGCTTCTTAAAAACCTTTTTTATATCACTTATAAGGTATATAGAACCTATAACGAGAATGTCTTCGTCCCTGTTTACGAGCTCTTCCGGGATTAACCTCTTTGTCCTTAGCCCAATATCTCTGGCAAAAGATTCAAGGTTTTCAGGATTTTCCGCCCTGTAGTAATCTATCGGGAGTATGTATATCTCTTCAAAGTAGTTCTTGATAAGCCTGAGGCTGAGCTCCCACTCCTTTCCTTTTAGGCTTGAGAATGCGAGCTTTAGACTCGGGAAATGCCTCTTTACCTCTTTAACAACCTTCGCAACAGCGTAAGGATTGTGGGATGCGTCAACCATGAGGAGTGGCTCTTTCCTCAAAACCTCCATTCTTCCCTCCCAGACGGTTTCCGAAAGGGCTTTCCTTACCTTATCCTCTTTAAGCTTTGTAAATAAAGAGCAAAGAGTTATGGCGGTAGATGCGTTATCTATCTGCCACTTTCCCCAGAGGGATAACTCAGCTCTATTGAGGGAAAAACGCTCTGAGATATATCTCTCAAGGGTTGTTTTTGAGCCATCAACTTTACCGAGGTATTCGTAATCAATCCCCGCAACGAACAGATTTCTAAAGCCGAGCTCCAGAGCCTTCGTATATAGGGGATAACGTGCGGTTCCGAGAACGAGGGGCTTACCTTCCCTGTATAGCTGAAGCTTCTCAAGGGCTATCTTCTCAACGGTATCACCGAGCCACTTTGTGTGGTCCCTTTCCACGTTCGTTATGCCTATCACTTCCGCATTTACCACCTTTGTGGCGTCCCACCTTCCCCCCATGCCCACCTCAAACACTCCAACGTCTACCTTCTCGTCCTCAAAGAACTTAACCGCTATGAGGGTCGCAGCCTCAAAGTATGTGAGATTAAACCTTTCAAAAACTTTTTTAAGCTCTTTAACGTAATACCTTAACCTCTCTTCTTCAATCTCCCTTCCGTTAATTCTCCACCTCTCGTTTTCCCTGATTAAATGAGGTGAGACGAACCATCCCGTTTTGTATCCGTGCTCTCTTAGTATCCTTTCGGTAAAGGCACAGGTTGAGCCCTTCCCGTTAGTCCCGCCTACGAGAATGGCGGGATAACTCCTCTGGGGATTTCCGATAAACTCACAGGCTTTTTTTATTCTCTCAAGGGTGGGTTTCACGTCAAAGTCCTTTCCCCTGTATAGCTCCCATAAGATAGCCATAAGAGTATTTTAAGGATACAATTAGAAACAAAGCCCTCTCGGAGGTAAGGGAATGGAATACGACTTGATAATACTCGGTGCGGGAAGCGGAGGATACGAAGCGGGACTTTACGCCTTCAGAAGGGGCATGAAGGTGGCCTTCGTTGAGCTATCCCCCGAAACGGTCGGCGGGAACTGCTTGAACAGGGGTTGTATTCCCTCAAAGTATATGAGGCACGGAGCCTACCTTCTTGACAAGTTTGAGAAGATGGAGAAATACGGGATACTTCCAAAAGGCTACGACCTTGACTATAAAAAGCTTAAAGAGGGAAGGGACGACGTAGTCGTAACAATTAGGGAGAACTTCAAGAAGTTTGCCCAGCAGTTGAGAATTCCCATATACTACGGAAGGGGCGTTCTGAAGGACCCCAATACCGTTTTCGTTGAAGGTGCGGAGAAAGAGCTCAAAGCCAAGTATATACTCGTCGCAACGGGCTCCTCTCCGACCTCAATAGGAAACCTCGTTCCCGACGGGAAATACGTTATAGACACAGACCAGATATGGGACATAGACTACATACCAAAAAAGGTTTTAATAGTGGGCGGTGGTGCGGTAGGTGTTGAGTTCGCATACATATTCCGAAAATACGGGAGCGAGGTTGTTCTCGTAGAGATAAAGGAAAGACTTCTTCCCTCTCCCGACATTCCCGAGGATAGCGGAAGGTATTTAGCGAGGAAGTTAAGGGAACTCGGCGTTGATATAAGAACGAGGACATCGGTTGAGAGCTGGGAGAAGAAGAACGGAGGTGTAAAGGCAAAGCTCACCGATGGAAGCGAGGTTGAGGCGGACTTCATACTGCTTGGTGTTGGAAGGAGACCAAATACAAAGGGAATAGGTCTTGAGGAAGTCGGTGTTGAGCTTGACGAGAGGGGATTCGTAAAGACGAACGAGTATTCTCAGACAAATGTTCCGAACATTTACGCCTGCGGTGATATAACCTCTCCCCTTATGCTCGCCCATAAATCCATGTATGAGGGGAAGATAGCGGTAGCTCACATGCTCGGAGAAAGGGACTGGAAGAAGAACGAGAGGATAATCCCAAAAATCATATACTCCGCCCTTGAGGTTGCGTCGGTGGGACTCACGGAAGAACAGGCGGAAGATGAGGACATAGAGGTGAGGGTAGGCGTTGCCTCTTTTGTATCCAATCCAAAGGCGATGGACGACGGGGAGAACGAGGGCTTTGTAAGGATAGTAGCGGACGACGAGACGGGAGAGATTCTCGGATGCCATATAGTTGGACCTCATGCGGGAGAGCTTATACACCAGGTTGTTCACATGATTAAGGACGCAAAAACCGTTGAGTTTGCATCAAAAACCATGTATTCCCATCCCTCCCTCTCGGAAAACATAGGAATAGCCTCCTCCGAGATTTATTACGGGCCCATATCTTGGGTAAAGAGAAGGTAAGAACTAAATTTAAAACAAGGAGGTAAAGAAATGGCGGTTCAGGATATCATAGAAGCCCTCAAAAAGGAAACCCTGCAGGATGTAGGTATAGATAAAAATCTCGCCCAGCTTGTTAAGGACATAAAGATGAGCGGGAACGTTTTAACCATAGTTATGGAGCCCCCGAGGGAGGGACTTGAGGACCTCATAAGGGCTAAGGCCATAGAGGTTTTGAGTGAGCTTCCGGAAGTTCAGAAGGTTGATATAAAGTTCTCAAAGCCACAAGGAACTCAGATTCCCGTAAAGCAAACACCTCCCCAAGGTCAGCCCCAGCACCCGCCCCAGCAACCCATGTTCACGAGAAAGCAGGTTCCCGGCGTAAAGCACATAATAGCTGTGGGAAGCGGAAAAGGCGGAGTGGGTAAATCAACGGTCGCCGCAAATCTCGCTTTAGCACTTGCGAAGCTCGGTTATAAGGTTGGTCTTCTTGACGCGGATGTATACGGTCCGAGCGTTCCCACCCTTTTCGGGCTCAAGGGGGAGAGGGTTACCGTTGACCAGTTCCAGAGACTCGTTCCCATAGAGAAATACGGCATAAAGGTCCTCTCCATAGGATTTATGCTTCCTTCGGAAGACACTCCCATAATCTGGAGAGGTCCCATGCTCATGAAGGCTATAACGGAGTTCCTCTTTAGTACCAAATGGGGAAATCTTGATTACCTCATAATGGACCTCCCGCCGGGAACGGGAGACGTTCAGATAACGCTCGCTCAGAACGTTGAGATGACGGGAGCGGTTGTAGTAACGACTCCCCAAGATGTGGCACTTGCGGACGTGAGAAAGGCGGTTTCTATGTTCAGGGAGGTTAACATACCTGTTCTCGGAGTTATTGAGAATATGGCTTACTTCATATGCCCCAGCGATAAACAGAAGTATTACATATTCGGAAAGGGCAAGGTTGCGGAGTTTGCGAGCGCTTATAATCTCAAGATACTCGGCTCAATACCGATAGACCCCGAGGTTGCGGAGAAGTCCGATAAGGGAGAACCCATAGTTGTATCCCATCCCGACTCGGAAGTCGCAAGGGCTTTTATAAGCATAGCGAAGATGCTCGCTCAGGTCGTCCACGAAAGGGCTTAAGTGAATCTTTATCAAGGTTTTTACGGAAGGGAGGCATATCATTAAGAGAATAGTAAGGAGGTAAAGGGATGTTTAAAACGAAAGCGGGAAAGAGAGTGGTTTATGCGGACCACATAGCTACCACACCTGTTGCGGAAGAAGTTCTTGAGGCTATGCTTCCCTACTTCAGGGAGATATTCGGAAACCCCACATCCCTTCACAGCTTCGGACAGGAGGCTAAGAAGGCGGTTGAGAAGGCAAGGGAGCAGGTAGCCCAGCTCATAAACGCAAACATTCCCGAGGAGATAATATTCACCTCGGGCGGTATAGAGGCAAACAACCTTGCGATAAAGGGAATAGCAAAGGCTTACCAAAGAAGGGGAAGACATATAGTCACAACCGAGATAGAGCACCACTCAATACTCCACCCCTGTAAAACCCTTGAGAGGGAAGGATGGGAAGTTACATACCTCAAGCCCGATAAGTACGGGCTTATAGACCCAGAACAGGTAAGGGAAGCGGTAAGGGAAGACACCGTTCTCGTATCCATAGGACACTCCAACAGGGAGATAGGAACGATACAGAATATAAAGGAGCTTGTAAAGGCTGCGAAGGAAAAGAACCCCAAGGTTATATTCCACACCGATGCAGCACCGAGCCTCGGACACTACCCCGTTGATGTTAAGGACTGGGGAGTGGATGCGGCATCTTTTACCGCTCACCTTATGTACGGACCAAAGGGTGTGGGAGCCCTATGGACCAGAAAGGGTGTTAAGGTAAAGCCCCTTATAGAAGGTGGAACGCAGGAAAGGGGAGTGAGAGCGGGAACGGAGAACGTCCCCGGCATAGTAGGTTTCGGAGCTGCCGCAGAACTCGCTATGAAAGAGCTTGACGACAGAATGAAGAGACTCTCCCACTACAGGGATAAGCTGAGAAAGGGACTTGAGGAAAAGGTTGATTACATTGAGTTTACGGGACACCCCACCCAGAGACTGCCTCACCACCTTTCTATAATCGTTCACTTCGTTGAAGGTGAGGCTATGCTCCTCAGACTTGACCTTATGGGCATAGAAACAGCTTCCGGCTCCGCATGCGTATCCCTCGCACTGAAGCAGTCCCACGTTCTCAGTGCAATAGGCGTTCCCAAGGAAGTTTCAAACGGCTCGGTCGTATTCTCCTTCGGAAGGGAAAACACGGAAGAGGACGTTGACTACATACTTGAGGAGTTCCCCAAGGTGATTAACTGGCTGAGAGAAGTTTCTCCCTTCAACCCCGAAAACTGGGAGAAATACGTAAAGTCAAGGGGATAAAATAAAGTAGGTGGCCGGTATACACTTCTTCGTATACCTCTTTTTCTTCCTCTCTTTACTTGTTCTGTTTTTATACACAATCTCGTCTTTTGTAAAGCCAATACTCTGGGCTGTCGTTTTCGGAATAGTTATATACCCCCTTCACGATATCCTAAGGAAAAAGATAAAGAACGATACCCTTTCTTCCCTTCTCCTCACAGCTCTGGTATTTTTCGTGGTTCTAATTCCCTTAACGATAATAGCCTTTATAACTACTCAGCAGATATTCCTTTTCTCGGTAAAGGTAATAAACTTCATTCAGAGCCACAACATTAATGATTACATAAGCATAGTAAAGGAACACCCATACGTTAAGAACAACAGGGAAACCTTAGAACCGATAATTAATTACATACAGAGCGAGGAGTTCAGGAGGGCTATCCTAAACACCGTGAATACTGTTATAACCTTCATAGGGGATAAGCTGAGGAATTACGTTTACACCGCGGGGACGAGTATCTTCAACGCCTTCGTATTTCTGCTTACCCTTTTCTTCATACTCAGGGAGGGAAACAGACTTCTCCACGAAGCTATAAAGCTCATTCCCATGAAAGAAGAGGACCTTGAGGTAATCCTGAAAACTATATATAAAACAGTTCTCGCGGTCATTTACGGAACCGTAGGAACAGCCATAGCTCAGGCCATAATGAGCTTTATTGGATACTCCCTTGCAGGTGTAAACTTTGCCCTTATATGGAGCATTCTCACCTTTCTTGCTGCATTTATCCCTCCCTTTGGTGCAGCCTTCATATGGGTTCCCATGGATATCTATCTTTTTATGACGAAGGGAATAAAGGAAGGACTTACACTCCTCATCTTTGGGACGCTCTTCATATCAACTATGGACAACATAGTGAGACCCCTCGTTATGAAACAAGGTATAAAACTCCCCTACGTTGCCCTTTTCTTTGCAACAATCGGAGGACTTATAAAGTTCGGTTTTATAGGTATATTCCTCGGGCCCATTATTCTCACGACCCTTCTCGTTTCAACGAAGATATACAAAAGGAGAGTGTTGGGGGATTAAGACTCCCCCTTTCTCTTTAGCTCCCTCTCGTGTTCTTCAATCTTCAGGACCACCTTCCACATACCGAAGGGTATGAATATGTAAACGAGTGTTGCTATCGCTATCAACCACTTCCAGAAGGGGTCAAATATGCCGTTTGTCGTGAGAATGTAGGAGGTGTATAACATGCCCGCGAGGAATGCAAATATTAACTGCTTGTAAATGTTCCTACCGCTCATCTTAAAAACGGTGTAAGAAAAGGCATAGGCACCGGCAAAGAGTATGTAAAAGAAGCCGGCACCCAGAACGAAAAGCACCTCGAAGGGATTATTCATCATGCCGGTTTCACCTCCGTGGCTTCAGCTTTCCTTCCTATTGTAAGCATATCGTAGACCAGGACGAAGTAGAAGAGGAAGAAGAGTATTCCGAATCCGAGCCTCCAGTACATGGGTATCTTTACCCAGGGGTGCATCTGGGTAACTATGTAGTCCTGCCAGGTAGCACCGCCTACAGCCCTTTCAAAGAAGGTTTGGGCAAATCCCGCAACGAGTAGGGCTCCCACCATACCGACCATCGTAACGATCATACCTACGTAGGCTATACGCCAGAGCTTGCTGTCAAGAATGGGACCCTGAGGAGCTCTAATGTACTGGAGCGCTATATACATTAGAACGAGGTTTGTAGCAACGTAAGCTCCGAAGAATGCGAGGTGTCCGTGAGAAGGTGCCAATTGTGTCCCGTGGGAATATAGGTTAATCTGGGGAAGGGTGTGCATAAATCCCCAAACACCGGCTCCGAAGAAGTTTCCGAATGCCTGGAGGAATATGAAGAATAAAGCGGGTCTGTTTACCGCCTGGAGCTTATGAACACCCGCATCGTAAACCGCGTGAACAATCATAGCAACCAGAGGTAGAGGTTCTAAAGATGAGAAGAATCCGCCTATACCGAGCCAGTATTCGGGCGTTCCAATCCAGTAGTAGTGGTGTCCCAGTCCAAGAATTCCCGTTCCGAATACGAGCAGAACCTCAAGGTATAGCCATCCCTCTATTATCTTTCTGGGCGTTCCGAGAACGTGCATCAAAGCCCATCCCATAAGGACGCCTACGAGAACTTCCCAGGTGGCCTCAACCCATAGGTGAACTACCCACCACCAGAAAAACTGGTCAACGGTTATGTTAGGGGTAAAGAACATACCCGCTATGTATAAACCCGCAAGGGCTATGAGGTCTATCAGGAGAACTCCGAGAAGCCCCGTTATCTTCCTTGCCTTCAGAACCGTTGCAAGGACGTTGTAGTATATAATGCCCATTACTGCAACTATGCCGAGGTCAGCCCACCGTGGAGCTTCTACGTATTCCCTTCCCTCGTTGATAAACCACATCGTGAAGAAGTTTCCCTTACCCATCTGGACCAAGATGTAAACGAGAACCACTATGCCTACCGCTCCCGTAAGGAGGTAAAAGCCTATCCTTCCGAGCTTTGCTCCAACGACGTCCCTTCCCGTCTCATCGGGAAGTAGCCAGTAAATACCTCCTATGAAGCCCATTATGAGCCATACGACCATGGCGTTTATGTGGAGCATTCTCGTTATGTTGAAGGGCATAACCGTGTAAAGGAAGTCAGGATTAATGTACTGGTAGGCTGCTATAACGCCGAAGAGGAGTTGAGCACCGAAAAGAACTATGGCAACGGTCCAGTACATAAGGGCTATCTTTTTACTCTCGGGGAGACCCGAGATATCTCCCCAGAGCCTGGTCAAGAGCTTCTCCATAGCTCACACCTCCCTTTATCAGAACTTCACAAGTTTTGACTCACCGAAGTGGTCGGGAAAGCCGTTCGTATTTATCGCGGCCATCCACTTCAGGTATGCGACAACCGCCTTCGCCTCTTCCTCGTCAAGTCCGAGGTTCGGCATTCTTCTGGTCCAGGTTGCGTATTTGTCGGGATACATGAGGAACTTAACCATAGCTTCCTCTTTCGTCTTTGACTCGGTTGCGGGAACCATTATCTTTTCCCACTTGGGGTCAAGCCAAGCCTTTGTGAGGTCTGGAGCGTAGTAAGCCCCGTTTCCGAGAAGAGTATGGCAGTTCATGCAGGCCCTGCTCTGAATGACGAGCTTTCCCTTAACTATGAGCTCCCTTGCCTCTTCTTCCGTGTACTCCTTTCCGAAGAGGAGCTCCTTCTCGGGGCCTATTACGGGCTTGTAATATCCCTTTTCAGGGTCAAACTTGTAGTCAATCTTGTAGTTAATCACCGCCGGAGATGGAACCCTTTCGCTTCCCATCTTCACCTGGGATAGGGTGTCAAAGGTGAGGACTATAAGGGCTATGAACATAATTGAAGAGCCTATAATGGCGTAGCGCTTCCAGAACTCGGGGTCAAGCCAGTTCCTTCCCCGGGTCCATATGGCCCCGAGAACGATGGTTAAGAAAAGAGTTGCAACGGTAACCTCAAGCCAGCCGAACTTCATCTTTCACCCCTCCTAACTATGAAAGTAAGCATTTATTTACAAAAAGTCAAGTTTTTAATAATGAACTCATAAAATTTGATAAAAAGGGGACTTAAACCCACTTTGGGACCCTCCCCTGATACTTTATGTCTTCCGCCTTAACGTTCTCGTCGTTCAGTATCTCGGGAACCCTTTCCTTATTCCTGTCGAGGTATTCCTTTGCCATTGCCCACTCGTCGCTGTAAGAGAATATGAGCTCCGCGGAAAGGACCTTAGGAAGGCTCTGGATGGCCTTCATCTTAAAGACCTCCTCCTTTACGTCCTCCGCTTCTATTACTACGACTATCTTTCCCGTCTCGTCGTGAAAGTAAACGTCGCACATTCCGGACTCCTCAAGGGAACGAAGGACCTCCTCCAAATCTTCGGGCTTACACCTTACAACTACGCTTGATATATTCATCTCTTCACCTCCAGTATTTTTAAACTTCCGTCTATACAACCGACCGCGAGCTTATCCTCACTTATAAACTCAAGGGCGTTTATAAAGCAATTGGCGTTCAGGGAAAACTCATAAAAGTCAGAAAGTCTAACAACCTTGACAGTTCCCCTGTCGTCGGGTGTATAAGCCGCGTAATGCTCTTCGGGAGATAGGGCTACCGCGAAAACCATAAAGTCCGTTTCAAAAACCTTTTCGGGAAGAAGTATGAACTCAATCTTCCTGTTTATGAAAGGAGTTTTCAGGTTCTTGAGGAGTGAGGGGGCGTCAAGCTTTTTCCTCCAGGTTTCCCTGTTAATTACCTTCTTTCCGAGGTCATAAAGAACCGCTCTCTTGTCCCTTCCTCCCGAGATTACTTTACTCCTTGAAAAGCTTACTTTAAAAATTTTGTCCTTATTCCCTTCCGTGGCAACACCTATTAACCTTCCGTCTTCAGGGTTTATAAAGAAGACCTTTCCCGATTCGTCCCCCCAGGCTATGAGATTTCTTTCCTCGTTCATATCAAAGTCCGAAAAAACGAACCTGAAGACGAGATACCTGTAAAGGGTTTTCCCCTCCTTCAGGTTGTATCTCCACACCTCGTTTGATATGGTTCCGACAATAATATCGTTATCTCCGTAAAACATGGCCTTTCTCGCATCGGTGAGCTTCAATACGGGTTTCAGATTGTTGTTTTCGTAAAGGTAGACGGTGCTCTTACCGAGGTTGTCCTCGCACACAGCGAGAGCCTTCCCCTTGTAGAGGTCCACGCTGAAGACCTTTGGCTTCTGTTTCTCTCCCATGAAGTCCGTGAACTCGGGAAAGCTTACTTCGGAGAGAACTTTAAGATTTTTGGAAAGAATGTATAGCTTTCCCGACTCCGTCCCGACCGCTATTTTCTCTTCGTAAACGGAAATGTCCGTTATTGCACCCTCAAGCTTAACGCTCAGGGAAAAGGCTATAAGGGGGATGAGGAGGAGGAGAATCATTTCTCTTTCCCCGTTCCTTCAAAGATTACCTCGTGAAGCCTTGAGCTTTCCTTTGCCTGAGGAACTCTGTATTCGGGTTTAAAGAGATTCTTTACGACGGGCTTTACGTTTGCCTGGGGTCTGTGGCAGAGGAGACAGTTCCACCTCGCTTTGTCAACGTCGCTCAGCTTGAGAATCTTTCCCTTGGGAAGGTGGTAAAAGTCTATGAAGTGAGAGGGCGGAAGGGGTGTCGCTCCTATCTGTTTTGCAACGTCGGGCATATGACAGCTGAGACATGCGTTGTTCTTGAGGGTTATGGGGAACATTCCCTCTATGCTGTGGGGTATTTGAGGGGGTGCGTTCTCGTAGGCTCTCTGGAACCTCTTGGAAGCTCCGGGGGGAGCTTTCGGATACTCCGCCTTCGGAGGGTTGACGACTTCCTTCTCAAGGGGTGCCTTCCTTATTCCCAGCTCCTCGGGAGAGATAGCCTCCTTTGCAAAGAGAACAAAGGAGGAAACAAGAACAAGGTAAGCAAACTTTTTAAGACGCATCTTTATCACCTCCCGACTTTTTGAACCTAAAGGTGTAGAAAAGGGCCTCCTCGGGGCAGACGTCTATACATCTTCCGCAGTTGGTGCACTCCCCGGAAAGGACGGGCTTGTTCTCCTTTCCTATCATCCAGAGGACCTGAACTTCGGGACAAACCCTCTTGCACTCCATACACTCGGTGCATTTCTTTAGGTCGTATCCCACCCTTACGAGGGAGGCGGGCTTTGAGAGGAGGGAGTAGAAGGCCCCGAGGGGGCAGACGTGCCCGCACCAACCGTTCTTAACGACAAAAAGGTCAAAAAGAAATATGGCAAGTATAACGCTCCAGCCGAGCCCCATTCCGAAGATTATTCCCCTATGGGTTATGGAAACAGGGCTTATAAACTCAAAGGCGGGAACACCGAGTATGGGAGAGAGCAAAAGTCCGAGTGCCAGAAACCAGTACCTTATGCTGCGGGGGAAGGGAATTCTCTTTTCCTCCCTGTGGAGTCCCGTCTTTACCCTGAGCCAGTTCGCTATATCGGTGAATATGTTAGCGGGACACACCCAGCTGCAGAAAGCCCTTCCCGCTATGAGTCCGTAAAATACCGCTATTATTATCGCCCCGATTATTACGTCCGTTCCTACGATTGTTCCCGCGAGGAACATCTGGAGGACAGCGTAAGGGTCCGAAAGGGGAACAATTTCAAAGAGCTTTGAGGTGCTCAGGTTCCCCTGGAGAATCTTCCATCCGAGGTAGTTTCCGCCGAGGTAAAGTCCCAGTATTGTGAGCTGGGATACCCTCCTGAGGATGAGGTATCTATACCTCAGGAGGAAAGCCTTTTCTTTCTCCCCTTCCTTTCTTAAAACAGCGGTGCTACTCATTTAAAAGGTCCTCCGTATTCAGGTATTCCTCGGGACTCTTTGGTTGCCAGCCTTTCAGCTCCCTTTCCCTTTCCTTTATTTTTTCTTCAATGTTTTCCTCGGTTTCCATCCATCCCCTTATGTAGTGCTTTCCTATCTTTCCGAGGGCTATATCCCTGGGAAGAACGTATATAGCCGCTTTATCCGTAGGACATGCGTGTTCACACAATCCGCAACCGGTGCAGTAGTCGGGGTCCACGACGGGAACGAGCATCGCGTGTTTTCCAGTTCTTCTGTTCCTCCTCAAATCCGCGTATATCGCCTTATGCATAAGGGGACAGGCCCTGATGCAGGCGTCGCACTGAAGACCCCAGTAAGCTATACAGCTGTTGTAGTCTATTACCGCAACGCCCATTCTTGCCTTGTTTACGTCCACCTCTCCCTTTTCGTTTTTCAGGAGTTCCGTATCAAGGGCTTTCGTGGGACAAGCGTAGGTGCAGGGAACGTCCTCGCACATATAACAAGGAACTTCCCGGGGAATGAAGTAAGGTGTTCCCAGAGGTTTCCCGTCTCCGGGCGTTGCGAGTCTGAGGGTTACGAGCTTGTTTCCCCTTTTGTCCTTCGGGACGTTTTCCCTGTTTGCACAGGCAACCACACAAAGCCCGCACTTTATGCATTTTTTTAAGAAATCCTCCTCCTTATGGGCCCCGGGAGGTCTCAGAACGAGAGGGTCGTTCTTATTCTCGTAAACTATAGCGGACCAGACGACACCCCCTATTAAGGAAAAGCCAAAACCCTGCAGGAAGCCCACGAGGAGCTTCCTGCGTTTGGAGTCGGGTTTTTTATCAGCCATAGCTTACCTCACACGGGGTAAATCTTTACCGCACACTTCTTGTAGTCGGTCTGTTTGGATATGGGACATCTCGCATCAAGGGTTACCTTGTTGATGTAAACCCTTTCGTCAAACCAGGGAACGAATACGAGTCCCTTGGGAGGTCTGTTCCTTCCGCGGGTTGATACCCTTGCCTTTATCCTTCCCCTTCTTGACTCTATCCATACGAGGTCTCCATCTTTTACGCCTATCTTCTTCGCATCTTCGGGGTGCATGTAGCAGAAGGCTTCGGGCATAGCCCTGTAAAGCTCAGGAACTCTCATGGTCATCGTTCCCGAGTGCCAGTGTTCAAGAACCCTTCCCGTGCAGAGCCAGAAGGGGTATTCTTTGTCGGGAACTTCGGGAGGCTCCATGTAGGGCCTGAAGAATATCTTCGCTCTGTTCGTGAGGTCAACGATTTCACCGAACTCCACCTTCCACTCCCCGTTCTCAAGTTTGGGAAGGGTTCCCTTAGGTATCTTCTTCAGAGCAGGGCCGTAGAAGGCGAACTCCTTACCTTTTCCGTACTTTCTTGCGTAGGGGTCGTACTTTGCGTTAAACCTCCAGGGTGTTTCCTTTCCGTCAACGACCGGCCACCTGAGTCCCCTTACCTTGTGGTAGGTGTCAAAGTCCGCAAGGTCGTGCCCGTGTCCGAGACCGAACAGCCTGTATTCCTCCCAAAGGGCTTTCTGAACGAAGAATCCGTATCCCTTCCAGGGTTTTCCGTCAACGCCTATTACTCTTCTTCCGTCTCCGGCAGCGGTAGTGTTGGGATGCAGTTTTCCGGTTTCGGGGTTGTAAGCGACGGGCTGGGGCCATCTCAGGTCAACGTGGGGTATCGTTCTCTTGAAGGCTTCTTCGGAGAACAGAACGTCGTAAAGGGTCATTTCGGGGTCGTATCCCATCTTCTTTGCCTCTTCAAGGACGTTCGGGAGAACCGTTCCGTCCCTGAGCCTCCACTCTTTCCATACCTCTTTCAGCTTGAAGAATTTTGAGAACTCAATAATCTGCCACTCGTCGGGCATAGCTTCCCCGGGAGGTGTGACCTGCTGTCTCCAGTGCTGGGTTCTCCTTTCGGAGTTTCCGTAAGCTCCCCACTTTTCGTATATCATCGCCGATGGAAGTATGAGGTCCGCAACCTTTGCGGATATGCCGGGGTATGCTTCCGAGACTACGATGAAGTTGTCCATCTCCCTCGCTGCCTTTATCCAGTGGTTTGCGTTTGCGGTGTCCTGCCAGGGGTTGCAGACGTGAACCCAAGCCCACTTAATTTTTCCGTCTTCCAGGTCCCTCATTATCTGGACTATGTCGGAACCCACCTTGGGGTTTATCGTCCCCTTGGGAATCTTCCATATCTTTTCAGCAATCTTCCTGTGCTTGGGATTGAATACAACCATATCCGCGGGGAGCCTGTGGGAGAACGTTCCCACTTCCCTTGCCGTTCCGCAGGCGGAGGGCTGTCCCGTTAAGCTGAAGGCTCCGCTTCCGGGCTTTGCGTGTTTCCCGAGGAGCAGGTGTATCGCGTAAACCTGTTCGTTTACCCACGTTCCCCTCGTGTGCTGGTTGAATCCCATTGTCCAGAAGGAGACTACCTTTCTTCCCTTTTCTATGTAGAGCTCAGCGAGGGTTTTTAGCTTCTTCTTGAACTCCTCAAGGGGTTCGTCGGGGTCTCCCTTTGCAACTTCCGCAACGTAATCAAGGGTGTAGGGTTCTAAGGCCTTCTTGAACTCCTCAAAGGTGATTACCCAGTGCTTGCCCGCCTGTTTTCTATGTTTCATCTCAAGTTTATCTCCCTCTTTGAGTCCGTAAATGCTAAGGGCCTTTGCCTCATCTTTGGAGATTACCTTCACAACTTCCTTTATCATCGTCTCCCTTTCCTTTTTGCTGTATTTGGGGTGGTTGGGGTTGTCCCTCATGCCGTAGCCTATGTCTATGTATCCCGTTGCGAAGGCGCAGTAATTGTTCACGAAGTCCCAGTCTATGGCCTCTGGATGGTTGTAAACTATCTCCCTGAGGATGTAGTTCTGTATGAGGAGGTCCGTCTGGGGTTTGAAAACTATGTCTATATCCGCTCCGTCCATCGTCATGTGTCTGAAGGTTGAGAGAACTACAATCTTAACCCTTTCGGGGTCAGAGAGCTTCCTGTCAAGAACCCTTGCCCACAGGACCGGGTGCATTTCCGCCATATTGGAGCCCCAAACGACGAAGGTATCCGTAAGCTCTATGTCGTCGTAACATCCCGCGGGCTCGTCTATACCGAAGGTCTGTATGAACGCTGCAACCGCGGATGCCATGCAGTGCCTTGCGTTAGGGTCTATGTTGTTGGAGCGGAATCCCGCTTTCATAAGCTTTGCGGCCGCGTAGCCTTCCATAACCGTGTATTGCCCGGAGGCGAATATAGCTACACCTTCGGGTCCGAGCTCGTTATAGGCTTCCTTGAACTTCTTCACCATAACTTCGTAAGCTTTCTGCCAGCTAACGGGTCTGAACTTTCCCTTCTTGTCAAACTCTCCCTTCTCGTTTACCCTGAGGAGGGGCTTAGTGAGCCTGTCCTCACCGTACATTATCTTTGCTGTAAAGTATCCCTTTATACAGTTGAGTCCCCTGTTTACAGGGTTGAGAGGGTCCCCCTTCACGGCGACTATTCTGTCGTTCTTCGTGGCAACCATTATTCCGCATCCCGTTCCGCAAAATCTGCAAACCGCCTTATCCCACTGCCATCCGCTCTGGGCTTCTCCCGCGGCCGCTACAACCTCTTCGGGAATGGGAATTCCCACCGCAGCCGCAGCGGTAGCTGCAGCGGTGAGCTTTAAAAACTCCCTTCTGCTCACCTGAACGCTTTTATCCTGCTTCATCTTCCACCTCCACTGACAAAGGTCATCTGACCTACCTCATATAACTAAATATTACGTTAAATTGACAAATAAATCAATTTTCATGAGTTCATTCAAATGACTCCTTCCTTTAGCAAAAGGGGGAGGAGAAGATATATTTATCTTTCATGGATATAGAGATAGTTTCCTCGGGAAAGCACACGCTCCACGGGCTCAACTTTTACCTCTCCTACTTTGACGATGTTGCCAAGGTTCTACCCAGAGAGGATTACTGCTTCATAGTGGGAGGCTGGGTGAGGGACAGGATACTGGGAGAGCCCGTCGGCTACAACATAGACGTTGATTTTTTAACAACCGCGGACCCAGTTGAGGTTGCCAAAAAACTCGCCGAAAGAATAGGGGGACACTTTTTTGTATTTGAAAAAAGAGGCTTTCTTATAAAGAGACCCGTAATAGCCACGGTTGTTCTCCACCTTCCACCTTACAGGTATCGTTTTGATTTCTCACCCCTCAAGGGGAAGGACCTTGAGAAGGCGTTAATTGAAGACCTAAAGGAGAGGGACTTTACCGCTAACGCTATAGCGGTTAACCTTGATGACGTTCTCAGCATAGGTGCAAAGCAGACGATAGTATTTGACCCTACGGGGGGAATTAAGGACCTTGAACAGGGACTCCTGAGACCCGTATCCCTTGAGAATTTAAAAAAGGACCCTGTGAGAATACTGAGGGGATTCAGGATAGCCGTTGAGAAAAACCTTAGACTTACGGAGGATTTTTACGCTTTCGTCAAGGAAAATCCCTCTCTCGTTCTTAAGTCCGCACCCGAGAGGATAACCCACGAGCTTTTTAAGATAATGAAGGAGAAAACCTCTTTTAAAGTCTTCAGGGAGCTTTACGATTACGGCGTCCTTCAGGCAATCATTCCCCAGTTTGGAAGGCTGAAGGAGATAAAGGACCAAGGGGAACACCACATATACCCCCTTGACGAGCATACTTTCAAGACCCTTGAGTTTCTTGAGAAGGTTATTGAAGAGAGGGCAAGGTATCTGAGCAGTGAACTTCTTAAGGATTTCGGGAGGAAACGCTACCTCGGTGAGTTCACGGACGTTGAGCTTCTAAAGTGGGGAGCACTCTTCCACGATATAGGAAAGCCCTACACCTTCAAGATAAGGGAGGGAAAGGTAACCTTTTACGAGCACGATAAGGTGGGGGCAAACATAGTAAGGGAAGTGGGAGAGAAGCTGAGGTGGGGAGACGAGGTAACGGAGTTCATAGCGAAGCTCGTGAGATACCACTTGAGACCCTTTTACCTCAGGGAAGCCTTCAAGAAGGGAGAGCTCAAAAGGAGAGGTATGGCAAACTTCTGGAGGGAGTGCGGAGATATAGCACCCCACTTATTCCTCCTTTCCATAGCGGACGCTTACGCAAGCGGGGACGAGGAGGAGGACATAAAAGCCCTTCTTGAGACCATCTCGGAGCTTGAGAGCTTCAAGCGAAACGAGTACGATAAGAACGTTTTAAAGCCCCTCCTTGACGGAAATGAGATTATGAAGATACTCGGCATAAAGCCCGGGAAACTCGTAGGGGAGTTAAAAAGAGCCCTTATAGATGCCCAGATAGAGGGAGAGGTGAAGACAAAAGAGGAAGCGGTTAATTTCGTTAAGAGAAAATATAAGGAGCTCAAGAATTTATAATTTTCTTACATGGCTAAATTTATCTTCGTAACGGGCGGTGTTCTCTCTTCCCTCGGAAAGGGAATAACCTCCGCATCAATAGCCACAATCCTTGAGGAGATGGGATACAGGATAACCCTCCAGAAGCTTGACCCCTACCTGAACGTTGACGCGGGAACGATGAGCCCCTACCAGCACGGAGAGGTTTACGTCACGGAAGACGGGGCTGAGACGGACCTTGACCTCGGACATTACGAGAGGTTTACGAATGCGGTTATGACGAGGGATAACAACGTAACCGCGGGCAGGATATACTACAGCGTTATAAATAAAGAGAGGAGGGGAGATTACCTCGGTGCTACCGTTCAGGTAATACCCCACATAACCGAAGAGATAAAGGAGTCCATTAGAAAGGTTGAGAAGGATAACGATATAGTCCTCGTGGAGATAGGCGGAACGGTCGGGGATATAGAGGGACTTCCCTTCCTTGAAGCGGTTCGTCAACTTTCCCTTGAGCTCGGAAAGGAGAATCACGTATTCATTCACTTAACTTACGTTCCCTATATAAAAGCTGTAGGTGAGCTTAAAACGAAACCAACCCAGCACTCTGTAAAGGAGCTGAGAGCTATAGGAATACAACCCGACATAATAATCTGCCGTTCCGACAGGGAGATACCCAAAGGTATAAAGTCAAAGATAGCCCTCTTTACGAACGTGAAGGAAGAGGCGGTAATATCCGCTCCCGACCTTGAGTCTCCTTACGAGGTTCCCCTAAAGCTGAAGGAACAGGGAATAGACAGGATAATCACCCAGAGACTCGGTTTAAAACATAGGGAGGTTAACCTCGGGAGGTGGAAGAAGGTCGTAAACATACTGAAGCACCCGAGAGACGAGGTGAATATAGCGCTCGTGGGCAAATACGTTGAACTGAAAGATTCCTACAAAAGCGTTATAGAGGCCCTCATACACGGAGGAATAGCTAACAAGGTTAAGGTTAACGTAATCCTGAAAAACTCTGAGACCCTTGACGTTAAAGAGCTTGAAAAGGATATCCACGGCATTATCGTTCCCGGAGGATTCGGGGAAAGGGGAGTTAAGGGGAAGATAGAAGCTCTCAAGTTCGGGAGGGAGAATAACGTCCCAACCTTCGGTATATGCCTCGGTATGCAGTTAATGGCTATAGAGTTTGCCAGAAACGTTCTTGGCCTTGAAGGTGCAAACTCAACGGAGTTTGACCCAAACACACCCCACCCCGTAATAGACATAATGGAGGAACAGAAGAATATAGACAAACTCGGTGGAACGATGAGACTCGGAGCCTACCCCTGCAGGATAAAGGAGGGGACACTTGCATACAGGATTTACAAGAAAGAGCTTGTTTACGAAAGGCACAGACACAGGTATGAGTTTAACAACGATTACAGGAAGCCCTTTGAAGAAAAAGGTGTTATTTTCTCGGGCCTTTCCCCCGACGGAAAGCTCGTTGAGATAATGGAACTTGAAAACCACAGGTGGTATCTGGGATGCCAGTTTCACCCCGAGTTCAAGAGCAAACCCTTTGAGCCCCATCCCCTCTTCACATCCTTCATAGGTGAAGCCTTGAGCTACAAAGAAGAACTATGAGCCTTAACATTGTTCAGATTTTTAAGGTATTTTTTTATTAATGCTGGAAAAAGTTAAGAAAGATATATTCTTCGTATCACGGCTTTTCGTCTCCCTTTACCTCTCACTCTTCTTAATTATCTCTTATAAGAATATAGATTACCTCTCCGCCTTCCTCCTCGGATTTTACTTCCTCACAAACGTTTACATATACATATTCACGAGACCGAGATTTCTCAAACTTGTTTCGCTCCTCTCAGACCTAATCTTGGTCCCCGCCTTTATATTCCTCTCGGGGAGTTTCCTCACTCTTTACGCCCTAAATATCCTCATAGCCCTGTATTCCTGGAGGAAGCCTTTAGTGGCCTTCCTTATCGCTCTATCCGCTTTTGGACTCTCCTTTTACTACTTTCTGTCTTTGCCCCTTATACTCACAGCCCATCTTCTCTTATTCCTGGGGGTTTTCTTCAGCTCCTACAACTTTGAGTATGCGACCGTAATAGGAAAGGAGAGGAGGAGAATACTGAAACTCAGAAAGGATTACAGAACATTACTTAATGAGTTTTCCCGATTTGAAAGGGAAAGGAGGATGTTCAACAATCTGAGAAAGGTCTTTAAGCTCCTCAGGGAGAGCAGGGAACCGAGGGATTACCTGACAGGGCTCAAAAAGGAGTTCAACCTAAGGGGCATAAAGGTTGTTCCCGTAAGGGAGATATCAAATGAGGTTGAGAAGGATTTTGATAAGGGAACGCTAAGCGTTAACGTTAAGCTTGAAGAG
Source organism: Aquifex pyrophilus (assembly GCF_054656935.1). Classification (NCBI taxonomy): domain Bacteria; kingdom Pseudomonadati; phylum Aquificota; class Aquificia; order Aquificales; family Aquificaceae; genus Aquifex; species Aquifex pyrophilus. Next base: position 266,975 of record NZ_BAAHXJ010000003.1, on the reverse strand, counting down.
GGGTATGCAAAGGTTATATACGAGTTTCCCCTTCCCTTTATGCTGAGGGATGAGGTTCTAACCTACACGTTGGTTGAAGCTGCAAAGATGCTGAGCGTCCTCGTTGAGGGATTTGAAGAAGGTGAGGAAGGTAAGGAAGCGGTCGTTATAGCCTGATTAGTTGCTCTTTTCCTTTTGCTTTTTCCACTTTAAGTAGCTCTCTATAAACTCGTCAATCTCCCCGTCCATTACCGCATCAACGTTTCCCGTCTCGTATCCCGTCCTTAGGTCCTTAACGAGCTTGTAGGGGTGGAAAACGTAGGACCTTATCTGGTGTCCCCAGCCTATATCCGTCTTCTCACCCTCATACTGCTTCTTCTTTTCCTCAAGTTTTTGAAGCTCGAGTTGGTATAGCTTTGCCTTTAAAAGCTCAAGGGCTTTTCTCTTGTTCTGATACTGGGACCTTTCCTGCTGACAGCTTACCGTTATACCCGTCGGTATATGGGTTATTCTCACCGCTGTATCGGTCTTGTTAACGTATTGACCGCCCGCACCCGAAGCCCTAAAGGTTTCTATCTTTAAATCCTCAGGCTTTATCTCTATGTTTATCTCCTCGTCTATCTGGGGCATAACCGAAACCGCGGCAAATGAGGTGTGCCTCCTCGCGTTTGCGTCAAAGGGGGAAATTCTAACGAGTCGGTGAACGCCCTGTTCGCCCTTCAGGTATCCGTAAGCGTAGGGACCCTTTACGAGCATAGTGACGCTCTTTATTCCCGCAACATCGTCGGGTGTTATATCAACTATCTCAACCTCAAAGCCTTTTCTTTCAGCCCACCTCTTATACATCCTGAAGAGCATATCCGCCCAGTCGCACGCCTCCGTTCCTCCCGCTCCCGCCTGTATCATAAGGTAGGCATTCTTGTGGTCTACCTCTCCCGAAAGGTAGGTCTTCAGCTCAAGCTCCTTTAAATCCTTCTCTATCGTATTCACTTCTTCGTCTATCATTGCCCATGTTTCCGTATCCTCTTCGGGTGTTATCTCTCCGAGTTCTTCAACGTCCTTTATTGAGCTTTCAAGCCTTTCTATCTTCTCAAGGGTTTCCTCTACCCACTTTCTCCTCTGCACCGTTTCCTTTGCCTTATCCTGGTCGTTCCAGAAATCGGGAGCGGACATTCTCTCATCAAGTTTCTTGAGTTCCTCCCTTAGTTCCTCGGGTTTTAAGACTTTCTTTACGTCCTCAAAGCGTTCTCTAAGTTCCGAAATCTTACTCTTAAGCTCCAGCATGACCAATTTTAAAATTTATATCAATTGAGAATAATTTTCAATTACTCCACCACCTTATATCCCCACTCCTCTACAGCACTTTTCAGTGTCTCGTATGGAACTTCCTTTTCCAGCTTTACATGAGCTTTCTTTTCTTCCAGCGATACCTCAACCTCGGAAACCCCTTCAATGTTCTGGAGTGCCCTCTTTACCGTGTTTACACAGTGCATACAGGTCATTCCCTCTATCTTTATTTCAAGTTCTTTCATATGAATAAATTTAAGCAGATTTCTCCACCGCCAAACTGACGTTTTTAAAGCCAAGCCCGTTCAAGAGGTCAAGAACCTTTACTAGATTTTCTACCTTTGCGGACCTGTCCGCCCTTATTTCAACAGGAACGGAGTTTTTCAAGATTTTTAGCTTTTCCCTGAGTTCCTCATACGACACCTTTTCGGAGTTAAGGTAAATAGTACCTTCAAAAGTTATCGTTATAATAATTCCTTTTTCCTGAACCGCTTTCCCGCTTTCAGCCTTTGGAATCTCAACGGGAATATCACCCCTAACTATGAAGGTTGCGGTTGTAAGAACAATCGTAAGAAGAACTAGCATAATATCAACGAGGGGTATTACGTTTATCCCACTGAACTCTTTTTCTTCCATATTAAGTAAGTTTATTTTATAAAGCCCAATACCCTTAGGAGAAACTCAAGGGCATTCTGGTTTAGAAAGATAATCAAAAAGATAACTATAAGGAAAAGAACGGTGAACTTTTTATCAAGGCGGTGGATTTCTTCTCTTATAGATTTGTCTGTCTGTTCTATTTTTACATCAAGTTTGTAAATAGCCTCCCTGAGTTCCTTAACTTCCTGTCTTATCTCTCTTACTTCCTGCCAGAGTTCTTTATCCTCTTTTGTTTCCGCCATGCTTAATAATTTACCTCTTTTAAGCCCTTTCCACGATACTTCTCACGATTTCCTTCTCAAGGGGTGAACTTATTTTCGGAATTATCGTCTCTATTACAACCTTCTTTGCATCCCCGTATTTCTTCAGTCTTCTGGCGCACCTTATTGTATCCCTTATGGAGAATACGAACTCAACGGGCTCTTCCGATTGCTGAGTCTGGTATGCCCTGTATGCCTTTCTAATCTCGTTGGCAATCTTTAGAAGCTCAAAGAGAAGTCTCACATCCCTTTCCCTTTCGGGAGTTCTGAGTTTTTCTCCGAGTTCGGTCTTTACATCGTTCACCACGTAATACCAGAGGTATGTAAACTCCTCCTTGTTAAGGGGAGCGAGCGTATCCACGTAATCCCTGAGGATTAGGGCCTCGTCGGGATAGTAAAAGCCCTTCTCGTCCTCAAAGGGAGGGTAATCAACGTACATTATATCCGCCCTTGATTTTATGTCCTGGGGAAGCTCGGAAACACCGAGGTAGTTCTGGGGATTCATACCACCGACGAGTATAACGTCGGGTCTCGCCTTCACAACCTCCCCGTAAGAGAGAACCAAATACCTCCTGTAGTCAAAGAGGGGGTTGAATATCTTAACGAGTGAGGGGGGAAGGGTGTTTATCTCGTCCAGGTATATAACGGCTCCTGGGGTCTTGAGAGCCTTTACTAGGTCCGAGTAAACCCTCTTTGTTCCCCTTTTGGGGTCAAACTCGTAAACGAAGGTTATGTCCTCTTTTTCCATCTTTGAGTTGCAGGGGATTATAAATAGTGGTCTGTTCGTCAGGGCGGAGAAAACCTCAACGAGGAAGTTCTTACCTACTCCCGCATCACCCTCAAGTATGAGTATCCCTTCCTGATAGGTTAGCTGTTCCTTAACGAGGGAGGTAAACCTCTCGAGGTTCTGAACGAACCAGGGGGTTTCCTCAAAGGAAACGAAGTCGGGAACGCGGTAGGGTTCCGTTGAACAAAGTCCGTTCAGATGCTTTAAATACCTTCCCACCCATTCGGGGAAGTGTCTTACGCTATCCTGCTCAACTACGTTGTTATACCTTTTGGGCTCAACGAGGAGGCCATCTTCCCTCTCAAAGGCTATCTTCGCATAAACTTTTCCGTCCTGGACAAACTTGTCCTCAACCTTAAGGTGCCACCTATACCTTACAGGTTGAGGCCTGAACTTCTCTACCTCTTCCCTTCCAAAGATGACCTTATCCTCAAGGAGCTTTATGGAGAATGTCTTTAGCCTGTCCTCTATTATCCTTTCCTGAAGGGTTTTGAGAAGCTCTTCGTTTGCGTAGTTTGAGAACTCCCTCGGGAGGGTTGATATGAACTTTCTCGTTTCCTTTACCTCGGGGAGTCCCTCCATATCGGTGAAGCTTGTTACTTTTGCCTTCGTTATTGCCTCCCTTACCTTTTTGAGGTGTTCCCTCAGCTTTTCGTCAAAGAACCTTTCCGCTTCCTCCTTCAACTCCTGGAGCTTTTCCTTCCAGTCTTCGCTTACCTCTTCAAGCTTTTCCTTTAGCCTCGCGTAATCCTGACCCGTGAAGCTTCCTTCCCTCAGCTTTTCCCTAAGAGTATTTATGAATACTTCAAGCTTTCTCCTTGATAGCTCCTCCCTCGCCTTCAGGATTAGGCTTCTTACTTCTTTCAACGGGACGTTTATGCTTTCAAGCTCCTCAAGGGGCTTTACCCTTTCAAGCTCTTCCTCCCTTTTAGCTTCACTTATGTATTTTTTAAACTCCTTGTATATGTTTTGAGCGTTCTTTATTATCTGCTTTTGTCTCTCCTTCGGATAGACGAAGTCTATAAGGTTTGTCTCAAACTTCTCAAGGTAGTAATACCTTTTTCCCTCAGTGTCTTCATACCTTGAGGTGTATACGCTTCCGTCGGGTGCCACCCTAACGACGCTGTATCCGTATCCCTCCACGAAGTCAAGGAATGTATTTTCTTTCAGGTTATAAATTCCGAGTCTGTTTTCTTCCTCGTCCGCGGTGAAGAGATAACCTCCGTCGGGGGAAACGTCTATCCTTCCCACCCTGTGAACGAGGTCTATCTCTCCTTCAACCCTGTCAAGGGTTGAGTCGTAAACCGCTATCTTTTGCTTCTCGTTGTCCGCTATGTAAACCTTATCTTCGTAAAGGGCTACCGCCCTTCCTCCCGCATAGGGAATTTTCCTGAGGAGATTTCCCCCTATGGAGAAAACACCGCTTCCCTGAGTTCCGCTCAGGAAGAGCTTCCCGTTAGGAAGTATCTTTATAGCCCTCAGGTCTCCAATTTCCGCATCCCTGTATATGAAAGTGCTCTTAAAATCAACGGTCGTCTGGGTGAGGTCTCCTGTTAGGTCTATTACGTAAACTTTCTCTCCTACGACTCCAAAGGCGAGGGTTCCCTTCCTTATATCAAGTCCGCCGGTGGGTCTCAGTCCCTCCTGGGATATTCTTACGCTCTTCCAGGTTTTGGGGTCCTTTGGGTTTTCAAGGTAGTAGATAACGAGGTAAGGGGGTGCAACTATACCGAGGTATTTGCCCCTGAAAACGATATCGGTTACCGATTGAGCGGGGGGCTTTGAGGGAAGCCTGTGGAGGTTTCCTGCCCAGTCGTAGAGCTGAAAAACCCCGTGCCTCCTTCCAACGAGAACCCAGTAAGCGTCCTCGGATACGTCAAGGGTCTCTATCCAGTATTCCTCTATCTTTGCATCGGGGTCCCTCTTTACGGGAACGTGCTTGAGATGTATCTCACCTACGGTAAACTCTACGGAGCTTTCCTTTTCCTCCTCTTTCTTCTTCAGAATTTTGTCAAGAATACCCATTAGATAATGATATTAAAGGCAAAGAGAAGAGTTATCCGTTGATTAAGGTCATAAAGAGGTTATGGATTTCCCCTCCTTTATCATCTTTGCTATCTCTTCGTAGTTATCGTTAAGATGTCTGTCTATCTTCTCAACTACAAGTTCAACGTTTTCAGGTATGGATATCCAGAGCTTTCCCCTCTTTTCGGGGGCAAAAAGCTTAACGCACTTCTTCAGGAACTTGTAGTAATGCTTTGGAAGTCTATAAACCGCGTGATGAACTATATCGGGTGTCTGCCAGGGGCAGACTTTATACCCTTGATTTACTTTCTCAAGCAGTCCCTTCGTTCCGTGGAGTGCCCGGTTCAGAGCCATAAGGAAAGTTGGAACTCCTTTCAGGAAGGCATCGGTAAGCTCCTTGTTCTCATGAATGGTTGCGTCATACATTATCACCTTCTTCTCCTCAAGGAGGGCTTTTATGAGGTCAACGGGAACCGCAAACTCGGGAAAGTAAAGGGGCGTTCCCGCAGCGGTGTAGGAAGAGGGGAAGTAAACGATGTAGTCGTAGTCTGGATAGACGATGAGTCCGTTCGTCATGTTCGCAACGTGGAGAACTTCCTTCTCCTTCATCAGAATTAAATTTTATTCCTCAGAGAGCTTATGTATTCCTCCAGAATTACAACCGCGGAGATAACGTCCTTCAGCTCCTTCTTTTTCTTCGGGGATAACCCCTCAAGCCTTGAGAGGGCTTCCTTTGTGGTCCACCGCTCGTCCCATAGAATTATTTCAACGTTAGGAAGTTCTTTTTTCAGTTTTTCCACGAATTTCTTAACGAGCTTTGCCCTCTGGCCTTCCTTCCCCCTTAAAGTCAAAGGGTAGCCTACGATAACTTTCTTTATATTTCCCTTCTGAACGAGCTCCTTTATCCTCTCAACTGCCTTCTCGGTTTTTACCGCTTCCTTCGGTGAGACAATCCCGAGCTCCTCGTCCCCTACCGCTATGCCCACCCGTTTCGTTCCGTAATCAACCCCGAGTATCTTCAACCCGTTCTAAAGCCGAGTATCTTGTATAGGGGACAGAATCCTATAGCGGATGTCACTATAAACACTATTCCTATTATCCCCAGAATCCAGTAAAGTCCTCCGTTCGTAATGGCAAGGTAAAGGAAAACGATAGCAAGGATAACCCTTATTACCCTGTCCCAGAGTGCCATATTCTTTTCCATAACTTCCCACCTCCTAATATTTAATTTTCTCATATAAAATTCTTCCTTTAAACTCCGATTAAATATCTTGTATGGAGCTGAAGGAGAAGCTAAAGGCTTTAAAGGATAGGCTTAAAAATCCCTTTGATTACGAAGGACTTGAAAGGGAGTTTATGGAGCTTGAGAGCTTAATAAAGAATGCTAAACCTGAAGAGGTGAGGGAATCCCTAAAGGATTACGAGGAGGTTAAGAAACTCCTCAGGAGAAATCTTGAGCTGTTTGCGAGATTATATGGAGTGGGGTGATGTTTGCGGGAGCTTTTAACACAATAGCCCAGGCACTTGATGTTTATAAGAAGGCTGTTGAGGTAAGGGATAGAAACGTAGCAAACTCCCAGGATGAGAACTACGTAAGGGAAAGCCCCTTAATCCAGAGTGACCTTTACACGGGAATAACTCTGCAGGAAGTTAGAAGGATTCAGAACTTCAACTTTATAAATCTGAGGAATGAGAAGCTATCACTCGTTAGCTCCCTTGAGGAGAGGAAAGAGGTTCTTTCTCAGATTGAGTCCCTCTTTCAAGCGGGAAAAGGTCTTGAGGATTACGTAAACGATTTCTTCAAGGCCTACGAGGATTTTCTTAAAGAGCCTACAAACGAGGGGGCAAAGTCGGAACTCCTTTCCTCCGCAAATGCCCTCGTGAATGCGGTAAAGAGCAGGTATAAACAGCTCACGAACCTATCCCAGAGCCTTGATAACGTTCTTCAGAAATACGTAAGAAGGGTTAACGAACTGCTTAAAAAACTCTACAACGTAAACATGGAGATAACACTCGCTTACGCACAGAGCGGGGGAAAGGATTATAGGACACTCCTGAACCAGAGGGACGCATACCTGAAGGAGCTATCCCAATACCTTTACGTGAGGGCCCAAGAGGACGAGCTTGGCAGGGTAAAGGTTATAACCGATAAGGGCTTCGTCCTTGTTGATTTCGGAAATGCTTACTATACTCTCGGTGTTGAAAACGGAAGGGTAAAATACAAAAGGGACCAAAGTGATATAACCGAACTTTTGAGTGGTGGAAAGATAAAGGGATTGATAGATTCAAGGAATGATATAAACACCACCCTTAATAACCTTGAGAGCCTTGTAAATACCCTTTCGGGTCTCAAGATACCCCTAAACGGCGGGACGGAGAAGAACGTGTTTTCCGTGAATTCATCCCTTGATATAGATACCTTTAGTGTGAATATAACGAGGAATGACCTTGATAACGTTGATTTTGCAAGGGCTACCGATTACGCCGAAAACGGACTAAATGTATGGGAAAACGCAAAAAAAGACGTAATAAGACTTACCGACTACATAGGGAGCGAGAAGAAGAGTCTTGAGAGTGAATACGATACGGAGAAAGCCCTTTACGACTCCCTTGAGAGGAAAATCCTGGAAAGACAGGGTGTTTCCGTTGACGAGGAGTTTATGGAGATAATTAAGCTCCAGAGAACCTACGAAGCGGTAGCAAAAATACTTCCGAGAATAGACGAGCTTATGCAGACGACGATAAATATGATATGAGGTGAGAAGAATGAGAGTTCCCGACCTTATTTTTTACCTCTTCTTCCAGAAGGAAAACGAAAGGGTAAGGGAAAGTATTGAGGAAAAATACAGAGAGATAATAACGGGAAAGAGAATTGAGAAGCCTTCGGACGACCCCGTTTCCTTTGTGAAAATTCAGGAGCTGAAGAAAGAAATAAGCTCCCTTTCCCAGTTCGGTAGAAACAGGCTTTTTGCGGACACGGTTCTCACCTATGCGGACACGCTTCTATCTGGAATAGAGGACAGGCTAAAATCCCTTTACTCCTCTCTTTTAAGGGCTTCAAACGGGACGCTGAACCCCGACGAGCTAAAAGCAATAGGGAAGGAGTTTGAGGAAGCCCTGAAGGTGCTCCTAAACGTTGCAAACGAGAAGATAGGGGAGAGCTATCTCTTTTCCGGAGCTTCCCTGAATACGAAGCCTTTTGATGAGAACACTCTTAATTACAACGGAGGCAATACCGATTTTGAGGTTCTCGTGGAAGAAAATTACAGGGTGAAAACATTCATGAGAGGGGATTACGTTTTTGGGGTGACGACCTCTGACCCTACTATTAACAATATATTCAAGGTTATAAAGAGTATAGCGGATAAGCTGAAGGGCGGAAACAGCCCCGACCAAACCGACATAGAAAACCTGAAAAAATCCTACGACCAGATAGTAAAGGTGAGGAGCGAGATAGGGAGTGTTCTTAAGGAGCTAAGGAACGTTCAGGAATACCAGGAGGAGAGAAAGGATACCCTTGATAAGATTAAGTCGGATAACGAAGATGCGGACCTCGCAAAGTCCATAAGCGATTACGAAAGGTTCAGGCTAACATACGACGCGGTTATGAAGCTCTTTGTAAACCACAGAGGACTCAGCATACTTGAGTATATCTAAACGAGCATTCTCTCAACGAAGTTAACGTCGTGCTTTCCTTCTATAAACTCCTTCTGGTTCAGGACTCTCTTGTGAAACTCAATATTCGTTTTTAAGTTATGTCCCTCAATCTTGAACTCCTCAAGGGCTCTTTTACCCCTTGCTATGGCCTCCTCTCTCGTCCTTCCCCAGACTATCAGCTTGGCTATAAGGGAATCGTAATAGGGAGGGATTGCATACCCCTGGTATATATGGGTATCAACCCTTACACCGGGTCCCCCGGGAATTCTTAAGGTCTCAATGAGTCCGGGGGAGGGCATGAAGGTATCGGGGTCCTCCGCATTTATGCGGAACTCTATCGCAAAGCCGTTTATCTTTATCTCCGGAAGCTTAATCTCCTCACCCATTGCGGATATAATCTGGAGCTTAACTATATCGTATCCCGTAACCATTTCCGTAACGGGGTGTTCAACCTGTATCCTTCCGTTCATCTCCATAAAGTAAAAGTTTCCGTCTTCGTCCATTAAAAACTCAACCGTTCCCGCGGAAGTGTATCCGAGGGCTTTGCAAAACTCCGCAACCTTTTGGGATATTTCTTTCCTCTTTTCCTCGCTTACCGATACACTTGGGGCTTCCTCTATAAGCTTTTGGTGTCTTCTCTGGATTGAGCATTCCCTCTCCCCGAGAACGTAAACGTTTCCCCATTCGTCCGCAATTACCTGGAACTCTATGTGTTTTGGCTTCATAACGTACTTCTCAAGGTAGAGCCTCCCGTCCCCGAAGGAGGTCTCGGCCTCCTTTTTCGCGACGGGGAACTTCTCTCTCAGCTCCCTTTCGTCCCTTATTATCCTTATGCCCCTTCCTCCTCCTCCCGCGGCGGCTTTTATGACCACGGGATAACCTATTCTTGATGCGAGCTTCAGGGCATCGGTAAACTCAAGGGGTTCCTCACTTCCGGGAACGAGGGGAAGACCGACCTCCTTTGCAACCTTCTTTGCGAGAACCTTATCCCCTATCTTTGCAAGTACCTCCGAAGAAGGACCTATGAATTTTGCTCCGCTCCTCTCAACTATTTCCGCAAACTTGGGATTCTCCGATAAGAACCCGTATCCCGGATATACCGCGTCCGCCTTGCTAACCTCAAGGGCTGCCATTATCTTTGGAATATCAAGGTAGCTCTCCGAGGGATTGGGAGGGCCTATACATATGGCTTCGTCCGCAAGCTCAACGTGTAGGCTGTTTTTGTCCGCTTCCGAGTAAACCGCAACGGTTTTAAGACCGAGCTCCCTGCACGCCCTTATAGCCCTTACCGCTATCTCTCCTCTGTTTGCTATTAATACCTTTTTAAACATTAGAATAAATTTTAAATCTCGGAGAGGAGTTTATCCGCAAGCCTTACCAGCTCCCTGAGATACTCAGCGGACCTGAGAAACTCCCTCTTCTCATAACCGCTCAGGTTAACAAGCTCGTAATCCTCCACCCCATTCCTTCCCAGCACTACGGGAACGCCTATGCAAATGCCCTCCGCCTCGTAGTGCTTTGCTGCTTCACCCTCAAGGTAAACGGAACAGGGGAGAACCCTCTTCCTGTCGTTTAGTATAGCCTCAACCATGATGACCACGGAAGCGGCGGGGGCGTAATAGGCGGAGCTTCCCATAAGGGAAACTATCTGAGCCCCTCCCTTTCTCGTTTTTTCAATCAGCTCGTCTATCTCCTTAGCCTTGAAAACCTCCTCTATGGGCTTGTCACCTATGAAGCTATGGGACATTACGGGAACCATTAAATCCCCGTGGGTTCCCATAACGAGCGTCCTTATGTCCGCATTTGATACGTTGAGCTTTTCCTTTACAAAGCTTTTAAACCTTGCAGAATCAAGAACACCTGCCATACCTATTACTCTTCTCGGCTCAAAACCCGTAAGCCTTATCGTTGCATACGTGAGTGTATCAACGGGATTGGAAACCACTATAACTATGGCGTTTTGGGTATACTTCTTTATAGCATCGGTAAATCTCTTGAGTATTTTCAGGTTCTCAAGGAGTAAATCCTCCCTGCTCATTCCCTCCCTTCTTGGTATGCCCGCTGTTATGACAACAACGTCTGAATCCTTAAGCTCATCAAAGCCCTCCCTGTCGTAGGAAACACCCTTTACGTTTATGTCCAAATCCATAAGAACCGCCATCTGTTTAAGGTCCAAAGCCTTAGCCTTTGCGGGTTCAAGCCCCTCCTTATACCTCGCAAAGAGGTAAATGTCCGCTATGCCGAGTATCGTAAGGAGGTAGGCTACGTTCTCACCTACCCTTCCCGCACCTATTATGCTTACTTTAGGTTTTTTCATAAAAGAGATTTTACTCTTTCTTCAGGAACTCAAGCATATCCCTGACCCACTCGTAAAGCTCTTTCGTTATTTCCTCGTAGCTCTTTGCATCGGGATATACGGGCTTTCCGAACATAACCTTTATTTTTTTAGGTTTAGGAAACTTGTCGTATATGGACCATGCCTCATACGCCCCGTGTATGGCTACGGGAACCACGGGAACCTGTAGCTCCCTTGAGAGTATGGCAACACCCTTTTTAAACTCCATAAGCTCCCCTGTTCTCGTTCTCGCACCTTCGGGAAAGATAACGACCACCTTTCCGCTCTTTAACGCGTAAGCGGTCTTCTGCAGAGACTCCTTCAAACCCCTGTTTAGGTTTACCGTTATAACGTGGGCAAGCCTTCCGAAAAGTGCGGTTATGGGATTCCTGAAGTATGCCTCCTCACCGAGGAAGTAAGTTATTTCCGCTGTATCTCTTGGGAGAACGGAGGCTATGAGAAAGGCGTCAAGGTAGCTCTGATGGTTTGGCGCTATTATGAAAGGAGGATTCGGAAGGTTTTCAAGACCTCTTACGTCAACTCTGTGGTATAGCTTGAAGTAGAGCTTGAGCAAGAGCCTCCCGAGGTTATATATGAGGGGATAGTGGGGAAGCTCGTAGGGTTTTGCCTCCTCAAGTATATCCTTCCAGGAAATTTCCCTGTATTCCGCCTTTGCCCTTTTTTCCCTTACGAAGTTTATAAGCTCCCTCACAAGCATATTCTTTGCGAGCTCTTCCTCGGTTATGCTAACTCCGAAATTCTTTTCTATGAAACCTAATAGCTCAACCTTTGCGAGAGAATCAAGACCGAGGTCAACCTCAAGGTGGTCCGAAGGGAAAACTTCCTTTCCGCTTATCTTCTCAAGGAACTCCTTTATAATCCTTCCTTCCTCGGTATTGAATACCGAGAGGTCCTCTTCCCTTTTTCCGTATTCTTCCGCCTTTTCGTATATATCCGGAAGCAGGAATCTCCTTAGTTTTCCGAGTCTCGTTTTTGGAAGCTCCGTATGAACTATCTTGAAGCCCGTTATCCTCTTCCACTCGGGAAGGGTTCTGTTTACCTTGTCTATGACCTCCCACTTTATCGTCTCGTAAATGTTAACCGCTCCTATTTTCTTCAATTTTTCAAAGTCGGGGTATATTAATGCGTATAGCCTTCCGTTTTTTTCAAAAACTCCGACCTCCTTAACGAGGTCCGACACCTTTAAAATCTTCTCCTCAATCTCTTCCGGAAATACGTTCTTTCCGCTTCCGAGGACTATAATCTCCTTCTTCCTCCCCGTTATGTATATGTATCCCTCCTCGTCTATATATCCCAGGTCTCCCGTGTATAGCCACCCGTCTATTATCACCTTTGCGGTTTCCTCCGGTTTATTCCAGTATCCCTTCATTACGTTATCCCCCTTTACGACTATCTCACCCTCGGGGGTTGTGTTTACCCTTACCCCTTCTATGGGAACCCCTACAGAACCGAGCTTTATCCTATCCGGTGGATTGAAGGAGACTATCGGTGAGGTTTCGGTGAGCCCGTATCCCTCTATAACGGTAAAACCGAGTGTTGTCAAATCCCTTGCGACATTAAGGGGGAGTTTAGCCCCACCGCTCACCATATACTTAATCCTTCCCCCGAAGGCATCGTGAACTCTTTTAAAAACCTTTCTTCTTATACTTTTTGAGTTAATTCTTGTCATCACTTTAAACAAAACCTTAGCAGGTAGATTTTTCTCAATCTCCTCCATTATCCTTCTGTGGAAGAGCTGATAAAGCCTTGGAACACCAACGAGAATGGTTATCCGATATTTATTCATTTTCTCAAGGATATCCTCGGGGGTGAGCTTATCGAGGAAGACTATCTTAGCGCCCAGGTAAAGGGGAAGGAGAAGGGTGGTCATCAAGGGATACATGTGGTGAAAGGGAAGTATCGCAAGGGTTGAGTCCTCTTCGGTCGCTATTCCCACCGATACAACACCTTTTATATTTGAGATGATGTTTTTATAGGTGAGCATAACCCCTTTCGGGTTTCCGGTTGTCCCCGAGGTGTAGGGGAGAAGGGCTATATCCTCCTCGGAACGTTTTACCTCCCCTTTCCAGGGAGTGGGGAGAACAAGGTTTTCAACGTTTATGAGTTCTATATCCGTGTCTTTTACAGCGTTTCTTACCTTTTCTTCCGTTTCCTTTGAGCAAAAAACGAGGGAGGGTTTTGAGTCGTTGAGTATGTATTTAATCTCCTCTGGTGTTGACATAAAGTCTATGGGAACGAGTATTCCTCCCCTTTTCCACGTTCCGAAGAGGGTGTAAACCCACTCTGGTCTGTTTTCCATTACAACTGCTACCCTTTCGTCGGGAATTATATCTATAAGACTTGCAAAGGAGTTGACGTTTTCTATTAGTTCTCTATAGCTTATCTCTTTTCCCCTATAAATTAGCGCAGTTTTATCTCTTTCCTTCAGAAACTCCATTCTCCTTTTTAAAGTAAATCACAATCTCAACCCTGTTGTTCCTTTCCATAAGGATATTCTGTCTCCATCTGTAAAGGGGCCTTGTATCTCCGTAGGCTACCGCTGTTAACTTTGTATGGGGAAATCCCCTGTTTTTAAGGTATCTCAATACTTCCGTTGACCTTCTTCCCGAAAGCTCCCACCTGTCTTTAATCAATGGATTTTTCACCTCAACGGTGGGGCTAACGTGCCCCTCAATTCTCACAGAACTTATCCTTTCCTCAATCTCTATTAATGAGGGTGCTATCTTCTCAAGGGTTTGTATTCCCTTGGGAGTTAACTTGTAGTCTCCGTTTTCAAAAAATATCTTGTCAAATATGCGGAGCTTAAGGTACTCTTCGGAAACGACTATCTGGTAAGCCCAGGGAGGTAACACCCTGCTTATTTTTTTCTTTATCTTTACCGCGTAATCCTTTGGGTGGGTTATAGGTTCAACCACAGAGGTTCTTTTCGGGTAAAACTCGGGATTTTTCCTGAAGTAAGAGAGAAATTTCTCAAGGGCGGGAATCTCAAGGGTGCTCATTGCGTAAAGAAGTATGAAGAAGGTAAGAAGAAGGGACATCAAATCGGAGAAAGACGTGAGCCATGCGGGCGGTTTGGGACATTCCTCCTTTTTCTTGAAGGCCATAGCTTCACCTCACGGGGTTAGCTTTATACAGAACTCAACCCTTCTGTTCTTTCTTCTACCCTCCGGTGTTCCGTTATCCGCTATGGGTTTTGTGTCAGCGTATCCTACCGCGGAAAGCCTATCGGAGGGGTATCCGCAGGTCTGTGTGAAAATCCTAACAACGCTTATGGCTCTGCTTATTGAGAGTTCCCAGTTGCTCGGATATCGGGGCGTTGATATGGGTCTGTTATCGGTATGCCCTTCCACATCAACGGGAAGGGAAAAGGGAAGCAGTCTCTCACAAAAGGAGAGAATTAAAGCTCTTGCCTCGGGGTAAAGCTCCGCGCTCCCCGGAGGAAAGAACCTGTCGGTGTTTACTCTGACTCTGAGACACTCCCCCGTTATGGCGTAATCGCTCCATATTCCTCTTTTTGATAATTCATTCTTAAACTCTTGAAGAACTTCCTTTAACTCTTTGTGTTTTATCTTTCTGAAGTAGAAGTTCTCCATGGGGATGTTTATCCTTCTTCCCTCCGGGAGATTTCCCTGTTCAAAAACAACGGATTGGGCCCCGAAGGCTGAAACTATCCCCTTAAGAACCTGGTAAAACTTCTCAAGGGAGATGATGCTCATTGAGTAGAGGAGAATGAAGAATGTGAGAAGCAGGGACATCAGGTCTCCGAAGGACGTAAGCCATGCGGGCGGTTTCGGACATTCTTCCTTTTTCTTGAAGGCCATAGCTTACACCTCTTCGGGTAGCTCCACACCGAGCATAATCGCAACTTCCTGTTTTATGACATTCGGATTTTCCCCTTTCTGAATCTTTTCTATTGCTTCAACGTATATGCTCTTTACGAGGAGTTCCATATCCTTTGCCTTCTTCAGCTTGTTCGCGACGGGTATAGCGAAAGCGTTCGCAAGAATAGCCCCGTAAAGGGTCGTTATGAGTGCAACCGCCATACCGGGGCCCAGGGCGGAGGGGTCGTTTAAGTTCCTAAGCATCTGAATGAGACCTATGAGCGTTCCAATCATACCGAAGGCGGGGAAGAGGTCCGCAAGCTTTTCCCAAACCGCGACTTCCGTTGAGAGCTGTTCGTCAAGCTGGGCGAGGGCTGTTTCCGCGGTTGCCTTTATATCGTTAATGTCTATGCCGTCCACAAGCATTCTTATCATATCCCCGAGAAGGGGGTCCTTCTGGTAGTAAAGCTCTATATCCCCCTCAAGGGAGAGAATTCCCTCCTTCCTTACCTTTGTAGCTATCTCGCCTATGGTCTCTATAACATCGTTCAGGTCGGGAGGCTTCCAGAGGAACGCCTTTTTTATTGCAAGAACTCCCCTTATGAAGTCCTTGAGGGGAAAGGCTCCCATAGCGGAAGCCATACCGCCGCCGACAACGATGAATATTGAGGGAATGTTAATAAACGCCGTTACGCTTCCCCCTATGAGTATGGATATGAGTATCAACAGGAATGCGGCAACTATACCAATAATCGTTCCAACATCCATTTCTTTTATAGTTTATCGGTTGGTATGGTCTTTTTTGAAGAGCTTAAAGCTTCTTTCTCACAAGAAATATACCATCTCTAACCGTTAGAAGAACCTTATCAACCCTCGGGTCCTCCTTTATCATCTCGTTCATACGCGCTATCGCCCTGCTTCTGCTATCTTTCGGAGCAAGAACTTTTCCCTCCCAGAGGGCGTTATCAATTGCCATAATCCCCCCCTTCTTCAAAAGCTCCAAGCACTTCTCGTAATAGTAAGGGTAGGAGGATTTATCCGCATCTATGAAAACGAAGTCAAAGCTTTCTTTATTAAACTCTTCGAGAACTTCCTTCGCATCTCCTACAACAACTTTAATTTTCCTGCCCCAGGATGCACGCTCTATAAAGCTCTTTGCCATCTCCGCATATTTCGGATTTATCTCTATCGTTATCAGCTCCCCCTCCTCGGGAAGTCCCATAGCCATCATTAATGCGGAAAATCCCGTAAACGTTCCTATCTCCAGAACCCTTTTGGCTCCCGATATTTCAACGAGCATCTTTAAAAAGTTTCCCTCAACCCTTCCCGTAAGCATCTGGGGAAGGTCTGTATTTTTGTAGGTAAACTCTATCAACTCCTCAAGTAAGGGATGAAGCTCAGAAGAGTGCTCCTCAACATAGGCCTCTATCTCGTCGGGACAAATATAACCCATTACTTACAGTATAACTTAAGGATTTTCTCTATTATCTTCGTGGTTGATACGTCATATGTGAAAGGTATCGTTAAAACCTTCCCCCCGTAGCTCTCAACGAAATCCTTTCCCACAATCTTTTCAAGGGGCCAGTCCCCTCCCTTTACGAGAACGTCGGGCTTTATGGCCTTTATAAGCTTTTCGGGAGTATCCTCTTCAAAGATGACAACGTAGTCAACGGGCTTTAACGAAGAAAGAACCTTAGCCCTGTGTTCCTGAGTATTTACGGGTCTCTTCTCTCCCTTTATGCGTCTTATTGAGTCGTCCGAGTTAAGTCCTACGACGAGTATATCCCCGAGCTTTTTTGCCTTCTCAAGATAATCAACGTGACCTGCGTGGATAATATCAAAACACCCATTCGTGAAAACGACTTTTTTCCCCTTTTTCCTTTCCTCTTCAAGAATTCTTAAGAGCTCTTTGAGGCTTACGAGCATCAGGTAAGGTCAAATATAACGGTCTTTATCTCCGTGTAGTCCTCTATGGCAAACTTCGGTCCTTCCCTTCCTATGCCCGAGTACTTCACTCCTCCGTAAGGCATATGGTCCGCCCTGAAGGTTGGACCTTCGTTTATGAGAACTCCTCCCGCTTCTATCTCCCTTATACACTTCCAGGCCACGTTTATGTCTTTTGTGAACACTCCTACCTGAAGTCCGTAATCGGAGGTGTTAACCCACCTTATCGCTTCCTCTATATCCTTATAGGGATTTACCGCAACTACGGGAGCGAAGGCCTCCTCTTTAAAGAGTTTTGTATCTTCAGGAACTAAGGAAATTATAGTCGGCGAGAATACGGTCTCGTCCTCAGCACACCTGAGACCTCCCGCCTCAATTCTTGCCCCCTTCTGAACCGCCTCGGATATCCACTCCTGTATTCTCTCGAGCTCGGAAGGTGCTATCATAGGACCAAGGTCCGTACTCTCGTCCATCGGGTCCCCGACCTTAAGCTTACTTACTCTTTCCTTTAACCTTTCCATAAACTCTTCGTAAAGTTCTTCGTGAACGAATACCCTCTGGACGGATATACAAACCTGCCCTGCTATCGCATACCCGCCCTGAACCGTTTTCTCAACCGCTTTATCTATATCCCCGTCCCTGTGGAGTATAATTGCGGAGTTTGAACCAAGTTCAAGAACGAGCTTCTTTATACCAACTTGACGGGCTATTATGTCTCCCACCTTTCTGCTTCCCGTAAAGGAAACAACCCTAACATCGGGGTGGGTGGTCATGGCTTTCCCTACATCACCGAATCCCGGGATTATGGATAAAGCCTTCGGGGGAAGACCCGCCTCAAGGAGTATCTCTCCGAGCATAAGGGGAGTAAGAGGAGTCCTCTCGGAAGGCTTTAAGATTACAGCGTTCCCTGCCGCAAGTGCGGGACCTACCTTATGCATTGATAAGTTCAGTGGAAAGTTAAAAGGAGTAATTGCGGAAACTATACCCACGGGAACCCTTATGTAAAAGCCAACCTTTCCCCTTCCGTTGGGATGTGCATCTATGGGGAAGGTCTCTCCGTTTATTCTCTTTGCCTCTTCTGCGGAAAATATGAGCGTTTGTATGGCCCTCTGAACTTCCGTTCTCGCTTCCCTTATGGTTTTTCCAACCTCAAGAACGAGGGTTTTTGCAAAATCTTCAGCCCTTTCCTTCAGGAGCTGGGCAGCCCTCATTAAAATTTCGTATCTCTCGTAAGCGGTGAGAGAGGATATTTCCTTAAAACCTTCTTTTGCCCTCTCAATAGCCCTTTCAACGTCCTTCTCATCTCCCTTCGGAACCCTTCCTATTACCTTTCTCGTGTAAGGGTATATGACCTCTATCTTTTCCTCCTTATCAACCCACTCACCGCCTATGAGCATCTTCTTTTCTATCATCCTTCCCACCTCAAAGTATGTATCTGCTTAGCTCTTCGTCTTTTACTAGCTCTCCCAGTTTAGCCCTTACGAACTTAGCGTCTATTATTATAGTTTGACCCTGCATATCGGGAGCGTTAAAGGATATATCCTCAAGGAGCTTTTCCATAACGGTGTGAAGCCTCCTCGCACCTATGTTTTCCGTCTTCGTGTTTATCTCTTCCGCTATTCTCGCTATCTCCTCTATCGCATCTTCGGTAAACTCAAGGTAAACGTTTTCCGTCTTCAGGAGTTCTATATACTGCTTCGTTAACGCATTTTCGGGTTCTACGAGAATTCTCTTGAAGTCTTCCTTCGTCAGAGGTCTTAGCTCAACCCTTATGGGAAACCTTCCCTGGAGCTCGGGAATGAGGTCCGAGGGCTTTGCCATGTGAAAGGCACCGGCACCTATAAAGAGAATGTGGTCCGTTCTGACCGGGCCGTATTTCGTGTTAACGGTTGTTCCCTCAAGTATGGGAAGGAGGTCCCTCTGAACTCCCTCCCTTGATACACCTGGTCCGTGCCCGGGAGTCTTTACCGCTATCTTGTCTATCTCGTCTATGAAGATAATCCCGAAGTTCTCCGCCCTGTATATAGCCTCCCTTGCCACTTCCTCCATATCTATAAGCTTTTCAGCCTCCTCCTGTTCAAGTATCTGGAGAGCTTCCTTCACTTTCACCCTTCTTCTCTTCCGTGAGGGAATGAGTCCCGAGAGCATCTCCTTGATCTGGTTCTCAAGCTCTTCAAGGCCGGGAGGCCCCGCTATCCCCACCATGGGGACAACTTTTTCTTTTACCTCTATCTCAACAGTTCTGTCGTCAAGCTCCCCCTTTCTGAGCTTCTCCCTGAGCTCCTCCCTCTTTGCGGTATCCTGAAACTCCCTTATCCCGAAGCTCGTGAACTGCCTCGGTATTAAGTAGTCAAGAATTCTCTCTTCCGCCAACTTTCTCGCCTTCTCCCTCACCTCCTCCATTTTTTCCTTTTTAACCATCTGGAAGGAGACTTCCACGAGCTCCCTTACCATACTCTCTACGTCCCTTCCCACGTATCCTATCTCGGTGTATTTCGTTGCCTCAACCTTTATGAAAGGCGCGTTTATAAGGTTTGCGAGCCTGCGGGCTATCTCGGTTTTACCCACACCCGTCGGTCCTATCATCAGTATGTTCCTCGGTATTACCTCGTTTCTGAGCTTTTCGGGGAGCTTCTGCCTTCTCCAGCGGTTTCTAAGGGCTATGGCAACAGCCTTTTTTGCCTCTTCCTGTCCTACAACGTATTTATTCAGTTCCTCAACGATTCTTTTCGGTGTTAGCTCCTCAAGGAGCTCAGAAAGGGATTTCGTCGTCATCTCTGCCCTCTTTTGTGGGTTCCATAAAGGTCTCCTTAACTATCCTGTCCAGGAACGCATCAAGGTCCTCGGGAAACTTCTCAAACTCATACTTCTCGGGGTAAACCCTCTCAACAACTTCGGGAGGTGGATTCCCGAAGCCTATTGCGGGAACTATTCTCTTTGCTCCCCTTCTTACCGCCTCTCCTATAGCGGTTCTGTAGGCTTCCCTAAGAGCGGTCTCAATATCCTTAAACCTATCTATCTCCTCACCAAGCTCGTAAAGGGTTATGTCGTAAGCCTCTTCTTTAAACTTTTCCCAGTCCTTTACCTTTCTTATGTAATACTTTCCTTTCTCTCCCGTCACCTCAACGGACTTAAGGGAATCAAGCCTGAAGGTTAAGATATAGTAATCTACAAGCTCCCTGTCCGCGTAAACGTCAATAAAAAAGAAAAACTCCATATTAAGAATTTATAATATCCTCCACAGGGGAAAAAGCAAAGTATACTTAAAATTAATAGCTTATCCTATGAGCGGGGCTTACATAGAAAAACTTGTGGTTGAGGGGTTCAAATCTTACGGAACTAAGAGGAAGGAAATACCAATAGGTGAGGGATTCGTAGCGGTTGTAGGTCCCAACGGAGCGGGAAAAAGCAATATAGGAGACGCCATTTCCTTCGCTCTCGGCTTGAGCACCGCAAAAACCTTGAGGGCAAAGAATCTCTCTTACCTGATATTTTCAAAAAACGGAAAAAAGGGGGAATTTGCGGAGGTTGAGGTTCACTTCAGAAATCTCGGGGCTTTTCCCGTTGAAGAGGAATACGTAGTAATTTCAAGGAGGGTAAACAAAGAGGGAAGAAGCGTCTTTAAAGTAAACGGAAACGTTGTGAGGGAGAGGGATTTAAAGGACTTTCTCGCAAAAGCGGGCATATACGAGAACGCCTACAACGTGGTTTATCAAGGGGATATAGTAAAGTTCCTCAAGCTCACTCCCCTTGAGAGGAGAAGGATAATAGAGGAAGTTGCGGGCATAGGGGAATACGAAAGGAAGAAAGAAAAAGCTTTAAACGAGCTTGCGGAAGTTGAGATAAAAATAAAGGAGCTTGATATAATCCTTGAGGAGATAGAAGCCCATCTCTCAAAGCTAAAAGAAGAAAGGGATAAACTCCTGAAGTTCAGGGAATTAAATAAAAAGAAAAGGGAGTATGAAGCAAAAATCCTTATAAAGGAAAGGGAAAAACTCCTTAAAGAGAGGGAAAAACTAACAAGCGAGCTTGAGAGCTTAAAAAAAGGGCTTCAAGAAGTTTTAAGCGAAATAAATAAAAATAAAAATAAACTCAACCTTAAAGAGAAAGAACTTAAAGGTTTAAACGATAGAATTCTCCCCTATAAGGAAAACAGGGGAAAACTCCTCTCGGATATAGAACACATAACGAAAAGCATAAAAGAAAAGGAGAGGGAGAAAAGGGAGCTTGAAGAGAAACTAAGAGAAACGGAAAATCTGGTTTCGGATTTAAAAAAGGACCTTGACAAGCAAGAAAAAGAACTAAAAGAGTTAAGAAATTCTTATGAAAAACTCCTCGGGGAGTATGAATCCTTAAAGAAACTTGAGGAAGAGAAGCTGAAAGAGCTTGAGAGGGAAGAGGAAAACCTTAAGATAACGATAAACGAGGTTAAAAAACTTGAAGAGGAAAAGGAGTTAATCCTTAAGAAACTGGAAGAATTAAAGGAAAAAAGGGAAAAGCTCCTTAACGAGCTAAGGGATTATAACTATAAAATTGAAAAAACCGAAGAGGAAATAAAGAAACTGGAAGAAGAATTTAGATTAAAACTGGAAGAAGCAAAGACAAAGGAAGAAGAGCTCTTAAGGTTAATAGAAATAAAAAGGAGAGAAGAAAAGGAGTTAAAACACTTAAATGAAGAGTTGAGAATTTACGAAAAAAGACTCAAAGAAGTAAGAACAAAAATTGAGGACGTCATTAAGAAAAGGGGAGCTATTGAGGGAGAATTAAGCGAACACGTCAATCCCTCTGACGTATTTAAGGATATTAAAGGGGTTCACGGAAGCGTTTCGGAGCTGATAAGCGTGAAAAATCCCGAGCACATTACCGCAATAGAGGTTGCAGCCGGGGGGAGGCTGAGATACATAGTCGTTGATAACGAAGAGGTGGCAAAGGAGTGCATACAGCTCTCAAAGAGATTAAACCTCGGAAGGTTCAGCTTCATTCCCCTGAACAGGATAAACCCGGAGAGGAAAACGCTAAGATATCCCAGAACAAGGGGAGCTGTTGACTTTGCGGTTAACCTTGTTGAGTATGACCCCATTTACGAAAAGGTTGTGTGGTTTGTTTTCGGGGACACGCTAATCGTTGAAGACTTTGAGAGTGCAAAGGCTATAGGTATAGGAAATTATAGAATGGTAACCCTTGATGGTGAGCTCTTTGAAAAGAGCGGTGTAATAACGGGCGGGAGCTACAGAGTTAGGGGAGAACTGGGGAGGAAAATAAAGGAAGAAAAGTTAAGGGAACTTAAGGAACTGGAGGAAAAACTTAAAGGGGAGGAGGAAATAATCCAGAAGAAGATAAGGAATATACGCTCCCTCTCCTCAGAGAAGTTTGCCATTCTTAAGGTGAGTGAGAAAAAGATAGAAGAACTTAAAAGTTTTTCTATAGAAAACCTTGAGAAGAAATACAGAGAAAATATAAATAAAGCTAAAGAATACATAAAATTTATATCCGAAAAAGCGGAAAAGGTCAGAAAAAATATAAACGAGATTGAAAGGGAGATAAAATACTACGAGGAAAAACTTAATAACCTGAAACTTAAAGAGGAAGATGTAAAGAGACATTACACGAGGAGCGGTATAGAGGAAAAGAGAAGGGAATACAGCAAGGTAAGGAAGAAACTTCTTGAGTGCGAGATAAAGCTTAAGGAGGCGGAAAAGGAGCTAAATACGAAGGAAAATGAGATAAACTATCTGAAGAAAGAGTTAAACGCAAAGGAAAAGGAAATCCTTTACCTTAGGGATAAGATAAAGGAAGTTGAGAGGGAGTTAATTAATCTTACAAAGGATAAAGAGAAGAAAGAGGAGGAGATAAGGAGAAAAGACAGGGAGTTTTACGAATTAATGGAGGAAAAAGAAAGGACCGATAGGGAAATAAAAGAGATAAAGAGCAAGCTCGGAAGCTTAACTATAAAAAAGGAGGAAATTGAAAACAGCATTCACGAGATTGATAAAAAACTTTACGGAGTGAATGAGGAAATAAATCGTATAACTGACTCTTTGAGAGAATACGAGGATTTACAAATAGAAAATGTAGAAGGAACTATAAACAAAATTAAGGAAAAACTTAAAAAAATTAACAGAGAAATAGAGCTTCTCGGGAATGTAAACTTTAGTGCGGAGGAGGACTATAACGAGGAATTGAAGAGGTATAACGACTACAGGGAAAAGAGGGATAAGCTAAGGCGGGAAAGCAAGGTAATAAAGGAGATGATTGAGGAGCTTGAGAAGAAAAAGAAAAAGGTATTTATGGACGCTTTCAGGAGTATAAACAAAAATCTTAAGGAGATTTTTTCCTTTCTCTCCCCGGGCGGAAAGGCAAGCATGAAGCTTGAGAACGAGGAGGACCCCTTTAACGGTGGCATACAGCTCACGGTAAAGCCCCGCGGAAAGGACGTTCAATATCTTGAAGCCATGTCGGGAGGTGAAAAAACCCTCGCTGCTTTGTCCTTAATATTTGCAATTCAGGAATATAGGCCTTCTCCCTTTTACTACTTTGACGAGGTTGATGCCCATCTTGATGAGGCTAACGCCAGAAAGATAGGAGAGCTCATAAAGGAAAAATCAAAAAAGGCCCAGTTTATAGTTGTCACTCTAAGGGAGGTTGTCGCCTCCTTTGCGGACAGGATAATAGGGGTAAGCTCAAGGGGTGGAGTTTCTGAAGTTTTCTTCCTTGATAGAGAAAAAATAGCTTAACCGCCCGCGATAGCGGGCACAATGGAGAGCGTATCCCCGTCCTTTAGCTCCGTATCAAGACCTTTTAGGAAGCGAATATCCTCGTCGTTAACGTACAGATTTACGAACTTCCTAAGCTCTCCGTTTTCGTCTATCAGCCTTTCCTTAAATCCGGGGAACTGCTCTTCCAACTTCTCTATAGCTTCTCTTACGCTCCTCGCTTCTACCTCAACCTCACCTTGCCCGTTTGTAAGCCTCCTTAGGGGTGTGGGTACCCTAACTATAACAGCCATCTTCTACCTCCATACAAAATTTTAAACACCTTAAAACGAATAAAGGGAAGAATAAAAATAATACTATATTCTAAAGTCATTATATAAGCGGAAATCAAAGGAAAATAAGGAAAAACTATGAAAAATAAGCGGTAAAGAATTTTTAATAAGCCTTAGGAGGTGAAAGGGGATGAAAAAAAGTCTGTTAGCTCTCGGTTCAATTTTAGCTATATCCCCACTTGTATTTGCTACCAACGGTGATAACCTCATAGGAATAGGGCCCGCATCAAGGGGAATGGGAGGAATAGGAACGGGAATGCCCGTAGGCCCTATAGACTCCATATTCAGAAACCCAGCCTGGATACCCTACTACAATACGAAAAAGTTTTTCCTTAGCTTCGGCGGAATACTCTTTATGCCTAATGTTAAGGTAAGCTCTAAAGGACCAATGTCCACAGATGGAAGGGTAAAAAGCGATGCGGACACCTTTATAGTTCCCGAGGTTGGAATAGTTCACAAGATTAACGAAAGGCTTGCTGTAGGTATAGGTGCTTTTGGTGTCTCGGGTATGGGTGTGGATTTCAGGGACAAACAGCTTATAAATATAAGTCCTGACCCTAACAATCCCCACTATGCAAACGCTCTCGGAAAGATGCACACTACATTCCAGTTTATGAGAATTACACCGACAATAGCCTATAAAGTGAACGAAATGATATCGGTGGGCGGAGCTCTTCACATAGCTTGGGGTTCACTTGATGTAGGTGCGGAGCTTTGCTATCCTCCCACTTCTCCAAACTGCTGGAACGCAAGCGGGGGACAAGCTCAGGACTTCGGAATAGGATTTAGCGTAGGTGTTGCTTTAAATCTCGGAGACTTCATATATGGCGGTCTTTATTACCAGTCTCCCGTATCCATGAAGTATAAGAACGTTTTTGACAGTAACGGAGATGGTAAGTTTGAGGATATGAAACTCCAGCAACCTCAGGAAGTGGCTGTTGGTGTAGGTGTAAAGCCTCTTGAAAACCTTAAGGTTGGTATTGACGTGAGGTGGATTGATTGGTCAGGGGCGGACGGATACGGGGATTTTGATTGGGAGGACCAATGGGTCTTCGGAATAGGTGGTGAGTATAAACCCGTAAAGAATCTTGCTCTAAGAATTGGTTGGAACTACGGAAAATCTCCGATAAGGAGCAAGGATAACCTTGACGCGACAAATCCCAAAAATAGAGTTCCAGATTTTGATGCTAAATTCTCGGACTACCAGTTATACTGGTTTAACCTCGTAGGATTTCCCGCTATAGCGGAGCACCACTTAACCCTCGGTCTTAACTGGAAGGTAACGAATAACTTTGACATAGACTTATCCTACGTTTACGCACTTCCGAATACGGAAACTGCAAAAATGGCTGGAGGTGGGGCGGAGGTTTCCGCAAAAATGGTTCAGCACTCCATAGGCATAGGGCTCAACTGGTCCTTCTGAGCCCTTCCTCTTTTCCTAAAACTTTTTCCAAAGCTTCTTTAAGGAATTTTAAATCTTGTTCTGTGTAGTTCAAAGAAGCTGTAAGCCTTAATCTCGCTTTACCTTTAGGAACAGTCGGATACCTTATAGCCTGAAGGAAAATTCCTTCCTTTAGCAATTCATTCCTGATTTTAAGGGCTTCCCCTTCATCGTAAACAAAGATGGGAATTATAGGCGTGCCGTGATATCTGAAATCCAGATTCAGGCTTTTAAAAATCTCTGTAAGCTTTTTCTCTATAGTTCTTAATTCCTTTATAAGTGATTGGTTTTCTTCAACTATTTCTATAGCCTTTTTAACGCCCGCACATACGGAGGGAGGAAGAGAGGTGGAAAATATAAGACTTCTTGCTTTGTTAATTATGTATTCAATAAGCTTTTCAGAACCGCATATAAATGCTCCATATCCCCCCAACGCCTTTGATAGTGTTCCCATAACTATTACGTAATCCTTAAAGGGAATCCCAAAATAATCAAGGCCTCCCCTTCCTATCGTTGCGGTTGCGTGTGCTTCGTCTATGTATAACATGCAGTCGTATCTCTCGCATATCTCCGTAAGTCTTTTCAGGTTTGCTATATCCCCATCCATGCTGAAAACGGTATCGGTGACTATTAAGGCTTTTTTGTATTTCCCCCGGTTTTTACTTAAAAACTCTTCAAGTTCTTCATAATTAAGGTGTTTGAATACGTATTTATCCGCTTTAGATAAACGAATTCCGTCTATAATTGAGGCGTGGTTTAGCTCATCGCTCAGAATTATGTCTCCCTTTTCCACTAAAGAAGGTATAACTCCAACGTTTGCAAGAAAACCACTCCCAAAAAGAACGCACCTCGGAACCCTTTTAAAATCCGAGAGCTTTTCCTCAAGCTCCCTGTGATACTTTGTATAACCAGAAACGAGCTGAGATGCGCCCGAACCGATACCCGTTTCTCTTAAGACCTTTACGCTCTCCTCTATAACCTCCGGATTTCTTCTGAGACCGAGGTAATCGTTAGAACAGAAATCCCTTAATCCTTCTAAAACTATCCTTTCCCTGTATAGGTTTTCCCTTTTTAACTTTTCAAGTTCTTCGTCAATCCATCTCATTTTAAGCCTATGATACTCCTTAAGTCGGAACAGGTTGTATGGGGTTCCGTTCCCTTGACAAAAACCATATCAACCCCTTCGCATGTCTCGTCCGCGAGCACCAAGTCCTCCGGATTAATCTTAACAACTATGTTCTCAGGGGGAAGATTAAAGTCCTCGTCGGGATAAAGCTCGGTGACGAAACGCATATAGTTTATCCATATTGGTAATGCCACCCTTGCCCCGCTCATGTGCTCTCCCAGGGACTTTTTAACGTCGTAACCGACCCAAACCCCTGTAACGATGTGGGGGGAGAAACCCACGAACCAGGCATCCTGGTAATCATCCGTAGTTCCTGTTTTTCCCGCGACAACCTTCCTTAAAATTTTTGCCCTCCTGGCGGTTCCCTCAAGGACAACAGCTCTTAACATATCAACGAGAACCCGCGTCTCGGGAGCGGGAAGAACCTCCTCACACTCGGGTTTGTTCTCCTCAAGGATGTTCCCGTTTTTATCCTCAATTCTCTTTATGAGAAAAGGCCTGCACCTCACACCCAGATTTGCAAAAACCTGGTATGCGGATGTAAGCTCAAGGGGTGTCACCTCAACCGTCCCGAGTGCCAAGGAGTAGTAAGGCTTTAGTTTATCAAGTCCCACTTTTCTTCCAACGTCAAGGACGACCTTGAATCCGACCTCATCAAGAAGATTTACGGAAGCGGTGTTTATGCTGTGTGCCAGGGCAAACCTCAATGTAACCCTTCCGTACTCTTCGTTATTATAGTTTTTTGGTATCCAGTCCTCTCCCTTTGAGGGGTCGTAGTAAGGTTTTGGACTTGCGTCCACTATGGATATCTGGGTCATACCTTTAAGAAGTGCCCCAAGGTATATAACGGGCTTTATTGCGGAACCCGGTTGTCTCAGGGCTTTAGTAGCCCTGTTGAACTGGGAGTATAGATAACTCCTTCCTCCCACGAGTGCCTTTATCTCCCCGGTCTTTACATCTATGCTTACAATACTCCCTTCAAGGTCGGGGATTATCTCAACCTCCTTACCTCCGAGATAGCGAACGAAGATGTATTTATGTCCCTTTATTGGAAGGTTCTTTATCTCTCCGTAAAATTTTCTTCCGTGAATTTCAACCTCCATCTTCTTTCCGTCGTAAGAAAGGATTTTCGCAACGTAAATCTTATTTACCCTAAGGTTTTTAAGCTCTTTTTCCTTTTCGTAGGCTTTTTTCATATCCTCCTCGCTTTCGGGCAGGAACGGAATGCCTATCGTTTTTGCGACGTTCAGCAGTCCCTCCTTTAAACTCTTTACCGCAAGGTTCTGAAAATCCTTATCAACGGTTATGTAAATCTTTAGGTTTCCCTTATAGGCGAGCTCCCCGTATTTTTTGAATACGTATTCCTTAACGGTATCAAGGACGTAGTCCGAAAACCTGTATTTGTTGTGTGTATTTACGTTCAGTGGCTTGTTTACAGCCTCCTCAAACTGCTCCCGGGTTATGTAGCCCTCCTCAAGCATTGCGGATAAAACCAGGTTTCTCCTCTCAAGGGCTCTTTCGGGATGGTAAAAGGGGTTGTAGTATGCCGGGGCCTTGGGAAGAGAGGCAAGGAGTGCACCTTCCTCAAGAGTAAGCTCCCATACGTGTTTCCCGAAGTAAACCTGCGAGGCAGCTTCAACTCCGTAAGCACCGCTACCCAGATAAATCTGGTTAAGGTATAGCTCAAGAATCTTCTCTTTACTGAAAGTTCTCTCAATCTTTACCGCAAGGAGTATTTCTTTTATCTTCCTCCACACGGTTCTCTCGGGAGTTAAGAATAGGTTCTTTGCGAGCTGTTGGGTTATCGTGCTCCCCCCCTGAACTATCCTCCCTGCTTTGTAGTTAACATAGGCTGCCCTCAGGATTGCTGCAAGGTCAAAACCTTTATGCTTCCAGAAATTCCTGTCCTCTATCGCTATAAAGGCATCTATAACGTGCTTCGGAATTTTATCAAGGGGAACGTAAAACCTCTTCTGGAAGCCTATCGTTCCGTATAATCTTCCTTTTACATCGTAAACCTCGGAGGCCTGAGGGGGTGTCCACTCTTCAAGAAGCTTTGGGTCGGGGAGGTTTCTGTAAACCGAATACAGAAAACCTCCGATAAATAAAAAAAAGAGAAGGCTTAAACCCACAAGGGTGATAAAAATCTTTTTAACCATCGTAAATTTTAAATATAATAAACCCTTACAGGAGGTAAGGAGATGGCAAGCAAAGCGAGCGGTGGTTCAACAAAAAACGGAAGGGATAGCATATCTAAAAGGTTAGGTGTTAAGAGATACGACGGTCAGTTCGTAAAGGCTGGAAACATTATCGTAAGACAGAGGGGAACGAGGATATACCCCGGAAGGAATGTAGGAATGGGTTCCGATTATACACTTTTTGCCCTAAAGGACGGATACGTCCATTTTGAAACGAGAAGGAAGAAGAAATTCGTAAGCGTCCTCTCCCCCGAGGAGTGGGAAAAGCTAATGGAGCAGAAAAACGGAAAGGTTCATTAATCCACTCTCTTTTTAATCATCTCAAGGAGTTTTCTCAGCTCTTCGCTCTTCCTTAAAATTTCCTTCTCAAGTATTACCCCGTATAGTTCTTCTATATCTTTTTTTAACTCCTCTCCTTTCAAGGTATAAAAACCGTCCTTATCAAGGTAGTCGTCAACCATCTGGAAAAGGAGTCCTACCTTTCTTCCCGTCTCTTCAAGTTCTCCGAGTATATCCCTTCTCCCTGCAACTATCCCACCGCACACAAAACATGCCTCAAATAAAGCACCCGTCTTTTTTATGCTCACTTCATATAGATTCTCGTAGCCTTCTATGTCAAGAACCTGACCTCCCACCATACCGTCAGAGCCCGATTTTTTAGAAATGACGTTTATTATCTCAAGTATCTCCCCCTCTCCGAGGGTTTTGAAGTTATTTTTATCGGATAAAACCTCAAAAGTGTAAGTAAGGAGAGCGTCTCCCGCGAGTAGTGCGAGGGCTTCTCCGAACTTTATGTGGCAGGTTGGCTGTCCCCTTCTCCAAGCGTCGTTATCCATGCAGGGAAGGTCGTCGTGAATGAGTGAGTAGTTGTGAATTAGTTCTATCGCACAGCCAACGGTTATGGCGTCCTCCTCGTTTCCCCCGAGCGTGCTCGCAACCGCTACGGTAAAAAGGGGTCTTATCCTCTTTCCCTTCTGGAGGGGGTAGTATTTTACCGCTTCCTTTAGCGAAGGGGGTCCCTGAAGCTTTTCCAGTATATCAGAAAGTCTTTCCTCAACTCTTTCCTTCCATAGGGAGAGCTTATCCATAATCTTTTAGGATATTAAAATCCTTCCCAGACCTCTTCAATTTCATACTCAACCACCTCTCCCGTAAAGCTCTCAAACCAGAACTTATTTCCCTCCCTTTTTCTTACGTAATTGGGAAGGAGAGGAACTTTCCCCTTTCCTCCCGGGAGGTCAACCGCGTAGGTCGGTATCCCGAAACCGCTTATCCTTCCCCTTAAATACCTCATAATCTCAAGTCCTTTATCCACCGTTGTTCTGAAGTGAACCGCTCCCTTTATGGGGTCGCAGTGAAAGAGATACTGGGGCTTTACCTTTATCTTTAGTAGCTCCCTGAAAAGCTTTAACATGGTCTCGGGGTTGTCGTTCACTCCTTTCAGGAGAACGGTCTGGTTGTTTACGGGTATGCCCCTTCTGAGAAGTCTATCAACCGCTTCCGCTGAGTACTCGGTTATCTCGTTTGGGTGGTTAAAGTGGGTGTTTATCCAGATGGGGGAGTATTTCTCAAGAATGTCAAGGAGTTTATCGTCGTAAAAGCGCTGGGGTGCGAGAACGGGAAGTCGGGTCCCGAAACGTATTATCTCAACGTGCTTTATCTCCCTGAGCTTCTTAAGTATATACTCAATCTTTTCGTTTGAGAGGGAAAGGGGTTCACCTCCCGATATGAGGACGTCCCTTATCTCCTCGTGTCTCCTTATGTAATCAACCATTCGGTCTATCTCTTCTTTCGTTCTCGCTCTTTCCCCTTGGGAGAATATCCTCTTTCTCATACAATGCCTGCAGTAAACCGCACAAAAGGTCGTGACGCTCAGAAGAACTCTATCTGGATACCTGTGGGTGAGTCCGGGAATTTCCCCCTCTTCTTTCAGGGCATCGGGCTCTCCGTGGGCCTGAACTTTTGGGTCAACTTCCACTGCCCTCGGTATGGCTTGGAGTCTTACGGGGTCCTTTGGGTCCTCCGGGTTTATAAGGGAAAGGTAGTAAGGGGTTACCGCAAAGGGGTAAAGCCCCGCGGTTCTCTTTATGCCTTCCTCCTCTTCTGGAAGGAGTTTTATATACCTCTTTATCTCCTCAAGGCTCTTTATCCTGTTCTGTATCTGCCATCTGTAACTTCTCCAGAGATTTTCGGGAACCTCTTTGAAGAAGTATCTCATATAGATTTATTATTTCTTCCGTTCCTCCTGAAACGCTTAATTCTCTCGTAATTCCTCCTCTCTTCGGGGGATACGAGGTTTAGGGCTATTCCGCTTCTTCCCATTCTTCCCGTTCTACCTATGCGGTGCAGGTAAACCTTGGGGTCCTCCGGAAGGTGGAAGTTAATTACCGCTTCAACTTCCCTTATGTCAAGCCCCCTTGACGCTACATCTGTTGCCACGAGAACCTTTATCCTCCCTTCCCTGAAACGCTTCAGAACCTCTTCCCTTCTCCTCTGGGGAAGGTCTCCGTGTATCGCGTTCGCGCTTATCCTCATATTCCTAAGGTATTCCTCAAGGAACTTTGCGTCCCTCTTCCTGTTTACGAAAACGATTACCTTATCAAGTCTCTTTAATACCTCTACGAGGTTGTCAAGCTTCTCTTCATGGGAAAAAACCTTAAGAACCTTTTCCTCTATCTTTGGTTCAAGCTCCTTCGTCTCAACCTTTATAAACTCCGCGTCCTTTGTATACTCCTCGGAGAGCTCAACGACTTCCGGCGGGAAGGTTGCGGATACGAAGAAAACCTGTTTTTCCTCAGGGAGCCTTGAGTATATAAAGTCTATGTCCTCCTTGAAGTTCATATCAAGCATAACGTCCACTTCGTCAAGGACGAAATACCTCACGTTATCAAGTCGGAGAGCCTGCCTCTCTATGAGGTCCCTTATCCTCCCGGGAGTTCCTATCACAACGTCAACTTCCTGAGAGGATAAAACCTTCAGGTTTGAGAAAACCTTCATTCCTCCATAAAAGGCGTAAATTCTCTTTCTCAGATACTTTCCGTAATCCCTGAGGTTATCCCTTATCTGGAGTGCGAGCTCCCTCGTTGGCGCGAGTATGAGGGCTCTCTCCCCTCTTGATAGGTTGTTCAGAATGGAAAGTCCGAAGGCTCCCGTCTTTCCCGTTCCCGTTCTTGCCTGAATAAGGCAGTCCTTTCCTTCAAGGGCTACGGGTATCGTCTTTTCCTGAACGGGTGTAGGCTTTTCGTAGTTAAGCTCCTCAAGAGCTTTTCTTATCTCTTCTCTCAGCAGTGAAAACATCATTCCTCCTTAATCTTTTTTCCCTCGGAAGAACGCAAGCCCTCCCGATGGGTCTATCTTTATTCTAAAGATTTTTCGGAAAAAGGCAATATAATATTAATTAGTTAGGCGACGTGGCCGAGCGGTTAGGCGGGGGACTGCAAATCCCCTTTACGGCGGTTCGAATCCGCCCGTCGCCTCCACTTAAACCTTTTCCCCTACAACGAGGTAAACAAGTCCCATAAATGCAGTCTCAACCTTCAAAGTTTTAAAGCCATTTTTCTCAAGAATTTCCTTCGTTTCCTCAATCGTGAAGCTCTTCTCAAGGGAGTGGATAAAGAAATCCCACTTATCCTTCCCGAAAATAAGTATCCCGAAGGGCAGAAAAATCGTTCTCATAAGGAGGGATAAAACTCTATTTCCCCAGAACTTCCTCAGGTCAAGAATGCCTATCCTCCCCCCTTTTTTCATAACTCTGTATGCTTCCTTGAGGAAATTATCCTGACTCGGGAGGTGTCTGAAAACGAGGGAGAGGGATATTCTCTCAAAGCTCTCGTTCTTAAAGGGCGTATTTTCCGCATCCGCCAGAATGAAATGACAATCTCCGCACTTCTCCTTTGCCTTTTTAAGCATACCGAAGGCTATATCTATTCCTACCTTTAGCCTTGAGCTTTTCAGCTTCAGAAGGACCTCTCCCGTTCCCGTTCCCACGTCAAGCCACGCACTTTCTTCCCCCATAAGCTCTATTAACCTTCCCTGCCACCTGTGTATTCCTCCTAAGGTTATCCCCGAAAGAAATGTATCGTAAACCTTCGCAACGCCCGAAAACACTTGAGCCATTATCCTCTTTTCGTCCATAAGATAATTATCCTAAAGATGGATATAAGGATTAAGGAAAAGCCCGAGGACTTTTACGTTAAGGAGATAAAAAGTCTTGAGCTAAAAGAAAAGGGAAGGTATGCCTACTTCCTTTTAAGGAAGGTAAACAGGACGACGATAGAGGCACTCAG
The DNA here is from genome assembly GCF_054656935.1 of Aquifex pyrophilus. Classification (NCBI taxonomy): domain Bacteria; kingdom Pseudomonadati; phylum Aquificota; class Aquificia; order Aquificales; family Aquificaceae; genus Aquifex; species Aquifex pyrophilus. The sequence continues at coordinate 234,106 of NZ_BAAHXJ010000003.1, read as the reverse complement.
GGAGATATCAAGGAGATTCGGAATTCCGCTGAGAAATATAAGCTTTGCGGGACTCAAAGACAAAAAAGCGATAACGGAGCAGTATATAGCGATTGAGAACCTGAGTGGGAAAATCCTTGAAAGGATGCAGGATTACGAGGGGGAAGGCATATCCCTTAAGTTCCTCGGTTTTTCAGACGAGCCCCTGAGCCTCGGGGATATTGAGGGAAATTACTTTGAGGTGAGAATAAGGGGAATTACGAAGAGACACAGGAAAGTCTTTGAAAACATGCTTGAACTCGTAAAGGAATACGGATGTGAAAACTACTTCGGAGAACAGCGGTTCGGTTCCGTAAAGCATGCGGAAGAGTTCGTTATAAAGCATCTCATCAGGCATAATTACGAAGAAGCCTTAAAGGAGTATTTAACGTCCTTAAAGGATAAAAGGCTGAGGAGAATGTTGAGGAAGGCCTGGAGGGACTGGGATAGGTTTCTCAAACTGATGCCAAAAGGCTCTGAACCGGAGGTGGAAGTGGTTAAAGCCCTGAGGAGGGGAGAGAGCTTCAGGAACGCCTTTATGGTTCTCCCCAAAAATGTGAGACTGATGTTCGTCTTTGCATACCAGAGTTATCTCTGGAATAGGTATCTTTACACCTTTGTGGTTCGCTACCTTAAACACTGTAAAACTCCCTTCCTGAAGTGGGAGCTCGCCTTTTTCAACGAGATGAGCAGAAGCGTATGGGAAGAGATAAAGGAGCTTGAGATTCCCTACCTCGGAGTTGATTATCCCCCAAAAAACAAGAAGGTGGAGCTCATTATAAAGGAAGTTCTCCAAGACGAAGGCATAACGCCAAAAATGCTTATGGCGGAAAGGATAGGGATAAGGCTTTTCTCCGACGGAGTAAGAAAGACCTTTTTTAAACCTAGGGACTTGAAGGTTCTAGAGGATAAAGGAAGAAGCATGAAGCTCTCCTTCGTTCTTCCCCCGGGAAGCTATGCAACAATACTTTTGAGGAAGCTTTACTGCTCGGATATAAAAGATTAAAGGAAAGAAAGGGCTACATGCCCAGGTCCGAAGCCTGTTCGTCGGTAAAGGTGTGGCCCTCTTTAACTTGCTCCTGCTCTTCTAATGACTTTGATTGGCATTTATCAAGGAGCTCCTTGAGTCTTACGGGAGCTTCCGTTAAGGGAAGTGCGGAGTCGTAAATCTCTCCCTTTATTCCGCACTCTTTGAATGCCTCATAAAGCATTCTCAGCCCCTTTTCCGCTTCGGGTCCGTTTCTCCTCACGACGAATATCCAGTTGGGGTCAAGCTTTCCTTCCTTCTTCAGGTCCCTTAGAGCATTTGCAACTCCTTCTCCTAAGGTTACGTCTATTCTCGTGTTGTTTGCGGTTCCTCCCGCTATGAGAACCGCTCTTATGCCCGGCTTTGAGAGTATTATCCTCGTTATCTTATACATCTTTTCCGCGGGTGGATTACCGCCTATGTCCGTTAGGTTTGCGGGCTTCAGTCCGAGCTCGTAACAGGTTTCTATAGTAACCGTTGAACCACCTCCTCCGAAGGTCATCATGGCTATATCGCCGTCAAGCTCAACGTATGAACCCGCCTTACCTCTGTGGTCGTCCTTATCTATTTCCGCAGCGGCTATCTCCCTTTCCGTTGGAGGTCTCTTCATAGCGGTTCTGACGCCGTATATCTTTGCGGGAGGTATTGAAGCGTCGTCGTCTATCTTCGTGACCGCGTCAAGGGCCATAACGTCAAGCTTTCCGCCCCTATCAACTATCGCAAGGGGGTTTATCTCAAGGAGTCTTGCCTCCGCTCCCCAGAAGGCTTCCCACATCTTTGCTATAACTTCGGAGAGCTTCCTCAGGACCGACATATACTCGTGGGGGAATCCGAGCTCAAGGAGGTAGTTACGAACCATATGGGGATAGAGTCCCTTCAAGGGATTTATGGGCCACGTCTTTACTTTTTCGGGGGGAACTTCCTCTATGTCCATTCCGCCCTCAAGGCTTAAGGTAAGAACGGGTGCCCTGTAGTCGGTTGAGTACATAATGGAAGCGTAAAGCTCCTTAACGATATTTGCCTTTTCAACGACGAGAACGCCTACGGGCATCTCCCCGTAAACGGGCATCCTGAGGAGCGTTTCTATCTCTTCCAGAGCCTCTTCGGGGGAGGAGCATACCCTTACGGCTCCTGCCTTTCCTCTCTTTCCGACGAGAACCTGAGACTTTACGACGCACTCACCAAGCTGGTTTACAAACTCAACAACGTCGTCCGTTATGTGCTCAACGAACATATACTTAGGGGTCGGAATCCCGTACTTCTTAAAAATCTTATCGTAAGCCTCGTACTCGTATAGGTCCATCCTCTTTCCTCCTTAAAGGATTATTTTAAAACAGTATTTTAATAGGTTTTATCGTTAAAATTTAAGTGAGTATGGGACTCGTTGAGGACCTTTATGCGGAGATACTTGAGAACACCTACATATCCGGAAGGCTGTACAAACTCGTCTTAAGGGTCCCGGACAAGATAATAGACAGGATACAGCCGGGGCATTTTGCTATGGTAAAGCCCTCCGATACCTACGACCCTATGGGAAGGAGAGCCCTCGCGGTGGCGGACATAGAGGAACACAGACTCATTTTTTATTACGAAGTTTTCGGAAGGGGAACTGCACTCCTCAGCAGGAGAAAGGTCGGGGAAAAAATAAAGGTTTTGCTTCCCCTTGGGAAGAGACTCTTTAATTACGAGGGGGATAAACACCTTCTCGTGGGAGGCGGTGTAGGACTTGCGGGCTTAACGCTCCTCGCAAAGAAGTTAAGGGATATGGGAAAGAAAGTTTTCATAGCATACGGAGGGAGGAGCAGGGAATACCTCGGCATGGTTGAGTGGCTTGAAAAGGAAGGATTTCCTTACGAGCTTTTTACGGACGACGGAAGCCTCGGAAGGAAGGGATACGTGACGGAGATTTTAAAGGAGTTTCCGAAGGACTGGGTCGTTCAGGCATGCGGACCAAAGCCCATGCTAAAAACTATAAAGCGTATGGGAACGGGTCATAAAGTTTACTTTTCCCTTGAAGAAAGAATGGCCTGTGGCTGGGGCGTATGTCTCGGTTGCGTTGTAAAAACCGCAGGCGGAATGTTCAAGAGGGTCTGCGTAGAGGGACCCGTCATGCCCATGGAGGAGGTAGTTATTTGAGTTTAAAGAGCTTTGTAATTCCCGCAATTGACCTTATGAAAGGCAAAGCTGTAAGGCTTTATAAGGGAGATTTCTCAAAGGTTAAGGTTTACTCGGAAAATCCTCCCGAGCTCGCAAGAAGGTTTGAAGAACTCGGATTTAAGAAGCTTCACATTGTTGACCTTGAAGGTGCGAAAGAGGGAAAGCCAAAAAACCTGACAACCATAAGGGAAATCCGTAAAGTCTTTTCCGGTGAAATTGAAGTGGGGGGAGGCATAAGGGATTACGAAACAGCAAAAACGCTTTTTGAAGAGGGAATTAACTACGTCGTTATAGGAACTCTCGCGTATAAAAATCCGAAGGAATTTGAGAAAATTCTCGGGGATTTTCCCAACAGAGTTATACTTGCCATAGACTCAAAAGGCGGAAAGGTGGCTATAGGAGGATGGAAGGAGGAGGTTGCTCTAAGTCCCGAGAAGTTTGCGAAAAGGTATGAGGAATACCCCCTCTGGGGCTATCTATACACGGTTATAGAGAGGGACGGAAGCCTTGAAGGTGTGGATGTAAAGCCCTACGAGGAGATTAAAAAGGTTTTAAAAAAGTCCCTCCTCGCATCGGGAGGGGTTTCCTCGGTTGAGGATATAAAAAAACTTTACGGCATTGTTGAGGGCGTGGTTGTAGGAAAGGCGATATACGAGGGAAGGATAAGGCCGGAGGAGCTATGAAAGAGTGGCAGGCAGCACTTCTGGGAGTTGTTGAGGGACTTACGGAATTCTTACCCGTCTCATCAACGGGGCACCTCATACTCACGGCCCACATACTCGGAATAAAACACACCGAGTTTGTCAAAAGCTTTGAGATAGCTATACAATTAGGCTCAATTCTTGCGGTTGTATTTCTCTATTTTGAAAGATTTTTGAAAGACGCTGAAACCTGGAAAAGGATTGTTGTCGCCTTTATACCTACAGGTGCTGTCGGCTTTCTGCTATACAAGCTCATAAAGGGATACCTCATAGGTAATGATAAGGTAGTCGTTTTCACCTTGATTCTGGGAGGAGTTATTCTCATTCTCCTTGACAGGTATTACGACGCAAAGGAACACATAGACGATATAAGGGAACTCCCCCTTTCAAAGGCTTTTATGATAGGAGTTTTTCAGAGTTTTGCGGTAATTCCGGGAGTTTCCCGTTCGGGTGCAACTATATCTGGGGGTTTAATAGCAGGACTTACGAGAGAGAAAGCCGCGGAGTTTTCCTTTTTGCTCGCAGTTCCGACGATGCTCATGGCAACAGCCTACGACCTCATAAAGAGCGGCGGAAATTTTGAAAAGGGAGAGTGGGGAGTTTTGGGGATAGGTTTTATAACCTCCTTTATAACCGCTTTAATTGTTGTTAAACTCTTTCTTTCTTACCTTAAGAAGCACGGACTCTGGATTTTCGGCGTTTACAGAATATTCGTGGGAATCCTTTACGCAGCCTTTTTCCTCTTTTGAAGAATTCTGTTTATCAGATAAAGGAGGTAAACGCTCGTTCCAGCAACCCCTACCATTCCCACTATAAAGAGGTAGGACCTGAACTTCTCTGGAAGTGCAAGCTCTCCCCTTGCTATCCTGAGGGCATTTGCAAGCTCAAGGTAGCTGTAATTAACCCCGTAAAGGTAGTCCTTTATCTGAAGTTCCGGAGATAAAACGACTATTAAGTTGGGATGGATAAACTCCTCTCCTGCGGTCATAAACCTGAAGTCTATTGCATCAAGAAGTTTAAAGAGGTCTTCCGTCGTCTTTGCCTTCACAACCTTCCAGCCCCTTCCGTCAATATTGTATTTCTCCCTGTATCTCCTTATGTCTTCAAGGGTATCCTTAGGGTCAAAGGTGAGTGTGAGAACCCAGAAGTCCTTTCCCGGCTCTCCTACCTTCGGAATAACCTTGAGCAAGTTCTTCGTTATAAGGGGACAGGCGGCTTTACACCTCGTATATATGGGGCTTATTATTATGGGCTTTCCCTTCAGGTCCTTAAGCTGAAACTTATTCCCAAAGGAGTCAACTAATCTGATATCACCGGGAACGTATGTGTCTATTGTTTTTGATTCGTTCGGGGGAATGCCGGTACTACCCGTTTGGGCAAATAAAAGGGTTATAAAAAAGAAAAGAAGGGAAAGAATCACTTTTTGGCAACCTCCTTCTCAGCTTTGGAAATTTCTTTCTTCTCCTTCTTTTCAGCTCCCTGAAGCTGTTTCAGGGGCATCGGGAACTTCTCGTTGTATGCGGGAGAGTTGAAGAATATACCCCTTACTGATGCATCGTATAGAGGCGGTATGTAGGACAGAACCGCGAGTATTATCGCTGCAACGGTCCAGGTCTTGAGGTTATTGAGAACTGGAATGTTTTCATCGTGGTAAGCGTCCGCTATGGGGAACTCAAGGGTGCTTTCCCTGACCTTAGGTGCCAGGAGTGTTCCTATCAGGGATATGAAGAAGAGGATAAATCCTATTCCGAGGAGAACTCCTCCTACAACCGAGAGCTGAGCGTATCCTACCCATTCAGGCCTGTAGAGTGGAGAATCGGGGTTTAGGTATGTGAGTCCCGCGTTCGTCCTTCTGGGGAATCCCTCAAGTATTCCGCCCACCATCATAGCGTATGAGAACATGAACATTCCCTGCATCCAGAAGTAAGGTGCGAGAACCGCAAGTCCCTTAAACTTAACGTCCGTTCCCCTCAGCTTGGATACCATGTATAGGGCAAGTGCGAAGAATACGAGGAGAACGAGTCCTCCAACGGTTGTGTGGAAGTGTCCGGGGACGTATGCGGTATTGTGAACCGCAAGGTTTACGTTGTAAGAAGCGTTAACAATTCCAGTAATTCCGCCTATGAAGAACAGAACGAGTCCTGCAAAGAAGTAGGAGAACATCCACTTATTACCCTCAAGCCTCATGTAGGGGAGGAAGGTCCACCAGTAGAACTTGGAGTTCTTAAGCTCGGGGTGTTCCGCCTTCACGCTGTATTCAAGGGATGCAGCAACCGTGAAAGCGGTAATCATACTGGGGAGAGCAACACCGAAGGTGAAAAGTGCATGTATAAGCTTCCAGGTGTTCGTTATACCGGGGTCGGTGAACTGGTGGTGGAGTCCAACGGGAAGTGAGAATATCAGGAAGAGTATGAATGCGAGCCTTGCAGCAGCATCGGAGTAGAGCTTTCCTTTTTCAGAAACTATCTTGGGAAGAATCGTGTAGAGTGCAACGTATGCGGGAAGTAGCCAGAAGTAAACTACGGGGTGTCCGAAGAACCAGAAAAGCGTTCTTGCAAGCAAGGGGTTAATCTCATCAACCCATCCCAGAGAAAGGGGAAGAAGCTGGAACAGAATCTCAACAGCTACGGGGATAATCATTATGGTCCAGAGTATGAAGTTTACGAAGGTTCCGAAAACCGCAAGGGGGAGTTTCTGGTCTGGATTTTCCCTCTTCCACTCTATTGCGGAGGGAATCCAGTCAAAGAAGAATGGCACCAGTGAACCGAGAACCAGCAGAACCGCACCCAGGTAGAAGGTCCAGTGAGCTATCAGGGGAGGATAGAAGGTGTATAGAACCGTAGCCCTTCCCGTGAACATCGCCCAAGCGGCCATAAGAGTTCCCACAACCATCATTCCGAGGGCTATCCATTGAACCTTTTCCCTGAGGGGTTTCTTGAGCGTGTACATAACTATTGCGTTTGAGAATCCGACTATGAATATCGTCGTGAATACGATTACGTTTATAACGCCGTGGAGCGTCAATCCTTGGTAGTAGTCAATTCCGAGGAAGCTTTCCGCCTTTATAATTCCAGCCCTGTAGAGAACCTGCATTACGCCGTGGTAAATTCCGAACGTAAGGAGTAAAATAGGAAAGACTATTTCAGTCAGGATTATAAACCTCAGTGCTCCGCTCACCTGCATTTTTTCACCTCCTTTTTTTATTCAACGATTATTTTTCCTTGCATAGCGTGGTGACCTACACCGCAAAACTCGTGGCAAACAACGTGGTATTCACCGGGCTTCTCAAACTTAACCCTCATGTAACCAACGGTTCCGGGAATAGCCATAACGTTAAAGTTCGTATTGTTGATGTGAACTCCGTGAACAACGTCCTTTGAGGTTACGAAGATGTCAACGGTTGAGCCTGCAGGTATCTTTATCTCGGTAGCCCCCTTGTTGAAGTCAAAAAACCACATCCTTGCGAGTATGTGTAGCTCGTATCTTTTGTCTCCGTGTTTTATTAGCTTCCCTTCTTGGAAAGGTTCTACATCCGTTACGCACGTGGGAACGTCAATCTTTAAGCCCTTAGCCGCGTAAACTATCAGGCTGAAGAACGTAAGAAGCATTATTAATGCTAAGGTAAGTCCGGTTTTTTCAGCTTTGTCCATCTCTCCTACCCCCTTTCAAGTAATACCGCATAAGCTAAAAACCATATGAGTGCGTAAAAAGCTATCATGAAAAGGAAAAAGTAAATTGACCCCGTCGGGAAAAAGTCAGTGTGTTTTTCCTGCATCTTCCTCACCTCCACAAGTTTTTAACCACACTAATAAATTTTCAACCTGAAAAATTTTATTGTCAAGTAGTGCTTACTCACTCACACCAATAAAATGCTTGATTTTCAAGTAGAAAGCATGCTTTATGTTATAAATCAAATTACAATAAAATTAATAAAATGATAAAAAAATCATAAATTTGGTTTAAGAAAAAAAAATTAAAGAGGAGAAAGAGAGAAAACTACCTGAGTATCTCTTCTTTGTCGTATCTGTAAGGATGCCAGTCGGGCTCTACCTTGGGAGGATGGTCTCCGTGGCCGTGTGCCCTTGCGGGAACACCTACCTTCCACTCAAGAGAGGGAGATTTCCAGGGGTTTTCGGGAGCCTTTTCACCGCTCATGAGTCCTTTGATTATTCCATATGCGAAGATTACCACTCCGACACCGAGTATAAGAGCACCTATCGTTTGGAGAACGTGAAGAGTTGTCCATTCGGGTATGGGAGGATAGTCAGGATACCTTCTGGGATTACCGAGCATACCAACAACCATTTGGAGGAAGTAGAAGATGTTAGCACCTATGAATATAAGCCAGAAGCTGAGTCTTCCTATGTTTTCGGGATAGAGCTTTCCTGTAGCGAGGGGGAACCAGTGTATTACAGCTCCGAGAATTCCGAGAGTTATAGCCATTCCGAGAACGTAGTGGAAGTGTCCCACTACGAAGAGAGAGTCGGATACTCCGAGGTCAATCGCAACCATACCGAGGGGAATTCCCGTAAGACCACCTATGAGGAACATGAATATACCACCGAGTGCGTAGAGCATTTGAGACCTGAAGTGTATAGCACCCCTGTAGAGGGTAAACATCCAGTTGAATATCTTTATTCCCGTGGGAACAGCTATAAGGAGCGTCGTGTAGGAGAAGAGAACTCTTACCCAGTTGGGAACTCCGGAAACGAACATGTGGTGTATCCACAGGAAGAAGCTAACAGCGGTAATTCCCCATATTGCAAAAACCATTGTGTGGTATCCGAATATGGGTCTTCTTGCAAATACGGGAACTATCTCGGAGTAGAAACCGAATACAGGCAGAACCTGAACGTAAACAACGGGGTGGGAGTAGAACCAGAATATGTTTTGGTAGATGAGAGGGTCTCCACCCTTTGCGGGATTGAAGAAGTTCGTTCCGAGATACTTGTCAAGGAAGAGCATCGTAACAGCGCCAGCAAGGGAGGGAACTCCTACGAGCTGTATTACGTTTGCGGCTATAAGGGTATGAACGAAGAGGTTTGTCTTGAAGAACGTAACACCGGGAGCCCTCATCGTGATGTAAGTAACGAGGAAGTTAACCGCCGTAGCTATAGATGATGCTCCGAGGAGATGTATTACGAATACGTAAAGAGCTGTTATTCCAGCGTCGTTGTTAAGTGAGAAGGGAGGATATCCGGTCCACATCGTCATTATGTGGTTTCCGGGTATGAGGGTCATAAGGAATAATACGTTTGCTGCGAAGAATGCCCACCAGCTGAGTGCGTTCAATCTGGGAAATGCAACGTCCTTTGCCCCTATCATCAGGGGAAGAAGGAAGTTACCGAATCCACCTATGTGAGCTGCTATAGCCCACCAGAACAGCATTCCTACACCGTGCCCGGTGAGTAAGTAGTTATAAGTCTTGAAGTCAACAACCTGCATTCCGGGCACGGACTGCTCAAACCTTACGAGGAGTCCGAAGACTCCCGCTATTAGGAATACGAGGAAGCTGGTAACAAAGTATAGAATTCCAATCTTCTTGTGGTCCGTTGTAAAGAGCCACTCCCTTAAAGTCCCAAGGAAGTATGGCTTCTCTACGTGAATAGCTTCCCTCATTGCACTACCTCCTTAGTTTTCAGATTTTATAGCAACAGCGTTATTTTTACCATAGAGCCAAGCTGTAAATTGGTCGGGAGGAACAACCTTAAGTATGCTGAACATGTGAGAGTGTCCCGTTCCGCAGTACTCCCTGCAGAATACCCAGTACTCCCCAGGCTCGTTAATCTGGAACCAGAGGTATGTCGTTCTTCCGGGGACTGCGTCCTCGGTTATCCTCGCAGGTAAAACGAAGAAGGAGTGTATAACGTCCATAGAGGTTAGGAGAACCCTAATAGGCTTTCCTGCGGGTATTACAGGCTTTTCAAACTCCTGGAGTTTGTAGTCGTTTGCGTGATATCCAGTAACAACAGTTTTTATGACCTTTCCGTTTTCATCAAGGTAATCAAACTGCCATCCCCACATGAATGCGGTTACCTTTATCGTCATAGCGTTATCGGGAACAGTCCTAATCTTCCTGAATATCGTGAAGGAGTAAGTTGCGAGGAATATAACCGTAAGTAGGGGGATTATCGTAAGGAGTGCTTCAAGTCCCGCGTGGCTTTCAAAGTCGTGGTCTCCCACTTCCCTTTCTCCGGGCTTGTAGCGATACTTGTAGATGAAATACAGCCCCGGGACAGCTACAACCAAGTAAATGATTACGGCAACTATTAACCAGACGGTGACCGCCTCGGACCACCACTTATAAGGCAGTGCGATGGTATCCATGACGCCTTCCATAGCTTACACCTCCTTTGACCTAAGTTTATTGAGTAAGATAGCTGAAGATACCACCAAGAAAAGAGCGGAAAAACCTATTCCTCCAAAGAGAAGTGTTGGATTTACAACATACCTACTCCTTGAGGGGTCGTATGTGAAGCAGACGAGCAAGGCAAGGTCAACCACAGAGTTAAGGGATATCTTGTTCTGGGTGCTTTCGGCGAGGGCTATTCTTATGTCCATCTCTGAGGGCTTAACGCCGTAAAGATACCTCGTTATCCTTCCTTCCGGTGAGAGGAATATGTAAACGTTAGGATGGACGAATGTTTTATCCCTCTCTACAAAGAAAAACCTGAATCCTACCGAATCTGTTAGCTTCCTTATCTCTTCCTTTTTTATGAGACCGAAAACCCACTGCTTCGTAAAGGGACCGTGAATCTCCTTGAACTTTTTGAGGGTCTCAAGGTTATCCTTCTCGTCAAAGGATAAATTTAAAACGATAAAATCCCTATCTTTTAACCCCGTTTCCTTTATTAGCTTGTTGAGGTTATCAACCCTTACGGGACACGTCCCACCGCAGGTGTAGTAAGAGAGGAGAAGTATCGTAGGCTTTCCCTTAATCAGGCTGTATAGATTTGTGTTTTTACCGTTTTCAAGTATTACGTTTACGTCGGGAACGAAGTTTCCTAAATACTTTTTCTCGTCAATTTTCAGTATTTCAGGGTTAAACATATCGTTATCGTCAAAGGCCTTATTTGAAGGCCCCATCACACCGCTTCCAAAAACAAAAGTAAGTAAGAAGAGCAAGGAAAAAAGCAGCCTCATCTTATATACCCATAGTTCCTATTACGTATACCGAACCTGCTACGAGAAGCCACATGAAGTCAACGAAGTGCCAGTACGCGGACGTTGCCCTCAGAACGGTAGGCCTTTGCTGGGAAAGTTTTCCGGTCGCGAGTAGCCACATGCTGTAAAGATGCATGAGAAGTCCGAGAAGAACGTGTGAGGTGTGGAGTCCCGTTAATGCGTAAAAGCCCGTTCCATACATGTTGGAACTGAGGGTGAATCCTTCATGCCAGAGGTGCATCCACTCATTAACGTGGAGCACTACGAACAGTGCGCCAAGGACAAAGGTCATAAACACCCACTTGAGGGCTTTTCCATTATCCCCTTCGTTTTCAAGTATCTCCTCCGCTCTCCATATCGTATAACTTGATGCCCACAGGATTAAGGTTAGCAGTCCCGCCATGGGAAGGCTTATTCCTTCGGGGACCCAGTTAGCCCATTCGTGTGCGTGGCCTACTCTTGCGGTGTAATAGGCTGCGAACATCGTTCCGAATATGACCGCTTCGGTGATGATGAAGAAGTATGTTCCCATTGCACCAAGTCCGTATTCGGGGTCCTTGGAGAAGTGTTCGTTAGCCCATCCCGCGGCACCGAACAGAATAAAGAGGAGAGCAAGTCCTCCCGTTACGAGTCCTACCATCTGGTTCTGCCACGCAAAGTAAGCGGTAAGAGAAATAGGAGTAAGTAGCATACCTATACCTATCACAAAGGGCCATACGCTTACTTCCTCGTGGTGGTGGTGAGTTCCTTCAACATTCGCCATTCTTTCACCTCCTTACCTTTTATAAGCCTTCTAAATATTTTGAGAACTCCTATTTTCAGTGGTTATAAGTAGAGCTAATAAAAGTATTAATAAATGTTAATAATAAGCAGGCTTTATACTTCCTTCACAACTTATAATAGTATGTTTGTAGGTTAGTATTAACAAATGGAGGTTGGAAATATGGCAAAGCATGTTGTAGTAATAGGAGGAGGAATAGGAGGTATAGCAACCGCTTACAACCTCAGGCACCTAATGCCCGAGCTGAAAATTACCCTCATCTCGGACAGGCCCTACTTCGGATTTACCCCTTCATTCCCTCACCTCGCGATGGGATGGAGGAGGTTTGAAGATATCTCAATACCCCTCGCACCCCTTCTTCCAAAGTTCAACATTGAGTTCATTAACGAGAAAGCCGAAAGCATAGACCCTGACAGGAACGAGGTTACAACCCAATCGGGGAAAAAGATTGAGTACGACTATCTCGTTATAGCAACCGGGCCTAAGCTCGTTTTCGGTGCCGAAGGACAAGAAGAGAACTCAACCTCCATCTGTACCGCGGAACACGCTCTTGAAACCCAAAAGAAACTCCAAGAACTTTACGCAAATCCTGGACCCGTTGTAATAGGTGCTATTCCCGGTGTGAGCTGTTTCGGTCCAGCTTACGAGTTTGCTTTAATGCTTCACTACGAGCTGAAGAAGAGGGGAATAAGGTATAAAGTTCCCATAACCTTCATAACATCCGAACCCTACATAGGACACTTCGGTGTTGGCGGAATTGGACCTTCAAAGAGGTTTGTGGAGGACCTCTTCGCGGAAAGGAATATTGATTGGATTGCGAACGTTGCGGTTAAGGCAATAGAACCCAATAAGGTTATATACGAGGACCTGAACGGAAATACCCACGAGGTTCCCGCAAGCTTTACGATGTTCATGCCCAGATTCCAGGGACCAGAGGTTGTAGCCTCCGCAGGGGACAAAGTGGCAAACCCGGCAAACAAGATGGTTATAGTAAACAGGTGCTTCCAGAACCCCACCTATAAGAACATATTCGGTGTCGGAGTTGTAACCGCGATACCTCCCATAGAAAAGACTCCCATACCCACGGGAGGACCGAAAACGGGAATGATGATTGAACAGATGGCTATGGCCGTGGCCCACAACATAGTTAACGACATAAGAAACAACCCTGACAGGTTCGCACCGAGACTTTCCGCGATATGTATAGCTGACTTCGGAGAGGATGCGGGATTCTTCTTTGCGGACCCCGTAATACCTCCGAGGGAAAGGGTGATAGCGAAGAAAGGAAAGTGGGCTCACTGGTTAAAGAGCGCCTTTGAGAAATACTTCCTCTGGAAGGTAAGGAACGGAAACATAGCTCCTTCCTTTGAAGAAAAGGCCCTTGAGATATTCCTTAAGGTTCACCCCATAGAGCTGTGTAAGGATTGCGAAGGGGCACCCGGAAGCAGGTGCTAAGCCCCTTCCCTTTCTATTACTTTTTCTTATAACTTAGGTAAGTTAGTAAATATTTAATTTCCACAATTTTTCATTAATATTATTCCTATGGTAAAGACGAGGGATAAGATACTAAAGGTTGGGGCGGAAATAATAGCTCAGGAAGGTTTGAGAAAATTTACCGCAAAGAATCTTGCCCAGAGGATAGGAATAAGCGATGCCGCTATCTTTAAACACTTCTCATCAATGGACGAGATAGCGGAGGAGATAATAAGGCGTTACACAAACGAGTGCATACTCAGAACGAAAGAAGCTGTAAGCCTTGGAAAGACGCCTACCGAGAAGGTTGAGAGAATACTTGAGGGGCATATGGAGCTTCTTGAGAAAACGAGGGGAATAATTCCGGTTATATGCTTTGAGTTCTCGCGAAGCGACAAAAGAAGCATAAAGAGGAGGATTCAGCTCTTCCTTGAGGAGTATGCAAACATTCTCAAAGAAGTTATAAAGGAAGGAATGGAAAAGGGAGAGTTCAGGGAAGATATAGACCTTGATGAGGTTGCCTTTTCTTTAATAGGCTTTATGCAGGCGAAAGCCTTCCAGTGGTTTCTAAAGGGAAGAAAGGGGAAGATAATAAAGGACCCGGAAACCGTTAAAAAGATAATCCTTAACGGCTTAAGAAAGTGTTAACCTCCGACTTTAAACATCTCTACTTTTTTACTCTTTCTTAACTCATTCCTGAGCTCCGAGTATCTGTCTTCTCTGTTTTTCCATATATCCCTTAAAAGCTCTTCGGGATTTTCCGAATTCCTTATATCGTATCCCTCTTCAGCAAAAAGACAGGTGTAAACCTTCCCGTCCGCGGAAAGCCTAATTCTGTCACAGCCCTTGCAGAAGGGCTTCGTCACGGAAGCTATTATCCCGAACTCTCCCCCATCGTCGTAAACAAATCTTAAAGCAGTCTCGTTCGGTTTTCTAGGAAGAGGTCTGAAACTGAAGTATTTAGCAATGTCCCTTAGTATTTCATTCGCTGTATACACCTTATCGTAATCCCACCCGTTTAGGGTTCCTACATCCATATACTCAATAAACCTTATCGTTATCTTTCTCTCCTTAAAGTATGAAGCAAGGGGGATTACCTGGTCCTCGTTTACCCCCCTTATTATTACGCTATTCACCTTAACCTTAAAACCGAGTGTTTTTGCCTCTTCCACAGCTTCAAGAACCTCTTTGAGGTTTACGTTTCTGTTTGTTATTCTTCTGTTTACTTCTTGGTCAAGGGCGTGAACACTTACCGTTATCCTTTTGAGCCCGGCTTCTTTCAGTCCCCTTAATTTCTTCCCGAGAAAAACTCCGTTTGTTGTTAGGGCTATATCCTCTATTCCTTCTACATTTTTAATTCTTTTTATTATTTCTACGATATCCTTCCTTAAGAGTGGTTCTCCGCCCGTGAGTCTTACCTTCCTGACGCCGAGTTTTGAAAATATCTTTACCGTTTTTTCTATCTCCTCCGGTGTCATCAGGTTATCGGTAAAGTTATAGGTCCTGTCTGGGGGCATGCAAAAACTGCACCTGAGATTGCACCTGTCGGTAAGGGATATTCGCAAAACCCTTAAGGGTCTTCCGAGTTTATCCAGTAGCATCTTTCTTCTCTCCTAAAACCCATTCTCCCTTACCATCTTTGAATATCTCCTTTTTCCATATGGGAACGCGCTTCTTTGTTTCGTCAACCGCATACCTGCAGGCCTTAAAGGTCTCTTCCCTGTGTCCCCCAACAGCAAGAACCAGGAAGGAAGGTTCTCCGACCTTTACGAGCCCCAATCTGTGGTGAATAAAAACTTCCTTTACGCCGAACTTTTCTATCGTCTCTTTTCTTATCTTTTCCATCTCCTTTATTGCCATCTCGGGGTATGCTTCATACTCAAGGGCTTCTATATCCCCGTCTTCGGGAGCACTTCTCGGGATACCCAGGAATAAAACCTGAGCACCGCAGTCGGGAGGAACTTGATACTCAGAAAGGATTTTCTCAGCCCCGAACCACTCGTAGCCTACATAGACTTTAGGTATCATGTTTCCCTCCATATGACAAACTTGTCATATTTAAATTTAGTTAAAAAGCTCCTAAAGTAAAGCCCTCTTTAATGCTTGAGTAAGCTCCCTCTTTATCTCGGGTGTTTTATACTTTAGAAACTTCCTCTCTTTAAAGATGAATACCCTCTCAACGCTTCCCGTTATCATCGCAAGGGCTATCTCTGGATAGGTCTTGAGCTTTCCTTTGGCTTTCAAGTTGTTCAAGAACTTAAGAATGAGCTCTCCGGGGAGGTTCGTAACCTTAGGTGAATCCTTTAGAAGATGGTAAAGGTTGAGAAACCTGAAGGATTCGGGCTTTGAGAATGCGTAATCTATCAGACTGTTAATTATATTCTCAAGGATTTCCTCCTCTTTATCCGAAGAAGAAAGGGCTTCGGAAATAATCTCCCTCATTTCCTTCGTTATACTCGTCAGAAGTTCCTGTATTATCTCATCCTTACTCGTAAAGTGTCTGTAAATGGCTCCCTCCGTAATACCTACATCTTTAGCTATATCTTTTATCGTAGTTTCCCTAAAACCCTTTTTGGAAAAAAGCTTTAAAGCAGATTCAAGTATTTTCTCCTTGGTATCCGACCTCTTCTCTCCCATATAAGCAAATATATACTTATACCTCTTGTTTTTCTAAAACTTTGATAATTGAGCTTTCACACGGTTAATTAGGAACAGAATACGAGAAGGGGATACTGGAACGGAGGTATTCCCCCTAACTTTCAACTCCACACGGTTAATTAGGAACCCCCGCACCCTTTTGTAAAGATTATAGAGCTCTATGAATAATTTACGGAATTTCCAAACTCAAGAAACTCCACATAATTTTCGGAAATTCGGAGTGCGGGAAAAGGCTCAAAAATTTAGCCTCATTTTCTTCGCTTTACTCAAGGTGTAAATAAACCTATCATCAAAACATCAATGCACCTTTATATCCCGATGCACACTCTCTATTCCTTTGCCAAGGAGCCTTAAAGGGCTTTTTAGCCTCGTTCTTAAATAAATTATACTACTTAATTATGAAAAAGGTAGGTTTCGTTTACGATGATATTTACTTAAAACATGACTGGCCCGACCATCCCGAGAATAAGAACAGATTTATCTCAATACTTGAACATATTGATAAATCGGGAATAAGGAAGGAACTTGTTGAAATAAGGCCGAGAAGAGCGACAATTGATGAAGTAGCACTTAACCACGACAGGAACTACATACAGGAGATACACGATTTTTGCAAATCGGGTGGGGGCTACTTGGACCCGGATACTTACGCAACGCCTGAGAGCTACGACGTCGCCCTTTATGCGGTAGGCGGTGTTCTTGAGGGAATAGACAGAATTCTGAGCGGTGAGGTTGATAGGGTTTTCTGTGCGGTGAGGCCTCCGGGACATCATGCGGAATACGCAAAGGCCATGGGCTTCTGCATATTTAACAACGTTGCCATAGGAGCTCATTACCTCAGGAAGGTCAAGGGCTTAAACAGGGTGTTCATAATAGATTTTGACGCTCACCACGGGAACGGAACCCAGAAGAGCTTTTATGAAGACGACACAGTTTTTTACTTCTCAACCCACGAGTATCCCTTTTATCCCGGAACGGGCAGTGCGGACGAGAGGGGAGCGGGTAAGGGATACGGCTACACGGTAAACGTCCCGATGGATGCGGGAGCGGGGGATGAAGAGTATAAACCCGTTTACGGAAAACTTCTTCCAGAGTTAATTGAAAGGTTCAAGCCCGATTTTGTCCTCGTATCCGCGGGCTACGACCTACACAGGGACGACCCTCTCACATACCTGAATGTATCAAACGAAGGGGTTAGATTTATCGTAAGAAGCATACTTGACGCTTCCGAAAGGGTGAAGGCGCCGGTTCTGTTTGCCCTTGAGGGCGGGTATAACTTGAGGGCTCTCGGGGAGTGTGTGTTAATAACCCTTGAGGAGATGTTGAAGGATGGCGAGGTTTAAATACAGGGAAGGGAAGGTAAAGGTTGAACACCATCTCCTTGAGGGTCTGGAGGATTACCTTAGGGAAATTGAGAAGTGGGAGTGTGTTGAGAGCATAATTCCCGGAAGGATAATAAGACAGAACAGGGGAAGGGGCTCAAAGGGGCTTTTCCTGAAATACAGAACGATAACGGGGTATAAGCTCCTTTACAAAACGGGAACCTCCGTTCAGGAGGTATTCGTGGTTTGTAAGGATTACGAAGAATTTGAAAAGAGGTTTAAAGAAACCTTCGGATAACTACTCAAGGGCTTTCGTTATCTCTTCAGGCTTAAATACTCCTTTCTCCGTTATTATCGCGGTTATAAGTTCCGAAGGCGTCACATCAAAGGCAAGGTGGTAGGCGTCGGAACCTTCGGGCGCTATGGGACACTCACCGCAGGTTTTTACCTCTTGGGGCGAACGCTCTTCTATGATAATTTCATCACCGCTCTTTATATTGGGGTCAATCGTGGAGGTAGGAGCAGCAACGTAAAAGGGTATGTTGTGCTCCTTGCATAGAACGGCGAGGGTGTAAGTTCCTATCTTGTTTGCAACGTCTCCCTTTACGGTTATTCGGTCCGCACCGACTATTACGAGGTCAACAAGCCCCTTCTTCATGAGAAATCCCGCAGTGCTGTCCGTTATTATCTTGTGGGGTATGCCCTCTTTGAGAAGCTCCCAGGCGGTAAGTCTTGAGCCTTGAAGGTAAGGCCTCGTCTCATCAACCCAGACGAAAACATTCTTACCGCTGTAGTGGGCACTCCTTATAACACCGAGAGCTGTTCCCCATCTGGCGGTTGCGAGGGCACCCGTGTTGCAGTGGGTAAGTATCTTCGCACCTTCCGGTATTAGCTCGTTCCCGTGTTCCCCCATCTTCCTATTTGCCTCGTAGTCCTCCCTCTCTATAAGCTTTGCCTCTTCTTCAATGTCCTTTCCCTCATTGAGGGCCTTTAACATCCTGTCAAGCGCCCAGAAGAGGTTATAGGCTGTTGGTCTTGTGTTTTTCAGGGTTTCGTAAACAAGCTTGGGATTCTCCTTCTGTATCTTCACTCCGAGAACGAAGCCGTAGGCTGCGGTGCAACCAATTGCGGGAGCACCCCTTACCGCCATATCCTTTATAGCACTCGCAACATCTTCGTAAGTTTTGAGCTCCAGCCACTCCTCCTTATGGGGTAGCTTTCTCTGGTCAAGGAGAAGGAGCCTGTCCCCCTTCCATATAAAGGGCTTTACCTCCATACCTTTACCTCTCAAGAACGTGTTTCTCGGGAACTACCGTGTAAAAAGTCCCCTCAAAAACCTTCTCGCTGTTTACAAATCCCTCAACCTTTACGGTCTTCTTCTTTCCCTTATTCTCAATAACTCTTGCCTCGCAAAGAAGCTCA
Source organism: Aquifex pyrophilus (assembly GCF_054656935.1). Lineage (NCBI taxonomy): Bacteria > Pseudomonadati > Aquificota > Aquificia > Aquificales > Aquificaceae > Aquifex > Aquifex pyrophilus. The sequence goes on along the minus strand of NZ_BAAHXJ010000003.1, from coordinate 215,383 downwards.
TCTCCGAGCTTTACGGGTTTAAGAAACTTAACATCAGCACCAGCGAGGACAACGTTCGGGTGGTTTACCGCAAGCATTGCAGCGTAATCCCCACAGGAGAATATGAAACCCCCGTGAATGAGACCCTTCTCATCGCAAACCATGTTTTCTGAGGTTCTCAATAAAACCTTTGCGTATCCTTTTCCCAGCTCCACGGGTTCTCCGCTTAAGCTTCGGTCTATCTTCAGGTGTGTTTTCGCTTCCATAGTTTTAGATTTTAAGGGCTTGCTTATCTCTTAGGGACTTTATGTAGCTCTCTGAGAGCTCAACCATTACCGCTTCCTCGTCGCAGTTGGGAAACTTTACGCAGTTTATACACTCGCCCCATACCTTGTGGGGAAGAACGGACTTGTCTATCTCCCTGAAACCGAACTTCTTTATAAAGAACTCCTTAACGTAGGTTAGGGAAAACACCTTGCTTACACCGAGCTCCCATGCTTCCTCAAGGGCTTTCTTTACAAGGAGGTATCCTATCCCCTCGCCTTTGTGTTCTTCCTTAACCGCGAGGCTTCTTATCTCCGCGAGGTCCTCCCACATTACGTGAAGGGCAACGCATCCTATAACTTCACCTTCCCTCTCGTAAACCCAGAAATCCCTTATGTTTTCGTATATGGAGTTTAAGCTTCTCGGAAGTAAAACCCCCCTCTTTGCGTAATCGGTGAGGAGGTTGTATATGGCTTTAGCGTCCCTTACCGTCGCTTTCCTTATCATAGTAGGTTTAATTTACTCCCAGAAGTCTGAGAATGTCGTTTAAAAGGACGAAAGCCATGAGGGTGAGTATTATTGCAAGTCCCGCTTTCTGCCAGTATTCCTTGAATTTTTCGGGAAGGGGTCTTCCCCTTATCCATTCAAGGGCAAAGAGAACGATAAGTCCCCCGTCAAGTATGGGGAGAGGAAGTAGGTTGAATATGGCAAGCTGAAGGGAGATAAAGGCCATCATTGAGAGGAAGGGGATTAAACCGCTCTGGGCCGCCTGACCTGCAAACTGGGCTATAGCTATGGGTCCCCCAAGGGTTTTGAAGGAAACGCTTCCCGTTATCAATCCCCATATGGTTTTAAAGGTTAAGACTGTGAGCTCGTAAGTTCTTGAGATAGCAAGGGAGATAGCTTCACCTATTGAATGCTTCTCAAGAACAAATTCCGTTTTCGGCTGGATGCCTATGAAGGGTGTTTTCGTCCTAGGGTCAATTGCGGGAACGATAACCTTTTCAATAATCTCGTTTCCCCTTTTTATGGTGAGCTTAAGGGGCTTGCCTTTGCTCTTTCTCACCTTCTCAACGAGCTCATACCAGGTTCTTATCTCCTCTCCGTTTACTTTGAGAATTACGTCTCCGGGCTTTAGCCCTATCTGGTGTGCGGGTGTTCCTTCCTTTACACTTCCTACCACAGGGGGTATGTAGGGGGCTATGCCAAGTCTTCCTTCACCTGTTGTAACATCAGGAACGGGAACCTTAAGCTCTATAAATTTTCCGTTCCTCTCAACGATTAGCGTTGTTTCCTTTACCCCTTTTACCGAAAGGTTTATAAGTGCATCTCTCAGGTCCTCCCAGCTTTTTATCTCGTATCCGTCAACCTTAACTATCCTGTCCCCGGGTTTTATTCCTGCTTTTTGAGCTACAGAGTCCTTCTCAACATATCCCACGACAACTGGCTCTTTCAGATATTTGGGAACTTCCACACCCGCGGTGAATATTAGGGTGAAGGCGAAAAGGGTGAATATAACGTTAAAAAGAGGTCCTCCGAAGGCTATGAGTATCTTCTGCCAGGGCTTTTTTGAGGAAAAGGCGTAAGGGTCATTAACGTTTTCTTCTTCCCCGTAGAGCTTTACAAAGCCTCCGAGGGGAACAGCCGCTATCTGGTAAACGGTTTCGCCCCATCTCTTCCTCACTATGGGGGGGCCGAAGCCTATTGAGAATATCTCAACCCTTACCTTAAAGAGCTTTGCCATTAAGAAGTGTCCAAACTCGTGAACCCATACGAGGACACCTATTAATACTAAAAAGGCTATTAACGTCATCACTTCTCTCCTATAACAACAACTATAACCTTTCTCTCACGGGGACCGTCAAAGTCCCCGAGAAATACCGACTCCCACGTTCCAAGGGCAAGCTCTCCGTTTATCACGGGAATAACCCTTGAGTTTCCTATGACCGCACTCCTTATGTGGGCTGCGGAGTTCCCTTCCATATGGGCGTATGAGGGGTCGTTCCAAGGGATTAACTTCTCAAGGGAGTAAACGATATCCTTCACAACGTCAGGGTCCGCCCCCTCGTTGACGAACACACAGGCGGTCGTGTGGGGCGTGTAAACTACGCATAACCCCTCTTTCACCCCCGACCTCTTCACAACTTCCGAAACCTGGTGGGTTATATTAACTATGCTCGTGTGTTTTGTCGTTCTAATCCTTAGAACTTCGTGCATGCCTTAAATTATAATATCCTTAGTCCGAGCTATGGATAAATGGGAAGGAATCATAAAGCATTACAGAAAGTACCTGCCCGTTGACGAAAAAACACCTATAGTAACCCTATACGAGGGAAACACACCCCTGATAGAGGCCGACAACCTCGCAAAAGCTATAGGCTTCAAGGGAAAGATATACCTAAAGTATGAAGGTCTTAATCCTACGGGCTCTTTTAAGGACAGGGGAATGACTCTCGCAATATCAAAAGCGGTTGAAGAGGGAAAGAAGGCGGTTATATGTGCGTCAACGGGAAACACTTCGGCATCAGCGGCGGCATACGCGGCAAGGGCCGGTCTGAAAGCCTACGTCCTCCTTCCGAAGGGTGCAGTTGCTATAGGGAAGCTCTCCCAAGCTATGATTTACGGGGCTAAGGTTCTCGCCATCCAGGGAACCTTTGACGATGCCCTTTATATAGTAAGGAAGATAGGTGAGTTATTCCCTGTTGAGATTGTGAACTCGGTAAATCCTTACAGGATAGAGGGGCAGAAAACCGCGGCCTTTGAGATATGCGACGTTCTGGGGGACGCACCCGATTACCACTTCATACCCGTGGGCAACGCGGGGAACATAACCGCATACTGGAAGGGCTTTAAGACTTACTACGAGGAGGGAAAGATTACGAAGCTCCCCAGAATGATGGGATGGCAGGCTGAGGGAGCAGCACCTATAGTTAAGGGATACCCCATAAAGAACCCCCAGACGATAGCGACCGCTATAAAGATAGGAAATCCCTACAGCTGGAAGTCCGCACTCAAGGCTGCACAGGAGAGCGGCGGGAAGATTGACGCGGTGAGCGATAGTGAGATTTTATACGCTTACAAGCTTGTCGCATCAACCGAAGGTGTTTTCTGTGAGCCTGCTTCCGCTGCAAGCGTTGCCGGACTCATAAAGCTCGTTAGGGAAGGCTTCTTTAAGGGGGGCGAGGTCGTCACCTGTACCCTTACGGGAAACGGCCTAAAGGACCCCGATACCGCAATAAAGGTTTGCGAAGAGCCCGTATCCGTTCCTCCGAAGCTTGAAAAGGTAATAGAGATATTAGGCTTCTAAGATTTCTATCTCTATATCCCCGAAAGGTCTTTCCTGATAAATCCTTATCTTATTCTCATAATCAAGGTATAAGAGTGCCATAAACTGGGGAACGATATCCCTTTCCCTAAGGAACGTTAAAAAACTCACCCTCGTTCCCACGTCAAGGCTTTTCAGGAGCTCCCATATCTCTTTTAGGACATCCTCAAACTTAGCAACATGAACGGGAACTTCCTCTTCCTTTTTCTCCTTTTTATTTGGGCTTTTTCTCCTTCTCACGACCCTTTTTATTTTCTTCACGTTTTCCTTCAGCTCCTCCTCAACCTCTCCGTATTCCTCCTCAAACATGCCCACTATTTCCTGTAGAGAGTACTTTCTCTTTCTCGGTTTTCTCGGGGGCTTCGGAAAGAGAACCTCTATCTTCTTCTTGAGCAAGAAGGATGCGGCAACTATTGCCCTTGCGGGTATTCTAAGGTCAAGAACTTCCCTCTTTTTTAACTCCTCAAGGTAAAGGTTTGCGAGCTCTACTATATCAACCTCCCAGGGGTCAAGCTTCCCCTCCTCTATCAGGGGAAGAATGAGGGAGAAGGGATGTTCCTCTTCAAAGCGGAAGTATCTCAACTGAGCTTTGCACCCTCTTTAACGTCCCTATCGGGAACTATGAGGGAGAGGTTCTCCCCGTCCGAGGCTGCAAGGAGCATACCTTGAGATTCTATGCCGAATATCTTCCTCGGCTTTAGGTTCGCAACTATTACTATCTTCTTTCCGACAATCTCTTCGGGCTTGTAGAACTTCGCTATTCCCGCAACAATCGTTCTCTCTTCATCGCCCAGGCTTACCCTGAGCTTGAGGAGCTTTTCGGAGCCCTCAACACTCTCAGCTTCCAATACCTTTGCAACCCTCAAATCAACCTGTAGGAAATCCTCTATGCCTATTATTACCTTTTCTTCCATGATAAAACTATTTTAAACGATGGATGGGATAGAGCTTTTCCTATCAAAGCTTCCCGTTCCGAAGAGCAACAGGTATGTGAGAAGAAAAGGGGGGAAGGTTTTCAAGCACCCGAGGGTGGTAAACTGGGAAGCAAGAGCCTTATGGGAGCTGAGGGAGCAGTATAAGGGAGAGCCCATAGATTACGAGATATCCGTTGATATAACAATTATCCTTCCAAACAGGCGGAAGAGGGACATAGACAACATGTTAAAAACACTCTGGGACGTTATGGAGAAAGCTGGAATTATAAAGAACGATAACCTCATATACGAGGTTCACACGGTAAAGAAGGTGGAGAAGGGAAAGGAAGGTGTTTACATAAGGATAAAGCCTTTTCAATCCCCGTAAAGGGCTTTTACCAGGTCCTCTGCTTCAACACCCGGAAAGTCCGCACCCTTCAGGAACTCCTGCGAAACCCTTTTTATCTCCTCCCTATCAAACTTAACACCTCTCAAACGTTCTTCAAGTTCCCTTATCTTATCCCTCGGATAAAGGGTGAAGTCCCCGTATATCCTCGCCTCAAGTATTTTCTCTCCATCGGTGTAAACTTCCGTTCTTATGAGTCCTCCCTTTGCCTTGTGGAGACCGGTTCTGAGGTGAACCCCTTCCTTTATCTTTATCGCCCTGTGTTTCCTTCCCGTGTCCTCAAGGAGAACCTCATCGGAGGTGAACTCGTCCTTCAGTCTGTCTGCGAGCTCAAGGGCTTCCTTAGGAATTTCCTCTTCACCTTCAAAGGGGATTATCTTTGAAAACTCCTCAACGAGAAGTTCCTCAACCTCTTCGTAGGAGGGAAGCCTTCCCGTTTCCCTCTCAACCCAGCTTATGTTTTCCTCAAGGCTCTTGTATAGCTTATCCCTGAACTTCTCCTCGGGAACCCTGAAAAGCTCGGACATAAGTTTCGTGTTAAACCTCAGAAGTATTCCCCCGACAAAGACGAAAGAGTCCTCTATATCCGCTGCACCCTGACCGCTTATCTTCTTCTTATTCCTTTTAACGACTATATCGTTAATGGGTTTGTATTCAACTTCAACGCCGAGTCTTTCGTAAACCCTTAAGACGGGCTCGGAAAACCTTCTGTAGGCTTCCATTACCCTAAAGGGAACCCTTTTCTTGTTTAGTATTAGCTGGTAGAAAACCTGGTTTTCGTGGAGGAGAACAGCACCCCCTCCTATCTCACGTCTTATGACGGGAATTCCGAGCTCTCTACATTTTCTCAGGTCTATTATCTCCTCCGTCTTGTCAAAGTATCCGACGCTTACGTAGGTATCCGAGGGGGAAGTTATTATTAACCCTTCATACCCAAGCCGAGCCATTGCGTGGAAAAGTGTTATTGACCTCAAGTTTCCCTGAATGCCTGCCCTGTATATTTTCATTAAAATTAATTTAATGAAAAGCATAGTTTACGCTTCTCGGAAGCCAGTTCTTTATCAGGCCCTTGAGGAGATAAAGAGGAAGTTCACCGAGGATAGAATCTTATCGGACTTTGACTTTATGTTCATAGCCCTGAACTATAAGTATCCCTACGAGCATCTTGATAGGGACATAAAAAGAGTCTTTGACGTAAACGGAAAGGACTACGTTGCCTTTCATGCAACGGAAGCAATAGCAAACACGGACATATTTGAGGGTATAGCTGTATGCTTCATAAAGTTTGAAAATAGGGGGAAGGTAAACGTTTACGCGGACGAGGGAATTAAAAATTATACGAAAAACGGAACTATAACCAAGTTAATTGATTATCTTGAAGAAAACAAAAATAACCTAAACATATTCATATCCTCTTGGGAAGATGAAAGCTTAGGTTTATTCATTGAAGATTTGGGAAGGCTTTTATCCTCAAGGAATTTTTACCCTAACCTTGTGGGAGGCGTTTCCTCGGGAAGGAGGTATAACAACGAGCTCAGGACCTTCCAGTTTTACGATGGAAAAATTATTAAGAACGGTTTTGTCGTTGTTACCTTTGAAAATGTTGAGTTTTCCATGGGGATATCTTCAGGCTTCAAGCCTATAAGTCCCGTTTACACCGTTTCAAGAGCGGAAGGTTACAAGATTTACGAGGTTGACGGGAAAACACCTTTTAAGGAGATAGTTGAGAGATTCTTAAAGGGACTTGAGAAAAAGGTTGAATATCTCTGGTATTGCCCTATAGTAATTTTAGAGGACGAGGAAGGATACGTAAGGATTCAGAGGACTTTTAAGGAGATAGGAGAAGATTACGTTGAGTTTTTCGCACCCGTTTACGAAGGAGGCAAGTTTATGCTCTCCTTTGGAACTCCTGAGCAGATAATAGAAAATACAAAGAAAGAAGTTGAAAAGGTAAAGAGAAATATAGAATGCCCGGAACTTATACTGAATTTCTCCTGTATAGCACGTCAATACGTTCTTGAAAATATGAAAGAAGAGGAAAACAAGGTAATAGCGGGAGAGCTTGACGCACCCCTATTTGGTTTTGCAACCTACGGGGAAGTTGGTCCGGACAGGTTTTTCAAAAAAGTTAAACTATACAACGAGACCGCTACCTTTGTTGCCCTAAAGGAGGCCTGATATGAGAGAAGGTGTGAAGCTGAAGCTCCTTCTCAACATAATAGACGAGGTTACGAGGAAGTACGAGGAACTCCTCAAAAGCTACGAGAGCTTAACCCACAGGCTTGAGTTTGAAGCTTCCCACGACCCCCTTACGGGACTCTTTAACAGGAAAAGCCTTGAGACACTTTTAAGGATGGAGCTGAACAGAAATAAGATTTTAAACAACGGAAACCTTGAGGTTCTTTTTATAGACCTTGACAGATTTAAAGAGGTTAACGACAGATACGGGCATAAGGTAGGGGACGAGGTTCTCAAAAAGATAGCTCAGATAATTAGGGATAGCATAAGGAGCGAGGATATACCCGTAAGATACGGAGGGGATGAGTTCGTTATAATCCTTAAGGGGAAGGAAAGGGGAATAGGAAAAGTGGTCGGGGAGAGAATAAGGAGGAAAATAGAGGAAAGCTTTAAGGAGTTCGGCATTTCCGCAAGCTACGGGATAGCTGTCTATCCAGAGGATGGAGAAACACCCGAAGAGTTAATAGAAGTTGCGGACAAGAGAATGTATGAAATGAAGTTAAAGAAGAAGAAAACTAAAGAGCAGGCGGTATCTTGAAGGGAATGTTTGCGAGCGGATTATGCTGTTCTTCCTTTACTATAACCGCATAAACACCGAAGCAGTATTTACCCACCTCAACAACCCTTCCCACCCTTATACCTGCATCTTCAAGTATTAAGCCCACTTCCCACTCGGAGTAAACCTCCTCAGGAGGTGGCCCCTTATCCCTTTCTTCCTTCTTCCAGTCAATTATCGCAAGGTATGCGAAGTTCTTCGCGACCCTTTTGAGCTCCTCAAGGAACTTAAGGGGTTCGGAAAGCTCGTGAAAGGTGAAGGCCATGTATATGAAATCAACGGTGTTATCGGGGAGGGGAATTTTGTTCTCCTCTGACTTTAAAACCTCAACGTTTTTGAGACCCAGCTTTTCCACCTTCTCCCTTGCGTAGTTGACCATCTCCTCCTGAACGTCTATCGCGTAGACTTTTCCCTTTTCACCGACGAGCTTTGAAAGGTATGGGAGGTAAAATCCCGCACCCGTTCCCACGTCGAGGACCGTCATTCCCTCCTTTATGCCGAACTCCTTTAAAACCTTCTCTGGGTCAAAGAGCTCAAGTCTTGATGGGTCATCAAGTTTCTTAATCTTCGCAGGGTCAAACTTGTGAGCCATAAGTATATTATCAACCTGCAGGTGGATTTAAGCCCTTTAAAAATCAGCTTTTAGGATTTAATCATCAATTATTGACTTTTATGATTTTAAGCATAAAATTAAAAGTGGGAGGTGAAAAATGAAAAAATTACTCTTTCTCATGCCTTTTGTATCTATATCCCTTCTCTTTTCCGGTGATATAAATACCCTCCTGAAGGAAAAAGGCTGTTTAACGTGTCACGATACCGAGAAAAGTAAAATAGGTCCCCCCTTTAAGGTCATAGCAAAGGAGTACAAAGGGAAGAAGGATGCGGTTGAAGTTCTTGTCAAAAGCATAACCTCCGGAAGTGTTGGGAAGTGGCAAGGACTTGCGAGTAAATACGGCATTAAGGTAACGGCTTTCTACATGCCGAGGCAATCAGTTACGGAAGAAGAGGCAAAAAAGATAGTTGAGTGGATTCTTTCCCTCGAGAAGTAAAAAATTTTGGAGGTAATAAATATGAAGGGGAGTAAGTTGAAAAAAATCTCCCTTGTCATTGTAGCCCTTACGGGGTTGGGAGTTGTGTTTTCTCAGACAAAGCACCTCCCAAAGGAGTGGCAGGAAGCCGCTCTAAAGGTTTACGTGCCTCCCGGTGAGTATGACGAGTTTTACGTATTCTTCTCGGGAGGATTTAACGGTCAGATAGGTGTCCACGGCATTCCCTCGGGCAGGAACCTTAGAACGATTCCCGTATTCTCGGTTAACCCGGAAAACGGATACGGATACTCGGAAGAGACGAGGGCCCTTCTGATGACCTCCCACGGATTTATCCCCTGGGATGATACCCACCATCCGGAGCTTTCCCAAACAAACGGAGTGCCCGACGGAAGATGGCTCTTTATAAACGCGAACAACACCCCGAGGGTTGCGAGAATAGACCTCTCGGAATTCAGAACGGTTGAAATTATTGAGATACCGAATTCAGCGGGAAATCACCCCTCTTCCTTTATAACCCAGAACACCGAATACGTAGTTGCCGGCACGAGGTTCAGCGTCCCCATCCCCCAGAAGGATTATCCAATAAGCGAATATAAGAAATGGGCTAAGGGAACAATCACATTTATAAAGGTTGATAATTCTGAAGGGGAAAAGAACGATAGAATGGATATAGCCTTCCAGCTGTTGGTTCCCGGATTTGACTACGACCTCGCCCACTGTGGTAAGGGACCTTCCCATGGATGGTGTTTCTTCACGAGCTACAACACGGAACAGGCACACACCTTGCTTGAGATAAACGCATCGAGAAAGGATAAGGACTTTATCCTGGCGGTTAACTGGAAGAGGGCCGAAGAATGCCTCGCGGAAGGAAAAGGAAAGAAGATGAAAACCCTCTACTACCATAACTATGTTGACCCGAAAACGGGAATAGCCAAATCCGAAAAGAAAACCGAAGTTACAGTTCTTTTACCGAAGGACTGCCCGGGAGTTGCGTACTACCTTCCCACCCCCAAATCCCCCCACGGAGTTGACGTATCTCCAGACGGACTTTACATCGTCGGTAACGGAAAGCTATCCATAAACCAGCCTATACACTCCTTTGAGAAAATGATAAATGCCATAAAGAATAAAGATTTCGTAGGTGAAATAGAGGGAATACCGGTTCTCAGATATGAGTCAATACTCCACTGCGAAGTTAAGAATATATGTCTCGGCCCCCTCCACACGGAGTTTGACGATAAGGGATACGCTTACACGTCCTGCTTTATATCCTCCGAAGTCGTAAAGTACGATTACAAGACCTGTAAGGTTGTTGATAGAATTCCCGTTTACTACTCCATCGGTCACCTTGTTATACCCGGAGGGGACTCCGCAAAACCCTGGGGCAAGTATCTAATAGCCATGAACAAGATAACGAAGGACAGATACCTGCCTACGGGACCCGAACTGCCTCACGCGGCACAGCTTATAGATATTTCGGGTATGAAGATGAAGATGCTCCTTGACTTCCCCACTCACGGAGAGCCCCACTACGCCCAGATGATACCCGCGGAACTCGTTACGAAACGCCAGAAAAAGATATACAGGCTCGAAGAGAATAAGCACCCCTATGCGGTTAAATCTGAAGCAGAAGCAATGGAAAAAGGCGTTGTAAGAAAGGGAAACGAGGTTCACATATACATGACCGCAATAAGGTCACACTTCACCCCTGACAACATAGAGGGTATAAAAGTGGGTGATACCGTTTACTTCCACGTTACAAACCTCGAACAGGACTGGGACATTCCCCACGGATTTGCCATATTCGGTGCAAAAACTTCAAACATTCTCATAATGCCCGGTGAGACCCTGACGCTAAAATGGAAGCCCGAAAAGCCCGGTGTTTATCCCTTCTACTGCACCGACTTCTGTTCCGCACTTCACCAGGAAATGCAGGGATACATAAGGGTTTCCCCTAAAGATGCAAACGTTAAGCTCTGTTGGCAAATGGGAAACGAGAGGAAGTGCGCTGATTGAGGAGGGAAGTTATGAACAAAATTTCACGGGGGCTTCTCGCCCTCGCTTCTATACTTCTCATAGGTGTTTACTTCTTTCCACTCTGGAGGATAACGCTAACAGCGCCCCAGTATCCCGAAGGTCTCGGTATGCTAATATGGGTAAACACGATAACGGGGGAAAAACCGAACGACCTTTATAACATAAACATACTAAACCACTATATAGGAATGCAACCCATAGAACCCGAAAAGGTTATTGAGCTTAAAATTCTTCCATTTGTATTTGCTTTTTTTATTCTTTTCGGTTTATACGGTGCCTTTACGGGTAAAAGAAGCCTTTTAAAAGCGTGGGTTATACTCTTCGTAATATTCGGAATACTTGCCATAGCGGACTTCTGGTGGTGGGAATACAAATACGGGCATAACCTCGACCCAAACGCTCCCATAAAAGTTCCGGGACTTGCATATCAACCTCCTCTAATAGGCTGTAAGACACTCCTCAACTTCCACGCCTGTTCTTGGCCCCATATAGGTGCTTTTATAGCCTTTGCCTCCTTAGTTCTCGGATTTATAGCCCTTCTCCTCGACAGGTATTACAGGGGAGTCTCTCAAGGGGTTAGGGCATGATAAGGGTTCTTTTCCTCCTTCTATTAATTCTTTTTTCCTGTGAAACTAAGCCCGTTCCCGAGCCGATAAGATACGGTAAGGATGCCTGTGCCTTTTGCAGAATGATAACAGCGGACGCGGGATTTGCGGCGGAGTTAAAAACGAAGAAGGGAAAGGTATACAAATTTGACTCTATAGAGTGTATGGCCGCATTTATACTTAAAGGTGAGGTAAAAAGGGAAGATATTCTCGCCATGTGGGTTGCGGATTTCGCAAAAAAGAAACTCATTCCCGTGGGCAGGGCAAAGTTTATCATAAGTGAGAAATTGAGAAGCCCTATGGGGCTTAATATAGTAGCCTTTGAGAGTGAGGAAGACCTAAAGGAAGCTCTGAGGAATTTCGGCGGGAAGGTAGTTACGTGGGAGGAGATACTTAAATACGTAAAAGAAAAATGGAAGGAAAAATTAAAAGCTTAGTTCTTCTTTTATTAATCCCCTTTCTGTTATTCGGTAAAGAGATTTTAGTTTGTGAACGTTGCAAGGTTAAGAGCATAAAAAGGGCGATATCCATGGCGAGAAACGGGGATACGATAAAGGTAAAAGGAGGAGTTTACAGGGAGGGAACTGTAATTCTGAACAAAAGCGTGAAATTAATAGGTATTAACTTTCCTGTAATTGACGGGGAGAAAAAGCACGAAGTTGTAAAGATAGTTGCGAATGATGTTGAAATAAGGGGGTTTGAAATCATAAACTCGGGAGTGAGCGAGCTTGAGGATATAGCAGGAATAAAGGTAGAAGGTGCAAAAAGATGCGTTATAAGGAATAACAGGCTTATTAATAACTTCTGGGCGGTATACCTAGCAAACGTTAGCGAGTGCATAGTTGAGGGAAACTACATAAAAGGGCCCTTTAGAGTTGGGGAAGTTGCCTCCGGAAACGGAATACACGCCTGGCACTCATCACGTATCTTAATAAGAGATAATTACATAACGGGACACAGGGACGGCATATACTTTGAGTTCGTTAAAGATAGCCTAATAGAGGGGAATATCTCGGAGGGAAACTGGAGATACGGACTCCACTTTATGTTTTCCCACAGAGATGTTTACAGGAAGAATACATTCAGGAGAAATGGGGCTGGTGTTGCCGTAATGTATTCAAAAAGGATAAAGATGTTAGAAAACAGGTTTGAGTTTAACTGGGGGGAAAGTTCTTACGGTTTACTTCTGAAGGCTATAGACGACAGCCTCATAGAGAGGAACATTTTTTTTAAAAACACAGCGGGAATATATATGGACGAGTGCCAGAGAAGCGTTATAAGGATGAACGACTTTATGGAAAACGGATGGGCTATGCGTGTGTGGGCTAACTCCTTTAATAACTTAATAACTAAAAATAACTTCTTTTCAAATACATTTTACCTCTCCACAAACGGAAAGAATTTTCAAAATAAGCTGGAGGAAAATTACTGGAGTGCTTACAAGGGGTTTGACCTGAACGGGGACGGATATGGGGATATTCCCTTCAAGCCAATAAGTTTCTTTTCCTACGTAGTTGAGAACAATCCCGTTGCATCGCTTTTATTGAGGAGTACTTTTGTTAAGATTTTAGACTTAATTGAACAAACATTTCCCGCATTATTTTTCATCAACGTTCAAGATTCAAAGCCCCTCATGGAGCCCGTAAGATGGAGAAAATAAAGGTAAAAAACTTAAGCAAAAGATTCGGAAAGGTTACGGTTCTTAAGAATGTTAATCTTGAGATAAAAAAGGGGGAAATTACCGCAATACTCGGTCCAAACGCCGCGGGAAAAACCACACTTCTGAAATGCATCTTGGGACTCGTTATACCTACGGAAGGGGAAGTTTATGTAGACGGAAAAAGTATAAGGGAAAGTGAGGAATATAAAGCTAAGGTCGGTTACATGCCCCAAGAACCTTCCTTTCCCCAGAACCTAACACCAAAGGATGTAATCTCCCTTGTGGGGAAATTGAAAGGAAAAAAAACGGGAGAATACTACGAGTACCTCGTTAAGCTTTTCAAACTTTCGGAGCATATGGAAAAACCAATAGGTAATCTTTCAGGGGGAACAAAGCAAAAGGTGAACGCCCTGGTGGCCCTTTCCTTTAATCCGGATATTCTTATCCTCGATGAACCGACGGTTGGTCTTGACCCGGTTGCGAGTACAAAAATGAAAATGGAGATAATGAGAATGAAATCAAATGGAAAAACGATAGTTTTAACCTCCCACATAATGTCAGAAGTTGAAGCCCTTGCGGACAGAGTCGTTTTACTCATAGACGGTGTGATAAGGATAAACTCAACGGTTGAGGAGATAAAGAGAAAAACTAAATCCAAGAACCTTGAAGAGGCGGTAGCAAAAATTCTGGAGGAGGGAATGTGAAAACCCTTTTCGTATATAACGTAAAAAACCTTATAAAGGTAAAGTGGCTTTGGGCTTACTTTTTATTTCTTTTTTTGCTAACCTCTGCCTTCTTTTACCTCAGCGAGGATATAACGAAGGTAAGCGTAAGCATACTGAACCTAAATCTCCTCATCGTTCCCCTCATATCTTCTGTGTTTACAACGACTTACTTTTACGATTCCCAGGAATTTATAAAGTTTTTACTCACTCAACCCATTTCACGGAGAGCGGTCTTGCTTTCCAACTTCTTGTCCCTCTACTTCCTACTTGCGGTGTTCTATCTTGCCGGAACTATTCCCGTTGGATTGTTAGGGAGTAGAGGATACGAAGGCCTCAAGATTTTTCTAATAACAATTCTATCGGGTGTTCTTTTAACGGGAGTATTTGTATCCCTTTCACTTTTGGTGAGCGTTTTCTTTAACGATAGAGTAAAAGGTATGAGTTTTATCCTTGCCCTTTGGACCTACTTAACCATACTGCATGACGGTTTAATTCTATTATTAATATACATTTTTAAAGATTATCCCCTAGAAAAACCCGTTTCCGTACTAATATTCCTGAATCCCGTTGATGTTGCAAGACTTCTCGTTGTTTTGAACCTTGATATAGCTGCACTTCTCGGCATTTCCGGCTTATTAATTAAAAACTTTCTCGGAAGTGCTTTAGGATTAACCTTTTCTCTTTTGACTTTGATACTCTGGATTCTTGTACCTCTCGTTTTTGGAATATTTATTTTCAATAAAAAAGACCTGTAGGAGGATAAGTATGCCTTTACTCCTGATTTTAGTGGTTATTTTTACACTCAGTTGTGAAGAAAGGGAAAAAGTAAAAGTAAAGGTTGACGTTAAGGAACTTGTGGGGAGAAGAGGATGTCCCTTCTGTCATGATATGAAGAGAAAGCTTCTTGGTCCCTCCTTTTACGAAATAAGCAAAAGATACTCGGAAAAGGATAGGGATAAGATAGTTGAGAGTATTCTTAAGGGAAGTAAGAACAAGTGGGGAGATGTTCCTATGCCTCCCCAGAAGGTAAGTAAAGAAGAGGCGGAGCTAATAGCTGAATGGATTTTTAACCTAAAAAGGGAATTGTCCGAAGGTAAAAAGTGATTAATTTTTTATTTCGTGAGACTTGACAAGTATATAGCGAAAGCCATAAACGTAACGAGGAAGGAGGCAAAGGAGCTCATAAGGGAAGGAAGGGTGAGGGTAGGAGGAAGAGTTGTAAAGATACCGGAGTATAAGGTGAAAGAGGGGGAAAGGGTTGAGGTTGAAGGCGTAAGCGTAAAACCGAAGGACTTCGTTTACATTATGCTTTACAAACCCAAAGGCTATATCTCAACTACGGAAGAAGAGGCTAAATATCCCTCCTTCCTTGAACTGATTAAGGAGAGTTTCGGAAACAGAAAGCTTTTCTCCGCTGGAAGGCTTGACGTTGACGCGGAGGGACTTCTTCTCGTGACAGACGACGGTGAGTTTGCCCACAGAGTAACCCATCCCAAGTGGAAGGTTGAAAAGGAATACGTGGTTAAGCTGGATAAACCTTTTATAGATTTTGAGAGATTGAAAAGCGTTGAGCTCGATGGAAAGCCTGTAAGCCTTGTTGGAGCGGAAAAACTTTCGGAGGACACTTTAAAGGTTGTTCTCACCGAAGGTCGTCATCATATAGTAAAAAGACTGTTTAAAGCTCTCGGGTACAAAGTAAAGGAGCTTAAGAGGACGAGGATAGGAAGCCTCAGGCTTGATGAGGATATGGAACCCGGAGAATGGAGGGAGCTCAAAGAGGAAGAGGAAAAAAGCCTAAAGAAACTTGTAAAACTTATCCGATGAGCGAGCTAAACGAATACCAGAAGGAAGCGGTAAGAAAGGCGGTTGAGGCGGAAAAGGTATTCCTGATACACGGCCCTCCGGGGACGGGAAAAACAACAACGCTCGTAGCCTGTATAGAGGAGCTGGTAAGAAGGGGAAATAAAGTTTTGGCCGTTGCGGACTCAAATATTGCGGTTGATAACTTGGTTGAGAGGCTTGTTCAAAAAGGTGTAAAGGCTGTGAGGGTGGGAAACCCCGTGAGGGTTTTAAAAACAATAAGAATGCACACCCTTGATTACCTTCTTGAGCTTGAACCCGAGTTTGAGAGGGCTAAAAAGCTTTACGAGGAGATAGAAAAGATAAAGGAGGAACAAAAGAGGTATGTAAGGCCGGAACCGAGATACAGGAGGGGGCTAAGCGACGAGGAGATACTAAAGAGAGCTAAAACGGGAACACCCGTGAGGGGACTCTCCCCTAAAATTCTCAGGAGCATGGCAAAATGGATAAAGCTTCAGGAGAAAGTAAAGGAGCTTTACGAAAAGGCTAAAAAGGAAGAGGAAAAAGCTGTAAATAAAATCCTCAAAAGGAGTGAGGTCGTTTGCACTACAAACTCAACAGCGGGAAGTGAAATTCTTGAAGGTTACACCTTTGACGTCGTTGTTATAGACGAAGCGACACAGGCAACCGAACCTTCATGCTTGATACCCCTCGTCAAGGGAAAGAAGCTAATAATGGCGGGAGACCACAAACAGCTTCCTCCTACAGTCCTGAGCGAGGAAGCTAAAGAAGGATTAAGTTATACACTCTTTGAGAGGTTAATAGACCTTTACGGTGAGAAGTTTTACGCACTCCTCAGGATTCAATACAGAATGAACAGAAAGATAATGGATTTCTCAAACAGAATGTTTTACGGGGGAAAGCTGATAGCCCACACGAGTGTAGCCGACCAGACTTTGAAGGAAATCATAAATGAGGAAAGATTAAGAGAAGTTCCGTCCCCATATAGAGAGGCACTCCTCCCCGAGAATGTAATCGTATTCATGGATACGGAAGGGAAAGAAAGACAGAGAAAGGGAAGCAGCTCCTTTTACAACGAGGAAGAGGCAAAGGTGTGCAAGAAACTTGCTGAGTACCTTGTAAAAGCTGGATTAAAACCGGAAAACGTTGGGATAATCTCCCCTTACGAGGACCAGGTAAATCTCCTTGAGGAACTTATAAAGATTGAAAACCTTGAGATAAAAACCGTTGACGGATTTCAGGGAAGGGAGAAGGAGGTGATAGTAATCTCCTTTGTTAGGGCAAACCCATATGGGGATATAGGATTTTTAAAGGATTACAGAAGGCTGAACGTTGCCATTACCAGGGCAAAAAGGAAGCTCATAATGGTGGGAAACGGAGAAACTTTGAGCAAGGATAAGGTTTACGAAGAATTAATAAGATACGTAGAAAAAGAAGGAGTTATATTAAAAGTTAGAAAGCCATAAAAAGGAGGTGGCGGAATGGTTGTAGAGGTAAAACCCGTAGAGGTTGACGTTGAAGCGCTGGTTACCAGAGTTTTCCTCAAAGCGATAGACCTCCTGGGAGGTCTTCACAAACTTGCGGAGTACAGAACCCTTACATGGCTCCCTTCACTTGCAAGAGCTTCCTTCGTTATCGTTTACAGGGAGGAGTTTCTGAAAACGGAAGAGGAGATAGCGGAACTTGTAGGACTTACGAGGCAAACCGTAAGAAACATACTCAGGGCTGACCCCGAACTTGCACTTTACAAGATTCAGCACCTTGAGGAGCTTACTAAGGAAGAAAAGAAGGAGCTTAGGGTTCACACCGCTGGCGGTATAGCAAAGCTCGCTTATAAGAAAGTGAAAGAGGGAGAAGAACCCAAGATATTCCACGAGTACTGCACGATGGTTGCAGAAGTCCTCGAAGTACCCTGGGCTTACCTGCTTCTCAAGAGAATTAAGGGAACCCACTTCCCCGTTAACTCACCCGATGAGCTGAAGGAAAAGGTTAAGGGAGTTGTAATAAAGGGCTTCAACGCGGAAGAGGTAGTTGAAAAGATAGAGTATCCCGTTAAGAACCCCGCAGACCTCCTCCACAAGATAAAACTCCACCTCAAGATGATGGGGGTAGAATAAAACTTAAATGCGTTTCCTTTTCCTTCTTTTTCTGTTTCTTTTATCCATTTACATCTACTTTGTTGCTCCTTTTTTAAAGGAAAAACAAGTATATATGGACTTCAGTTTAGATTTTAAAGAAAAAGAAATCAGAGATTTAACGATTAACGTAACGGACCTTTTTAAAAAGAATATTTACATACATTTCGAAAAAATAAAGCTCTCAAAAATCGTCTCAATAAGCGGTGGGAAGATTGTATTCGTCAACTTAGAAAAAGAGGAAGGTAAAAAAAAACTTTTAAAGGTATAAAACTATTCAGAATTCCAATAGATATGTATATAGAAAATTTAACTATCCTATTCGGCTCGAAAGAAAAAATAAGCAGAGTAAATATATTGAGGGCTTCGCTCGTTAAAGGGAGATTAAAAGCTTTTGTAAAATACGATAACTTTAAAAATTTCTATATAAGTTTTTATGGGGAAGGTGTTTTAGAAAAAGACAATTTAAATCTGAATTTTCTAACCATGAACTCCCATTACTTTTCCGCTTACATAAAAGGAAGTGTACAAAACAATACCTTAAATGCAAGGTATAAAGTATTCATAAATCCGATAAAGGAAAAAAGATTTTATATGAAATTGATTAAAATTGAAGGAAAAGCTTACGGAAAGTTTCCGAAAATAAACCTGGAAGGAGAGGGATACATACCTGAAATTAGTGTAAATAGAAGAAGTTATAGGGATATTTTTGTAAATATAAATGGATTTGCAGAACTTTTCTCAAACATCACTTTAGTTTTTAATGGGAAAGGGGAGGAAAATCTTCAAGTTTGGGGAAAGTATGATGTAATTCCCGAGGGAATACTTGAATTTACATTCGAAAATCTGCCCGTAGATAGTTATGCGCTAAATGTTCCTCTTAAATTGAATGCTATTTTCAAAGGAAACGGAAAACTCAATTTGAAAAAGAAGGAAATTTATCTATTTGCAAGGAGTAAAAAGTTCAGCTTTGAAGATAACATATTTAACGTTTATTTGAGTTTAAACTACAAGATTAAAAGCAAAGGAGTATTGTTGTTTCTTGGAGAAAACAAAGGAAAACTTATGGGATTTTTAGAGTTTGGTAAAAAAATAAATGGATATGTAAAGCTTATAGATTTGGAACACCGATTTAAGGGATTAAATTTCCAAATTTCTGGCGATTTTACCTTTAAGAAAAAAGATATTTTTAGCTCAGATTTAAACTTTAGAGTAAAAAATATTGAGTATTCCCATTTATATTTCCCGGACTTAAGGATTTATGGACATGTTTATGGAAAGAATATTAATTTAAGTTTAAAAAGCGAAGAAACTTACGGAAGAGTTATAGGTTCGCCGGAAAATTTAAAGGGATTTATATCGATAAAGGATTACGAAGTATCCGGTATTGAAAAAAAACTTTTTATCAAAAGGGGATTTCTTAACCTGTCCTTTAAGAGGGATACAATTCTCGTAAAGGGAAGCAAAATAAGTTCCGAATTCTCTTTTAAGCAAATTAAGGCGGTTACGGAAACGTCATTTGATTTCCTGAAAAATAATCAGAAGATTAATCTAAGTGGTGGTGGCGTATCCCATGTATATATATCTGGTAAGGAGATTTTAAGGAATTTTAAAAACGAATACTCATTAAAAGAAGGAATTTTTAGCCTCTTAGGAAATTCAAAAGAAGCTAAAATTAAAGTTGTTTACGATTTAGAAAAGAAATTAGGGAAGTTTGAGGGAAGATATTTAAAGGAAAAATTAAGGATTTTTACAAAAGGTGATTTTAGAGATAAAAAAATAAGTTTAAAAATAAGAAGCTCTTACATACTCCTTGACGAAAAAATTGAGCTTGAAGCGAGTCTCAAAGGAGATGAAGATGTAATAAACTTTGAGGTACTGCCCTACACTTACAGGGGGAAGAAATTAGATGTAGAACTTAAAGGTGTTAAAGGAAGCCTTATAAACGGAGACCTATCTATATCCTTTAAGGGGCTTTATGTGCGCCTACTGGACAGAAATCTGCTCTCCCTACATCCCGTAAAAGCAAAAGGTAGTATCAGGAATTTTCTCATTCCGATAAAGATTTCGGGTGTTTATAGGGGTGTCCTCAATATAGGTTTCCTCAATGAACCGATTTTGGTATCTTCAGGATTCTTGGACTTAGACCTCCTTTCAGCGTATGTGGGCTCCCTTATGAGGAGTAAGTTAAGAGGTGAGTTGCTATGTTCAATAGTTTTAAAAGGTAAGGAGTTTAGCTTTGTTGCCACAACCGAAAAGCCGGTTAAAGGGGTTTCAAGGTTCTTTTACCAACCTTTTAACTCCGCCATTCACGTAGAGCTTGATAACGGAGGAATAAGGTTTTCACAGGTATCTCTATTCAGAGAAGGTTACTTAAACCTTTATGCCTTTTCAAAGGATTTTAAAAACTTCGAAGTGAAGGGAGATTTTAAAAATCTTCCAATAGGTTACAGGGATAGTGTAAAGCTCAGACTTGAGGCTGATGGAAAGATAAATGTAGGAATAAAGAACTTCAAAAGAATTAATATTGTTTTGAAATCGGATTTTGACGGCTACGCCCGTATAGAGAAAATGGTCCAAAAGAAAGGAGAAAAGAAAAAAATTCCCTTAGATATTTTCATAGATGCCGAATTCAAAACGAGGAATAACTTCGTTGTTTATCTGCCCGAGGGAAGAGTTTACACCAACGTTAATGGAAAGGTATACGGAAAGCTTCCGGATATTTTTTACAACGTGAATGTACTACTTAGAGCAGGCATACTCAATTACTTCGGGAAGACCTTTTTCCTCAGAGAGGGAAGGATAAATGCTATGAAAAGTGAAGAAGGGGAGATTACAAAGTTTAATTTGGAGCTTCACACCGTTGAGGATAATTACAAGATATTCTTAAGCCTTAAAGGAACTCCGGAAAATCCCGAGGTATTTTACTTCTCCGAGCCCCCCCTTAGCAGGAGGGAGATTCTACTCAGGCTTATAGGAGGAAGTGTTCAGGAGAGTGTCCTTCCAGTTGACAAAATTCTTCAAAATGAGCTGAGAACGGTAGGCTTTGTAAAGTCGGAAATAGAAAGATTGCTCGACGTTAAACTGGATTTCGGTCTAATAACCTCAAGCACAGGTGAGGTGGGAGCTGTTCTTAAGCTTAAAAAAGATATAGGGAGGTTTCTCTCGGTTTACTATCAGACAAGTTCTTCAGAGGACAAGAGGGATACGTATCTCGGCGGTGAGGTACGCTTTCCGACCGATATGAACCTGGGCTTTAGGTTTTACCTCTATTCGGATAATACGAGGGAGTATAGATTAAGATATATTAAAGAGTTTGATTTCTGATTATGGAAGCGACATTCCTTAAGGAGTTCATAGACAACCTTCTTGCAAACGACGGCCTTAAGTTAAGAAGAGCAATAGGTATCGGTTTATTCCTGTATAACAAATTAAAGGGGAAGGCTCCCCTCTACATCGCTGAAAGCCTAAAGGAGTTTGATAAGTTATCGGTAGAGAAGAAGAAGGTAATACTGAAGGAGCTAAAAAAGTTTATAGAGGAAAGTGAGAAGAGGAAAGAAGAGGCCCAGCCCCTTCCAAAGGAAAGGAGAAAAAGTATAGAGGTATTTTTCAAAGAGATTGATAAACTGAAGCTTGATAAAACGAGCTTAAAAACCCTGAAAGCCCTTGGTATAAAAACCGTTTACGATGCCCTCTTTTACTTCCCCGAAAAATACGAGGACAGGAGGCTCATATACACGATAAAGACCGCAAAGGTTGGGGAGAAAGTAGCCCTCAAGGTGAGGATTAAGGAGGTCAGGAAGCTTGAGAACGATAAATACACCTTTGAGGTTATATGTTCCGATGGGACAGGAACGCTGAGCCTGAAATACAGGTATAAAAACACCTCCTTTATAAAAAGAGCCTTCAGGAAGGGAATGGAGATAATTGTTTTCGGGAAGCTGAAGAGCTTCCGCGGTGAGAAGTACATGGTTCACCCGGAGGTAAAAACCTCAAAGAGTGAGGAGTTCGGAAGGATACTTCCCGTTTATTACGTAAGGAAAAAGGGGGAGCTTAAGGAGATATCCTCAAAAACGAGACAAAAAAGGCTAAGGAAAATTCTCGGAACTTTATCGGATAAGCTTTATAAATTTTTCCCCGAATACCTCCCTGAGCTTATAATAAAGAAATACAGCTTTCCCGATATAGCCCTTTGTATAAAGGAGCTCCATGCCCCTGAGGATATTCCCGTAAAGGCTTTAAATAGCTTTTCGGACCTATACCACAAAAGAGTTATATACGACGAGTTATTCACCTTTCAGCTTGCACTTCTCCTCAAGAGACTTGAACTTGAGA
Organism: Aquifex pyrophilus; assembly: GCF_054656935.1. Classification (NCBI taxonomy): domain Bacteria; kingdom Pseudomonadati; phylum Aquificota; class Aquificia; order Aquificales; family Aquificaceae; genus Aquifex; species Aquifex pyrophilus. Next base: position 193,334 of record NZ_BAAHXJ010000003.1, on the reverse strand, counting down.
GGGAAGAAGCACCGAGAATAGAGGTAAACAAAGAAAAGCTTGAGGCTTTTCTTAAAAAGCTACCTTTTAAGCTAACAAGAGCCCAGAAGAGGGTAATAAAAGAGATACTCGAGGATATGAAAAGGAATAAACCCATGAACAGACTCCTTCAGGGGGATGTGGGAAGTGGTAAGACGGTTGTTGCGATAATAACCGCATTAATGGCGGTGAGAAGCGGTTATCAGGTTGCGGTTATGGTTCCCACGGAAATACTCGCCCACCAGCACTACAGGAAGTTCTCCGAGCTCCTTGAAAGCGAAGGAGTAAAGGTTGGACTCCTTACGGGAAGTCTTACACCTTCTCAGAAAAACAGTATTTACAAGCTCGTTAGGGAGGGTATGATAGACATTCTCGTTGGAACTCACGCCCTTATACAGGATAAGGTTGAGTTCAAGAGGCTCGGATACGTGATAATAGACGAACAGCACCGGTTCGGTGTTATGCAGAGGAAGGTTCTCCTTGAGAAGGGAAAGGGACTTTATCCCCACTGTCTCGTTATGAGTGCCACACCAATTCCGAGAACCCTCGCCCTATCCCTCTATGGGGACCTTGACCTCTCGGTGATAGACGAGCTCCCACCGGGAAGGAAGGAGGTGAGAACCTACCTCTACTTTGAGAGCGAGAAGGAAAAGGTTTATAAAAAGGTTCTTGAGGAGATAGAAAAGGGGAACAAGGTTTACGTGATATACCCACTCATAGAGGAAAGTGAGAAGCTAAACCTAAAAGCCGCAACGGAGGAATACGAGCGGTGGAAGAAGGCCTTTCCCGATAAGCGTATATACCTACTCCACGGGAGAATGCCCGACAGGGAGAAGCTTAAAGTTATGGAGGAGTTCAAGGAAAAGGGAGATATACTCGTTTCAACAACGGTGATAGAAGTCGGTATAGACGTTCCCGAGGCCACCGTTATGGTTATAGAGGATGCCCACAGGTTCGGGCTTTCCCAACTTCACCAGCTGAGGGGTAGGGTGGGAAGGTCTGACAGGGAGGCTTACTGTTTCTTAGTCGTTCCTGACGAGCTGAAACATGAGAAAAACGATTCCCTAAAAAGATTAAGGATTTTTGTAAAAACTACGGACGGTTTTAAGATTGCGGAAGAGGATATGAAGCTGAGGGGCCCCGGTGAGCTCATCGGGGTATCCCAATCGGGGTATTTCGGATTTAACGTTGCAAACCTCGCCCGCTCTCAGGACAGGGCACTCCTCACGGTCGCGAGGAAGGACGCTCAGGAACTTTTGAATAATAATCCTAACCTTGAAGGGCTTGAAGATTTAAAGAAGTTAATCCTTTACAAATACGGGGAAAAGCTTGAACTGAGCTTTGTCGCTTAAACGCTTTCGTTGAACCTTCCAAGCACTTCATCGTTCATTCTTATCAATTTTGAGAAAATCTCGTTAGCCCTTACGGTCTCTATTATCTTTACCATCTCTTTTATCGCGTTAACATTTGAAGCCTCGTAAAATCCCTGATACACTCTGAAGTTTTCGGAAGGTGTGGGATTTCCCGTAAAGAAGTCCTCCCCTAACTTTCTCGGATTTTGAAGGTTAAAAATACCGAGTCTTCCCGAAGGAACTCCGTTTACGTAATAGGTTCCGTCTCCTATCACCTTAAACTCACCCTCAACCCTTATTGGGCTGAGGTTTTCGTCAAGAACTTGATATCCTTCTTCGGTTGTAAGAAGTCCTTCCTCGTTTAGCCTGAAAATGCCTTTCCTCGTGTAGGCAACACTTCCGTCGGGCATCCTTACCGCAAAAAATCCTTCGCCTTCAATTGCAAGGTCAAGGGGATTACCCGTCTTTACAAGGCTTCCCTGAGAAATAATGTGCTGAACTCTTTCAACGATGGGGTAAACGTAGTTATTTGAGGGTTCATAAGGACTCGTAGTGGGAGCTTTATCACCAGCCGGAACGTAATAAGAGAGGGATGTCAGAAAATCCTTCTTAAATGCCGGGGTGTTTACGTTTGCGAGGTTGTTTGAACTCACCTCAAGCTTTCTCTCCTGGAGAAGCATACCTGAGGCGAGTATGTAAATTGTCTGGTAATCGGTAGCCATTATAGACTTAAATATACCCTTCTTCCGAGGCTCATCAATCGGTGTAGCTCCTCAAGGGCTTCCTCAAATCCCAGAACCTTACCCCCGAATCCCTTTGAGAACCTCTCCGCCATAAGCTTATCCACAAAGGCAAAGGCGGAAGGACTACAGCAGGGAGCTATATCAGAACCTACCACGTACCAGCAACCGAAGCCGTTTACGGGGTTGCAGGTTATGAAGTCCTTCATAAGAATGGACTCAACCTTATCCGAGAACTTCCTGAAGGCCATAAGTCCGCAGTGGGGACAACAAGCTTGAACCCTCTTCCCCTCCTTTAAAAAGAGTATTACGTTAAACCTTCCGTCTATATCCTTTGAACATATAACGCACTCCCTTTGGTTCTCATCTTCTTCTTTCAACCTTATAACGCCGTGTTTTCTCTCAACGAGTCCCTCCTTTTCAAGCTCCTTTATATCCCTGTATATGGTCATGAGGGATACGTTAAAGAGGGATGCAAGCTCCTTGGGGGTTCTCTCCCTCTCCTTCAGAAGCTCAAGGATTTTCTCCTTCCTTTCTTTACCCATAGGTTAAAAGTTCTTAAAAGTTTTCATGTTTTTCAAGTTTTTCAATCAGCTCAAACTCAACCCTTGCCCTTTCCTCGTCAACCGCTATACATCTAACCCTTACGTGGTCCCCGAGCCTGAACACCTTACCCGTTCTAACACCGACAATCCTGTGGGCGGGCTCGTCGTAAACGTACTCGTCATCGGTTAGGGTGTTTATCTTTACAAGCCCTTCAACGAGGTTCTCCTCAAGCTCAACGAAGAAACCGAAGTTAACGACTCCCGTAATTATTCCTATGAACTCCTCGCCGATTCTTCCCTTCATATAGCGGGCTTTCAGGTTATCTATGGCTTCCATCTCGGCTTCGTCCGCCAACCTCTCTTGCTTTGAGAGGTGATTTCCCGCTTCCTCAAGGTAAGCGACGGTTTTCTCGTAGTCTATCGGCTCACCTTTCAGGGCTTTCTTTAAAAGTCTGTGGACGATTATGTCGGGATACCTCCTTATAGGAGATGTGAAGTGGGCGTAATGCTCAAGTGCAAGGCCGAAGTGTCCAACATTGTGGGGGCTGTATTTTGCCCTCGCCATAGCCCTGAGGGTTAAGAACCTTATGAGGTTTTCCTCGGGTCTTCCCTCAAAGTCCTCTATTATCTTCTGGAAGAACTTCGGAGTGTATTCGTTCGGTCTCTTTACCTTGTATCCCAATCCCTCAAGTATCTCAAGGAGGTTTTCAACCTTCTCCTCGTCGGGGGGTTCGTGAACTCTGTAGAGGCAGGGGTATCCTACGTTTTCAAGGTGAAGGGCAACGGTCTCGTTTGCGGATATCATAAAGTGCTCTATTATTCTGTGGGCGACGTGCCTCTCGTAGGGATATATGGCTGTAGGCTCCCCGTATTCGTCTATGATAACCTCGGCCTCCGGGAGGTCAAAGTCTATGCTTCCCATCTCCCAACGTTTCCTGCTCAAAATCCTGTAAAGGGTTTCCATTAACCTCAGGGGCTCAACGAGTTCGGGATATTTCTTCTCAAGGGCGGGGTCTCCCACTATAAGTCCGAGGGCTTCGTTGTATGTGAGCCTTGCTTTACTCCTTATTACGCTTTCGTATATATCATAAGCTTTAAGGTTTCCGCTCTCGTCAAAAACCATCTCAACGGTGAAAGAGAGCTTATCCTCGTTGGGTCTTAAACTGCACAGTTTTGCGGAAAGCTTCTCGGGAAGCATGTGTATTGCCCTGTCGGGGAAGTAAAAGGTGAATCCCCTCTTGTAGGCCTCCTTATCCGTTTCCATCCCCTCCCTTACGTAGTAACTCACGTCCGCTATGTGAACGTAGAGCTTGTAGTATCCCTCGGGGGTAAGCTCTATGGCGACCGCATCGTCAAAGTCCCTCGCCCTTTCGGGGTCTATCGTGAAACAGAGCTGTTTCCTTAAATCCTTTCTTCTTTCTATCTCCTCTTGTGGTATCTCTTCGGGTATTTCTTCAACCTCTTTCAGGACCTTTTCGGGGTAAGTTGTGGGTATGTTATACTTCCTTATTATCACGTCTATGGCTATGAACTTCTTCGTAGGGTCTCCTAGAACCTCTATTACCTTACCCCTCGGGGGGGAATTCTTGCTCGGATACTGGGTTATCTTCACTACAACGACGTTATTCTCCTCAAGCTTTGCACAATCCTTTTTCGGTAGGAGTATCTTGTGGTGGCTGTTTTCATCCATAGGGATAACGTAGCATGTATCATCTTCTTTAAATATTTTTCCAACAATTTCCTTTTTAGCTCTCTTTAATACTCTTAAAATTCTTACCTCTTTCTTTCCTTTGAACTCAACGATTTTAGCTTTTACCTCGTCACCGCTGAATACCTTTACCATTTCAAAGGGAGGTATGTATATATCCTTTTGTCCCTCCACCTCTAGGAAACCGAAACCTCCCGGATAAGCTATCACTCTTCCCGTAACCACCTCTTCCCCCGTGTACTCATATTTTCCCTTAACAACCCTTACTTTCCCCTCTTTCTTCAGCTTTCTCATAATTTTCTTAAGGATTTTCCTTTCCTTTTTGTCAAGATTAAGAGCCTTAGCTATCTGGAGGAAATGGAGAGGTTTCTTCTTTCTTGATAGGATTTTTAAAACTTCTTTTTCAAGTATCTCCTTATCCATTACGTTTTTAATTATAAATAGAATGAGTGTTATTTATAGGTATCCAATACTTGACGGGAACGGAGAGGTTTTTGCCTATGAGCTAATTCCAAGAGACGGAAATATTAACCTAAACGGTAAATTGAGTCCCATAGTTATAAATTACCTCCTTGAGGAGGACCCTATTTCCGTTTTTGGGGATAAAAAGGTTTTCGTAGAGCTGTCCCAAGAGCTTATTGAGTCCGCGGTTTACGAACTTCTGCCTTCTTCTCACGTTATTATCAAGATTAGCAAGGTTAAAGGGCTAACCGATAAGTTTATAGGTGATATAAAGGAGATAAAACTGAGGGGCTTTTCCCTGTGTCTCTCCGACTTCAGGTTTGAGAGAGTGGAGATGCTTCCTTTAATTCCCGTATCGGATTACGTAATGATTTCCTGGAAGCGCTCAAAGGAAAAGGATTTTGAGGAGGAGATAAATACATTAAAGTCAATAGGGGTGAAGATTATCTTTAAGGATATAGAAAAGGAGGAAGATTTTAAAAGAGCAATTGAACTTGGGGATTACTTTCAAGGGAATTTTCTCTCTTCCCCCTCGCTTTTGAAGGATGTAAGAAGCGTTCTCTTTTTGAAGGATACGATAGTTAAACTCTTTCACGCCCTTGAAGCTAAGAACCTTGGGGAGATAGTCAGGATTATAGAGTCGGATGTGGGACTTACTTACAAACTCCTCAAGTGGGTGAAGAACTTCTATCCGGGAAAAGCGGAGGATATCCAAACGGTAAGCGATGCTGTTTTATTCCTAAGCATAAACGATATAACGAACTTCGTTTTAGCCCTTGCGATGGCGGAGTTATTTGCGGGAAAGAGGGAGGAGGAGATAATAAAGCGCTCCCTCTTCAGGGCACACCTTTCCCAAGAACTTGCAAGGATTTACATTCCCGAGTTTGAGAGGGAGGGATACTTCATAGGTCTTTTTTCCCTGATGGACGAGTTAATAGGTGAAGAGCCGGCATCCCTCGCGAAGGAGCTTAACCTGGGACAGGAAATTGTTGAGGCTTACGAGAAGCGTTATAACGAGTTCGGACTTCTCCTCTCACTCGTTGAGCTTTTAGAATTTCACCACGAAGATGAGGAGATAATAAGACATGTCGGGAAAATGCTGAAGGTCCCACCGGAGAGAATAAGGGAAGCAATTAAAAGGGCAAAGGAAAAGGCCTTTGAGTTTACTCGGTAGCGTAAGAGTGGAGTCCTGGGAAGTAGAGGTTTATGGCAAAGAAGCATATAAGGACCGTTATGAATCCGAAAACAACCATCCAGGCAACCTTTTTACCCTTCCATCCCATCAACTGCCTCGCGTGTAGGTATGCACCGAAAAAGAGCCAGACTATAAGGGACCATACCTCTTTCGGGTCCCAGCTCCAGTATCCGCCCCAGGCCTCGTTAGCCCATGCGGCCCCCAGTATTATGGAAGCGGTCCATATGGGAAAAACTATAGCTATTGACTTGTAGGTTATCTCGTCAAGAACTTCCTTTCTCGGGAGGTAGTTCTTAATGAACTTGTTCTCCCCGAAATACTCCTTAAGAAGGTAAGCAACAGCACCCCCGAAACCTACCGTAAATCCCGCATAACCTATGAAAGCGGTCACAACGTGTATGTAAAGCCAGTAGCTCCTGAGTGCGGGCATGAGGGGGGTAATCTCGTGGTTCGCCTTAAATATTGCAAAGGCGGAAACTCCTGCAAGAACGGGAAGAACAAAAGCCCCAAGTATCTTAAAGCCGTATTTCCTCTCAAGGAAGAGGTATATAGCTCCCGCTATGAAGCTCCAGAAGGTAAGGGCTTCAAAGAGATTACTCCAGGGCGGGTGGAAAACACCCATCAGGTAGCTCTCGTAAGCCCTTCTTATCATTCCCGTAAGGTTAAGGAGTAGAGCCAGATAGAGGGTGAGGGTAGCTATGCTTCCGACTATGCCTTCCCTTATGAAGAGATAAGCGATGTAAAGAACCGATGCGAGAACGTATGTAAGGAATGCGGATTTATACCAAAATACGTTTTCTATCGGGAGAAGGAAAGCGAGAAGGAGAGAGAGAGATACACCACCTATGAAGAAAATAAAATCCTTACCGACGTGAAAACTCTTCTCACTTACACTTACTTCTTTCATGGCTCATAATCTACTTCTCCTCGGGCTTTACGTCAACTTTAATATCAACCGCTACATCCTTGTGGAGCCTAATCTTTACGGGAAATACTCCAACCTCTTTAATGGGGTGGTAAAAGACGACGTGTTTCCTTTCTATCTCTATTCCCTTTTCCTTCAGGGCCTCAACTATGTCGTTTGCTGTCACCGAACCGAAGAGCTTTCCTCCTTCTCCCGCAGCCTTTCTTATTTCCACGACCATACCATCGAGCTTCTTTGCAAGCTCTTCCGCCTTCTTCTTCTCCCTCAGGAGTTTTCTCTCCTTCTGGGCGAGTATCGTTTTTATGTGTTTTACATTTCCCTCGGTTGCGGGGAGTGCGAGTCCCCTCGGAATTAGGTAGTTCATCGCATACCCGTCCTTTACGTTAACGATATCTCCGAAAAATCCCAATCCCTCAACGTCCTTCGTAAGGATAACCTTCATTTCCCTTTACCTCCTTGAGCGTAAAATGAAATTATACTCGGTATTTATTTAGTTTATAATATGAAGCGTTATGGCTAAACTCTCTCCGAGGGATATAAGGAGAAAGATACAGGGTATAAAGAACACGAAAAGGATAACGAACGCTATGAAAGTTGTTTCCGCCGCAAAGTTGAGAAAAGCCCAGGAACTCGTTTACGCATCCCGTCCCTACTCGGAGAAGATATACGAGCTCGTATCCCACCTCGCAAAGCACGTTGATACGGAAGACCACCCCCTCTTTGATTACAGGGATGAGAAGAGGGTTGACGTAATTCTCATAACCGCAGACAGGGGTCTCGCGGGAGCCTTTAACTCAAACGCCATAAAGGAAGCGGAAAAGCTCATAGAAGAGAAGGAGAAGAAGGGTGCTGAGATTGCCCTCTTCCTCATAGGGAGAAAGGGTTATCAATACTTCTCAAAGCGGGGATACAAGATAATAAAGGGATACGATGAGGTCTTTAGAAAAACGATAAACTTCTCAGTTGCGAAAGAGGTCGCGGAGACCGTAAGGGAGAGGTTTCTGAACGGAGAGACGGATAGGGTTTACCTGATAAACAACGAAATGATAACGAGGGCAAGCTACAAGCCCATAGTGAGAACTTTCCTTCCTTTCTCCGTTTCCGAGGAGGAGAAGGAGGAAATCTCGGGCGTTTACGAGTTTGAGGTTTCCCAGGAGGAGTTTTTTGATTACGTCGTTAACCTCTACCTCAATTACCAGATATACAGAGCTATGGTTGAGTCAAACGCTGCAGAACACTTTGCCCGTATGATAGCTATGGATAACGCTACGAAGAATGCGGACGACCTCATAAGGCAGTGGACTCTCATCTTCAACAAGGCAAGGCAGGAAGCCATTACAACCGAGCTTATAGATATATCTAACGCTGTTGAAGCACTAAAAGCTCAGTAAGGAGGTTTCATAGATGGCGGAAGTTATAAAGGGAAGAATCGTTCAGGTGATAGGTCCCGTCGTTGACGTTGAGTTTGAAGGAGTTAAGGAGCTTCCCCGTATCAAGGACGGACTAAAGACGATAAGAAGGGCGATAGACGACAGGGGAAACTGGTTTGAGGAAGTCCTCTTTATGGAAGTTGCTCAGCACATAGGGGAACACAGGGTAAGGGCTATAGCTATGGGACCCACGGACGGACTCGTGAGGGGTCAGGAAGTTGAGTATCTGGGGGGACCCATAAAGATACCCGTGGGTAAGGAAGTTCTCGGAAGAATATTCAACGTTGCGGGACAGCCCATAGACGAGCAGGGTCCCGTTGAGGCAAAGGAATACTGGCCTATGTTCAGGAATCCTCCCGAACTCGTTGAGCAGTCCACAAAGGTTGAGATACTTGAGACGGGAATTAAGGTTATAGACCTCCTCCAGCCCATTATAAAGGGTGGTAAGGTCGGGCTCTTCGGCGGTGCGGGAGTCGGTAAGACGGTTCTCATGCAGGAGCTTATCCACAACATAGCCCGTTTCCACGAGGGATACTCGGTAGTCGTCGGTGTCGGGGAGAGAACGAGAGAAGGAAACGACCTCTGGCTTGAGATGAAGGAGTCGGGAGTTCTCCCCTACACGGTTATGGTTTACGGACAGATGAACGAGCCCCCCGGAGTTAGGTTCAGGGTTGCCCACACGGGTCTCACGATGGCTGAATACTTCAGAGACGTTGAGGGACAGGACGTTCTCATATTCATAGACAACATTTTCAGGTTTGTTCAGGCGGGTTCAGAGGTTTCAACGCTCCTCGGAAGACTTCCCTCCGCGGTCGGATACCAGCCAACCCTTAACACCGACGTCGGTGAGGTTCAGGAAAGGATTACATCAACCAAGAAGGGTTCTATTACCGCTATACAGGCGGTTTACGTTCCCGCGGACGACATAACGGACCCCGCACCCTGGTCCATATTTGCACACCTTGACGCTACGACCGTTCTCACGAGAAGACTCGCGGAACTCGGAATATACCCCGCGATTGACCCCCTTGAATCAACATCAAAGTATCTCGCACCCGAATACGTCGGAGAAGAGCACTACGAAGTTGCTATGGAAGTGAAGAGGATACTCCAGAGGTATAAGGAGCTCCAGGAAATCATAGCAATCCTCGGTATGGAGGAGCTCTCGGAAGAGGACAAGGCGATAGTCAACAGGGCGAGGAGAATTCAGAAGTTCCTATCTCAGCCCTTCCACGTTGCGGAACAGTTCACGGGTATGCCCGGTAAATACGTAAAGCTTGAGGACACGATAAGGTCCTTCAAGGAAGTCCTCACCGGAAAGTATGACCACCTTCCCGAAAACGCTTTCTACATGGTCGGAACGATAGAGGACGCAATAGAGAAGGCAAAACAGATGGGGGCTAAGGTTTAAGCCCCCTCTTCTTCCACACCATTCCCGCTACAGCGACAAGCAATCCGAACAAAAAACTAAGAAAGGCAACGAATAACGTAGCGTCATACCAAAACTTCAGGGGATAAATTCTTATCAACGTATCCGAATACTTGAACTTCCAGGAGTAGGGGTCAAAAACAATGTTGTGAAATATCTCAAAAGCCCTTTTGTAGTTCGTAAACGTGAGAATTCCCAAGAAAACCAACAAAAACGTGTTGAACAATCCCGAAAGTATTAATATGTCGGGCTTTCTTAAAATAATTACTCCGAGAATCCATAAAGCTGTGGCTATATAAACCGAAGGGAAGTAAAAGGAAAGGAATTTCTTCACATCTTCCATATGTTTTACTTCCCTTTTCGTGAAGGCTTTTCTTCCGTTCCTTAATCTTTTTTTCTTAAACTCCTCCATTCCTTCATCGGATAAGACCGCTTTCAGGCCGAGTTTTGCAAGCTCAAGCCTTTCCTCTTTCTTCATTCCCCACCTGTCGGGAGGAAAATCCCTTTTTGAGTATTCCCACTCAACGAACTTCTCCGTAAAGGCTATCCTTGTCGCTACCCCGATGGAGACGTAAGGGAATATAAGAACGAGAATTAATGGGATAAGTTTCCTCATTTCAGGTCAAAGCATTTGTGAATTTGGGGTATAACTCTTACTATAAATCCTTTTTTCAAAAGCTCCCTCTGGAGCTTTAAGGCCTTTTCCATCATATCTTTTCTGTTGCTCTCGGGCTGGAGAACAACCCTTTTTTCTTCAAGGAAAGGGAGAAACTCCTTTCTCAAAAGGATTTCCGGAGTTAGCTCCTCATCAACCACGAACTTTAATTCCTTAGCGTATTTAAGTATGTTGGGGTTCACGTAATACCTTGCCACGCCTTTGGGAGAACAGGTTATATGTATATCTTTTGCAAACCTCTCCATTCCTTCAACCCACAGGGTTCCGTTTGTCTCTATCTGAACGGAGAAATTTTCCTCAAGGAGAAGTTCAACGAGCTTCGGAAGCTCCTTATGGGCAAAGGGCTCACCGCCCGTTATTACCGCATGCCTTGCGGTAAGCTTCTCAAGCTCTTTCTTTATATCCGATAACTTTACGAGGTTTCCTTTAAAAGAGAGGGCTTCCGGCTGGTCGCACCAAGGACATCTGAGGTTGCATCCCTGAAGCCTTATGAAGACGGAAGGCGTGCCAACAAGAAGACCCTCGCCCTGTATGCTTTCGTATATCTCGTTCAGCGGTATCAGAGTGTCGGTTTTTCGTATCTTATCTCGTAGCATTCTATCTGGTCACCTACCTTAACGTCGTTGTAATCTTTTAATTTAACTCCGCACTCGTAACCCGCACTGACCTCCTGCACGTCTTCCTTGTAACGCTTTAAGCTCTCAATCTCCCCGTCGTATATGACAACACCGTCCCTTATGAGTCTCGCTTTCGCTCCCCTCACGAGCTTTCCGTTTATAACGTAACAACCCGCAACCGTTCCCACCTTCTTTATCTTGAAGGTAGCCCTCACCTCTGCCGTTCCGAGGACCTCTTCCTTCTTAATGGGCTCTAAGAGACCAACGAGCGCCTTCTTAACGTCGTCTATCACGTCGTATATGATTCCGTAGAGCCTAACATCAACCTTTTCCTCCTCCATTAATTCCCTTGCCTTGGGGTCCGGTCTCGTGTTGAAGCCTATCACTATGGCTCCGGAGGCCTTCGCAAGCATTATGTCGTTTTCCGTTATCCCTCCAACAGCCCCGTGTATTATTCTCACCTGAACCTTCTCGTTTGATAGCTCTTCAAGGGACTTCTTCAACGCCTCAAGGGAGCCCATGGTATCCGCTTTCAGGACTATCCTAAGCTCCTTTGTCTCTCCCGATTGTATTTTCTTGTATATGTCCTCAAGCCTTATGGTCTGGAGCTTTTCCTCCCTCTCCTTCTTTTCCTTCCTCTTTTCCGCTATTTCCCTTGCTGTTCTCTCATCGTCTACGACTATGAGCTCGTCCCCAGCTTCGGGAAGCTCTTCAAAACCGAGAACTTCAACGGGTGTTGAGGGCGGGGCTTCCTTTAGCTGCCTTCCCTTGTCGTCAAACATAGCCCTCACCCTTCCGTAGGTCGTTCCCGCAACGAAGTGGTCCCCTATCCTCAGGGTTCCGTCCTCAACGATAACCGTTGCGACGGGTCCCCTCTTCCTGTCAAGCTTTGACTCTATAATCGTTCCCCTCGCCTTCTTGTTCGGGTTAGCCTTGAGCTCAAGTATGTCCGCAAGGAGGAGTATCATCTCAAGGAGCTGGTCCACATTCTGACCGGTCTTTGCGGATATATCAACGAATATGGTATCTCCTCCCCACTCCTCGGGAATGAGTCCGTGTTCGGAAAGCTCCCTTCTCACCTTCATGGGGTCCGCGTTGGGTTTGTCTATCTTGTTTACCGCGACGATTATGGGAACGTCAAAGGCCTTCGCGTGGTTTATTGCCTCCACTGTCTGGGGCATAACGCCGTCATCAGCGGCGACGACGAGAACTGCTATATCGGTGACCTTTGCTCCCCTGGCCCTCAGCGTGGTGAAGGCTTCGTGTCCAGGTGTATCAAGGAATGTTATCTTTCTTCCGTCGGGGAGCTCAACCTGCGAAGCACCTATGTGCTGGGTTATTCCTCCCTTCTCCCTTTCCGCAACGTTTGTCTTCCTTATTCTGTCAAGAAGTGTCGTCTTTCCGTGGTCAACGTGCCCCATAACAACCACTATGGGTGGTCTGGGCTGGAGCTCTTCTTCCCTTTCTTCTTCCTTTAAGAGAACTTCCTCCTCTACCTCTTCCTCTTCCTTCTTTACCTCCGCGAGGTATCCAAAGGACTCGGCTACTTCGACCGCAACCTCGGGTGGGACCGGCTGGTTAATAGTTGCGAGAACTCCTTTCTTCATAAGCTCCGCTATAACTTTATTCGCAGGAACATCAAGGAGTTCCGAGAGCTCCCTTACCGTTATGACCTCGGGAATCTGGATTATCTTCACTTCTTCTTCCTTCTTTTTCCTTTCTTTTTCCTTCTTTTCCTGTTTCTTCTTTTCCTTCTCTACCGCGTGTTCAAGCTTTCTGAGAATCTCCCTCTCCTGCTTTGACATCCTTACCTTCGGTTTCTCTTCTTTCTTTTCTTCTTTCTTCTTCTCCTCTTCCTTCTTGGGCTTTTCTTCCTTCGTCAGGTCCCTGACCTCAACTCTTGGTTTTTGGAACTTTTCCTTTTCTTTCTTTTTCCTTTCCTTCTCCTTTTCCTTTTTCTCAAGTATTTCCTTTATGAGTTCCTCAACGCTCTTCTTTGGTTTCTCTTCTTCTTTCTCTTCCTTAACCTTTACCTCTTCCTTCTTTTCTTCCTCTTTTTCTTCCTTTATCTCTTCAACTATAACTTCCTCCTTCACCTTTTCTTTTTTCTCTTCTTTGACCTCTTCAACAGCGGGTGTTTCCTCTACTGTTTCTTCTTCCTTAACTTGTTCTTCTGTCTTGAAGGCGTCGTATATAATCTCAAGGGCTTGTTCGTCAAGTCCGTGAGAAGCCTTCCAGGGTTTTCCGTCGGGTCTCGGATAATACTCGTTCAGTAGCTCTATAATATCCTTAGATTTAACGCCGAGCTCCTTTGCCACTTCGGAAACTCTCTTCGTTTTGGTCAAACTCATACCTCCTAAAAGGTATATTATAAGCCTCGTGTATCAATATGAAAGATGCTGGTAAAAATCAGTGCTCATACCTTACACCGTTTTTAGAATATTCTTTTACTATGAAGGTGATAATCAACGGGAAGGAATTTGATATACCGAAGGGTGTAAGGTTCGGGGAGCTCAGCCACGAGATTGAGAAGGCGGGTATAGAGTTCGGTTGCACGGACGGGCAGTGCGGTGTATGCGTTGCGAGGGTTATAAAGGGTATGGAGTGTCTGAACGAGCCTTCGGAAGACGAGGAAGATACACTCTGGAGAGTGGGAGCTGTTGACGAGGACCAGAGGCTTACCTGCCAGCTTGTAATAGAGAAGGAGGACTGCGATGAGATAGTAATAGAGAGTGAGGACTGAGGTTAAAATGAAACTTAATGGAATTACTTCGGGAGTTTCTCAGAAATTACGAGAATAAGTTTTACGAGAGTATAAGGAGATACTCAAAGGAGTATCTTGAAGAAGATGAGGAGCTCTTAAAACTTCGTGAGGTCTTCTTCAACCAGCTCTTTAAGGAAACTCTTCATAAGGACTTTTTTTACAACCTCGCCTTTAGTTATGCGAAGAAGGGACTTAATCTAAAGCCCGTAATATCAAAAGTTCTCCTTGAACTCCTGAGGGATTTCGTCGATTATATAATCACAGAAAAGGAAGAGGTAACTAAGGAAGAGCTGAAGGCTTTAAAAACCCTTTTTTCGTTAATAGACCAGATTTTTGAGATAATAGAAAAAGCCTATTCCGACTATCTGAAAAGTGTAAGTGAACATATAAAGAAAATAGAAGAACTTAAGAAGAAGGAAGAAAATTTCTTGCTTAAAGAAGTAGAACTTCTTAAGCATAAAAAAACGAAGGTTTTATTCGTATTTTCCTACAAGGAAATTCCCGTTTACTGCAAGGGAAGAATAAGTGACCTGATAGAGGATATAGTTGAGATTGAGTTCACGGAAAAGTGTTTAATCTTTCCCCTTCTTAACGTTGGAGACAGCTTTTATATGAAAGGGGAAGGTCTAACGGAACCTGTAAAGCTTGAGGTTATGCAGAAAAAGGAAGAGAACATTCTCGCAAGGGTCGTAGGTTATGAGGAAATCTTCATAGAAAAAAGGGAGTTTATAAGGGTAAAGCCCGAAAAACCCGTTCCCGTTTACATACTTGAAAAGAACGCTGTTGGGGATATGCTCGATATATCCGTGGGAGGAGTTGGCGTATTCCTGAAGGAGAAGGTTGTTGAGAAAGGCGAGGTAGTAACACTTGGGTTCACCATAAAGGGTGAGGAGATAAGGGTTAAGGGCGAGTGCAGGTATGTAATTGAGTATAACGGGGGATACAGGGCGGGTTTTAAGTTCGTTGAACTGCATCCGAGGATAGAATCCCTTATAGGACAGTATGTTATGGAGAGACAGCTCCAGATACTTAAGGAGCTAAAAGAGATGATGGTATGAGGGGAAGGGAAGCCTGGGTAATCCTTGCGGTTGTTTTAATCCTAACAGCAATAATAATACCCATTCCCGCCCTTCTTCTTGACCTCCTTCTTACCCTTTCCATAACCTTTTCCCTGAGCGTTCTTCTCCTTACCTTCTTCATAAAAAACCCCCTTGAGTTTTCCTCCTTTCCCTCAATACTCCTCCTCGGAACTTTGATGAGGCTTTCGTTAAACATAGCTGCGGCGAGGAGAATTCTCCTCCACGGACACGAGGGAACCCACGCTGCGGGAAGGGTGATTGAGTCCTTCGGAAAGCTCGTTGCGGGCGGGGACGTTGTCGTAGGGCTCATAGTTTTCCTCATTTTCATAGTTATCAACTTCATAGTAATAACCAAGGGTGCGGAGAGGATTTCGGAGGTAGCGGCACGCTTCACCCTTGACGCCCTTCCCGGCAAGCAGATGGCGATAGACGCGGACCTAAACGCGGGACTCATTACGGAAGAGGAGGCAAAGAGGAGGAGAAAGGAGCTTGAAAAGGAGTCCTCCTTTTACGCAGCTATGGACGGAGCGAGCAAGTTCATAAGGGGGGACGCGATAGCAGCCCTCATAATTCTCTTCCTGAGTTTGGTAGGGGGACTCATAATAGGGATAGTCATAAGGGGAATGGACTTCCAGACCGCATTAAAGACCTATACTATACTCTCAATAGGTGAGGGACTTGCTTCTCAGGTTCCTGCCCTTCTCCTCTCAACCGCCGCGGGTGTTCTCACGACGAAAATGTCCTCCCAGGAAAACCTCGGCGTTTCTATAAGCGAGGAGTTCACAAAGCAACCGAAAGCCCTCCTTTTTTCCGCGGGAGTTCTCGGATTTCTCGGCCTCATTCCGGGCATACCCACCCTTCCCTTTCTATTTATGGCTGGGGCCCTGGCTTCCGCTTACTACTTCTTAATGAGAACGATAAAGGAGCAGGAGCTTAAAAAGCTTGAAGAGCTTGCAAAGGAAAAGGTTAAGGAAAAGAAGGAAGAGGAGGAGGAACTAATCCCTCAACCGGACCCCATAACCCTGGAAGTCGGATACGCCCTTATTCCCCTTGTTGACGAGAGCCAGGGAGGAAAGATTCCCGAAAAGATAAGGAGCTTGAGAAAGCAGTTCGCCAAGGAATACGGAGTGATAATTCCCCTCGTTCACATAAGGGATAACCTGAGGCTCAAGCCAAACGAATACAGGATACTCCTCAAGGGGATAGAGCTTGACAGGTATGAGCTTATGCCGGGCCACTACCTTGCGGTTGACCTTGGGAATGCGAGGGGAAAGCTTGAAGGTATAGAGACCTACGACCCTGCATTCAAGATAAAGGCTTACTGGATTACCGAGGATAAAAAGGGGGAAGCCCAGAAGCTCGGATACATGGTCGTTGACCCCGAAACCGTTTTAATAACCCACCTCTCTGAGGTTATAAAGAGAAACTTACACGAGCTCCTTACGAGAAACGAGGTTATGGAGCTCGTTGACCTTCTCTCGAAGAAGTATCCGAAAGTTGTGAAGGAGCTCGTTCCGGAGCAGGTTCCCATATCCGTCCTCCACAGGGTATTACAAAACCTTTTGAGGGAGGGAATACCCGTCAACGACCTTCTCACGATACTTGAGACGATAGCGGACTACATAGAACAGGTGAAGGACCCCGACCTCCTCACCGAATACGTAAGGCAGGCTCTCTCAAAGAGAATAACCCGAATGTATCTAACGAACGGAACCCTTTACGCGATAGCCCTATCACCAAAGGTTGAGGCAAAGCTTATCCACTTTTTAAAAGAGAACAGGGAAGACGAGTTCATAGACTTCGTTCTCAATAAACTCCTTCCAAAGATAAAGAACGAGATTGTTAAGTTCACCCAGTATCAGGCAATGCCCGTTTTACTAACATCGGGGGAAGTAAGACGCTACGTAAGGAAAACGATAGAGCCTTACCTTCCCGAGCTTGCGGTTCTTTCCTACAACGAGCTTGAAAAACAGGTTAACATAAAAATATTAGGTATTATAGATGAAGATTGAGAAGCTGGAGGTTCAGTCTATACAGGAGGCCATAGAGATACTTGAGAAAAAATATGGGGAGAATGCGGTTATACTGTCCTCAAGGATTGTAAAAAAGAAACGTTTTGGATTCCTCCCCCTTTTCCCCGTAAAGAGGCTTGAGGTAACCGTGGGCATACAGGAAGAGGAGGACTTTAAAAAGGAGTTTGAAAAGGAAAAGGAACTAATAAAGGAGATTGAGAACCTTAAGAAGATAGTTAACGAGCTCGTTTCCTCAAACAGCCAGCCTGTGAAGGAAGCGAAAACTTCTGAAGAAGAAGAGAAATACTCCGAAAGGGTGAGAAGGGTTTACGAAAAATTAATTCTGAAAAACGTAAATAAGGATATAGCGAAAAAAATTATAGAAGACGCCTGCGGATACGATATAGACAGGAAGGTTTACGACTTTAAAGAGGATTTATACACATCAATGAGAGAAAGCCTTGAGAAAAACATAAAGTTAGAAGAGGACTTTCTTGAAAATCCCCCTAAGGTTGTCGCACTCGTCGGCCCAACGGGTGTGGGAAAGACTACAACGATAGCAAAGCTCGCATACCTATTTAAGAAAAACAGGAAAAAGGTAGGAATAATCTCCCTTGACAGCTTCAGGGTGGGTGCCTTTGAGCAGTTAAAGTCCTTTGCGGAAATCCTTGAGATTCCCTTCAAGCTTTCCGACTCTCCGAAGAGCTTTAACGTTCACCTTCTTGAGATGGAGGACAGGGACGTTATACTCGTTGATACCGCGGGAAGGAGCCATTATGACGTTGTAAGATTAAAGGAACTTGAATCCTACTTCAAGGTATCCGATATAAGCGTATATTTAACGCTTGCGGCGAACCTTGCGGAGCTTGTTATGTATGAGGCGGTTATGCAGTTCGGCATCTTTTCCGTGAGGGGGCTTATCTTCACAAAGCTTGATGAGACGCCTTTTCCGGGAAGTATAATAAACGTTGCCTACAGAACCCAGTATCCCATTCTCTGTTTCACAACGGGCCAATCTCTGCCAGAGGACATTGTTATTGCAAACTACGACTATATCATCCGATTAATTTTAGAGGATGAAAATGAAGTTAAACCAGCAGCTCAACTTGCTTAAAGTAAAGGAAGGGAAGGATAAAAAGACGAGGTATATTTCGGTATCAAGCGGGAAAGGTGGAGTAGGGAAAACGCTTGTTGTTATAAACCTCGGCGAGATTCTCTCGGAGGAAGGAAAAAGGGTTCTAATATTTGACGGGGATTTGGGACTCAGCAACATACACCTTATGTACGGCATAACACCATCAAAGGACTTATCGGATATGCTGAAAGGCTTTGCAAGTATAGAGGAGCTTCCCGTAAAGGTCAACGAGAACCTTTACTTCATATCGGGCGGAAGCGGTTTTCAAAGCCTTGCGGATATGCCTAAAACTCAGCTCAGCACGATTATAAACAAGCTCCACAGCTTCGCGGAGGAGAACTTTCACTACGTCATACTTGATACTCCTCCCGGGATACACAGAACTACGCTTATGCTCGCTTCCTGTGCGGACATTCCCATAATACTCACAACTCCGGAACCTACAGCAATAATGGACGCTTACGCTCTCATAAAGGTCTTGAACAAAGAAGAGGGGGTTGAGGACTTCTACCTCATAGTAAACAAAGCGGACAACGAAGCGGAGGCAAGAAATGTAACCGAAAGCATAGAGATACTCACCTCAAAATACACGACCGCTAAGGTTCATTACATAGGATTTCTCCACTACAGAAAGAACCTCATAAGGAGAGTTATAGACCAGAACCCTGTTGATAAGGGATTTAAAGAGGAGCTGAGGGAAGTCGTATCAAACATAGACCTTGCAACCAAACCCAGGGAAAGCTTTTGGGGTAAAATACTTAAAAAACTGGGAGTATGAAAAAACCTTATGCGGAACAGAGGGAAGAGCTTATTCTAAAATATCTGCCCCTTGTGAAGGGCATAGCCTACAACATAAAGAAGCACCTTCCCGAGGATGTTGACGTAAGGGACCTTATAGGCTACGGAATAATCGGACTCATTAAGGGAATAGATAACCTGAAAACTACCGACGAAAAAGCAATTGAGAGATACCTGAAGATAAGGATAAAGGGAGCCATATACGATTACCTGAGGAGTCTTGATTTCGGAAGCAGGGAGATAAGGAACAAGGAAAGGAGGATAAAGGAAACTCTTGAAAAACTGAAGGAGAAACTGGGAAGGGAGCCGACGGATGAGGAACTGGCAAGGGAGCTTGGAATTTCCACGGAGGAGCTTGTGAATACCTTAAAGAGAATTTCCTTCTCCTACATCCTTAACCTTGAAGAGGTCTTCAGGGAGAACGTGAGGGATTACTCCGAGTTAATCTCCTCCGGGGAAGACGTTGAAGAGAAGGTAATAAGGAAGGAGTTCGAGGAAAGGCTAAAAAAAGCAGTGAGCGAGCTTCCCGAAAGGGAAAAACTCGTTATACAGCTCGTTTTTTACGAGGGTCTTCCCTTAAAGGAAGTAGCAAAGGTCTTGAACACCTCCATATCAAGGGTTGCCCAGATAAAGGCAAGGGCATTAGAAAGGCTGAAAGAAAAGCTCAATCCTCAACAAACTCCATAAACCTCTCTTTATGTCTCTCAAACCACTCCTCAAGGGACCGCGTATCGTATCCCCCGTTTTTACCGAAGGTGAGCTCAAACTCTTCAAATCCCATTCCCTCAAGTATCGCGAGGATGTAATACCTCACACCTACTGGGTCCCCGGGAACGAGCTTGTAGAGCATCTTCAGAACCTTTAGGGCCTCGTCTATCTCTCCTACTTCCCACAGGGTTATTCCCGCCTCAAGGATAGCCCTTATTATGTGCCTGTTCGTTTCATATTCCCACGGAACGCTTTCGGGAAGTTCCCCTTCCTCACCTTTGAGTAGCTCCATAGCCCTCTCGTAAGCCTGAAGAATTATCTCTTCAGCTTCCTTAATATAGCCCTCGTTCTCCATTATCTCCGAAAGCTTTATGTAAGTCTCAAGGTAGTAGGGGTCCTCCTCCATGAGTTTTTTTAGGTCGGAAATGAGCTTCGGGATATCGTTTCGGTCCTCCTCAAGAATTCTCTTTAACTTTTCCGAAACCGGTCTCTCAATGTCTACAAACTGACTCATATTCACTAAAATAATTTACCAGCTCGGTATAAAATAAAGCTATGATTCCTATAAAGGATGTAAATCCGTCAAGAAGTTTCCCGATAGTTAACCTGACAATAATCCTCCTTTGTTCCGCAATATGGCTCTACGAGTGGAGTCTCACCGACGATATTATTTACACCCTTCAGGGGCAGATAACCGTCTTTGAGCTCTTTTTGAGAGAGTGGGGACTCGTTCCCGCGGAGCTTCCCCAAAAGCCCTACACCCTCATCACCCATATGTTTCTCCACGGGAGCTGGGGGCACATCTTGGGCAATATGTGGTTTTTATGGATTTTCGGGGATAACGTTGAGGACAGGCTCGGAAAATTTAGGTACATCATTTTTTACATACTCTGTGGGCTCGGTGCGGCACTCAGCCAGACCTTTATAAGCCTTGCCTTCGGGGGAGCTAACGTTCCTATGGTCGGGGCAAGCGGTGCTATTAGCGGAGTTCTCGGGGCTTACATGAAGCTCTTTCCCCACGCAAGAGTTCTTGCCCTCGTTCCCGTGTTTATATTTCTCACCCTTATGGAACTCCCCGCTGTAATCTTCATAGGCATGTGGTTCTTCATTCAAATTGTAAACGGCATAGTTACCCTCCCCTTTATAGGATACGGGGGTGTCGCCTGGTATGCCCACATAGGTGGATTCATAACGGGATACCTCCTCGTTGACTTCTTCTACAGAAAGCGCTACTACGTCTAACTACATCCTTTCGGGGGCACTCACACCCATGAGTCCGAGCCCCAGCCTTATTACTTCCTTTACTCCTATTGCGAGGGCAAGCCTTGATAGCATAACTTTTTCCTCCATTCCCAGTATCCTGTGGTGGTTGTAGTAGTGGTGGAAATCCCCCGCAAGGTCTATCAGGTAGTAGGTAAGGAGATGGGGCTCCCTCCTCTGAACAATGTCTATTAGCTCATCTTTGAAAAAGAGGAGCTTCTTTATGAGCTTCTCTTCCGCCTCTTCCGAGAGATAATCAACGTAGTTTAAGAGCTCTTCCTTCGTTATCTCTCTGTTATACCTCTCTTTAAACTCCCTCAGAATTCCCGCTATTCTTGCGTGAGCATACTGGACGTAGTAAACGGGGTTTTCCGAGCTCTTTTCCTTTGCCCTGTCAACGTCGAAGTCAAGGGGTGTGTCGCTTCTCTTTGTGAGGAATATAAACCTTACCGCGTCCGGTCCGACTTCTTCAAGGAGCTCCCTTAAGGTTACGAAGGTCCCCGCCCTTTTTGACATCTTTACCTCTTTCCCGCCCCTGAAGAGCTTTACCATCTGGACGAGGAGTAGCTCAAGCCAGTCCTCTTTTATACCCAGCATCTTTATCGCAGCTTTTACCCTCGGTATGTATCCGTGGTGGTCCGCACCCCATACGTTTATCACCTTCTCAAATCCTCTCTTGAACTTGTTGTAGTGGTAGGCTATGTCCGAGGCGAAGTAGGTATAGGTTCCGTCGGAGCGTCTAATAACCCTGTCCTTGTCGTCCCCGAACTCCGAGGTTTTAAGCCAGAGGGCTCCATCCTTCTCGTAAACGTATCCCTTTTCCTTTAAGAGGTTTATGAGCTCCTCAACGAGTCCCTCGTCGTATAAACTCCTTTCGCTGAACCAGACGTCAAACTCTATCCCTATAAGGGAGAGGTCTTCCTTTATCTCCTTCAGCATAAGGTCAAGCCCGTAAAGGGCTAAAAGCTCAGCGACATCTTTGGGTTCATATCTCCTTAGGTAGTTAATCTCCTTTTCTTTTGAGAGTATTAACTCCCTGAGTTTATTTAAATCCCTTTCTTTGCAGAGTTCCTCACCGATTAAGCTCCTAACCCTGTCCGCAATTTCCTTTATATACTCTCCCCTGTATCCGTCCTTTTCAAAGATTTCCTTTATCTCCTTAAAAAGCTTCTCGTCCCTTTCCTTGCAATCCTCAAGGTATCTGTAAAGGATTGACACACCAAGAAGGTAAACCTGTCTTCCCGCATCGTTTATGTAATACTCCCTCGTAACCTCGTAATTGAAAAACTTAAGAAGTCTTGAGAGGGTATCCCCTACGACCGCACCCCTCCCGTGTCCCAAATGAAGGGGGCCCGTCGGGTTCGCACTCACATACTCAACCTGAACCCTCATTTTATTTCCGAGGTTCTCCCTGAAGTACTCCTCCCCCATTGAGAGGAGCTTCTTGAACTCTTCTTTCAGAAAATCAAAAGAGAAACGGAAGTTTATAAAGCCCTTTACCGCCTCAACGTTCTTAAAGGTTTTGTCCTTTCTTAACTCTTCCGAAAGCTCCTCGGCTATCTTTACGGGGGGTTTTTTGAGCTCCCTTGCGAGGAGAAAGGCAACGTTTGTGGCGAGGTCTCCTAAGTTTTCTTCCTTGGGTTTTTCTACCTTAAACTCCTTCTTCTCAATCCCGTAAATCTCCTTTAGGGCTTTTTCTACCTTTTCCCTTACGAGTTCTTTCATAGAGGATTTATTTTACCTGAGGGGAGGTCCTATCTTTACGAGTCCCGTCTCGGTAATCTCCATAAAGTGGGTTTTCGTGTCGTGTCCGCATAAACGACACCCGTCTATCCTGAAGAGCCTTACTATATCCCCGATTTCCTTTTTATAAATCTGAGCTTGATACTTGGTCATTATAAGCTCCTTTGCGAGAACCATCGTACAGTCAACTATGTGGCTTATAGCGAAACCTCCCGCAGCCTCTGCGGATAGCTCCTCGTGGGAGCTTCTCTTCTGGGAAACGAAAAGGGCTGTTTGATACCACTTCTTCATGAAGTTAAAGAGCTGTCTGACAATCGTTCTTGCGAGCATCTCCTTTGCTTCGTAGAGTCCAGTTATTGAGTCTATTATCGTGTGCCTTACCTTGTAGGTCTTTATGACGTGGGCGAGGGTTGCGAGAAGGTTCGGTATATTTTCCCTGAGGGTTGCGTGGCTTGCCGCATCTATGAGTATTATCTTGTCCTTTATCTTTTCAAAGTCTATTCCCATGGCGGTTGCCCTTTCCCTGAGTCCCATGGTGACGAAGGGTGCTGGACTCTCAACGGTTATGAAAGCTACAGGCTCTCCCCTTTCCGCCTGCTTTACCGTATACTGTTCAACCATAAGGGACTTTCCCGTGTCGGAAACACCCGTTATGTTAACAACCGCATACCTCGGTATTCCCCCAAGGGGCTTCTTCACAACCTTTCCGTCCTGGAGCTCCGTTTTAAAGAAAAGGTCATCAAGTCCTTCAACGCCCGTGGGAACGCCCTCAAGCTTGGGAGCCTTCTTTATGGCCTCTTCCGCAACCCATATACCTTCCTCTATTACCCTCGGTTTTTCGTGTTCCTCTTCGTGGTAGCGTTTGTATTCCCTGTCCATATTCCACCTCCCTAAGGGGTCTTAGGCTTTATTTTACAACTTGTGTATCTTTGCATCGGGAAAGGCTTTTTTAAGTTCTTCCGTTAGAATTCCGTCCCTCCTTCCCACTTCCTCTTCACACTCAAGACATCTGTAAACCTTAGCGTCTCCAACACCGCAACTCGGGGACTTGCTTTTTAAATACGCCTCGTCAATCCTTCCTATGGAACTTAAAAACTCCCTTACCTTCTTCCTCAGTTCTTCGGTTAAATCCTTCCCTTCGTCCTCCTTAAGGAGTCTAACTCCTTCCTTTGTTGGAACGAACTTGAGCCTCGGTCTTGGAACGGGAAGGGATAAAAGCTCAACCTCGGGACATATTGTTATAACCTCGCAATCCTTCAGTTTTTCTTCCAGTTCCCTTACTCTCACGTCCCTTGAGTCGTATCTGTAGCAACACTCAAGAAGGCATTTGCTCACGAGAACTCTCTTCATTTCATATACTGGGCTATCAGCCTTCTTATGAGGGACTGGCTTCCGAGCCTGTGTCTCAGGAATGTTTCAAGGTATTTTATTGGTATAAGGTTCTGGGGAGCTCTTCTTTCGTTGAACTCCCTTGATGAGAACTTAGGAATGAGGTATGCGGTTAGGTCCGCGAGCTTTATAGCTTTATCTATTCCTATCTCCGCCGGAACCTCAAGTCTTGCGAGGCTCGTTATTCCCTCCCCTTCGCTCAGTTTAACATACCAAGTGAACTTATCAAGGTTTGAGGTGTTGTTCCCGTTCATCGTGGGCTGGGAGTGAATGAGGATAATGGGCGTTCTCTCACCAACCTTCATTTTTCTTAAAACCTCAACGTGTTCGGGATAAACGTAAATCCTCTTATGCTTCTTTATGTATCCAACGAAGGGGTAGTTTCTTATCTTCGCTATGTAGTGTAGTGTTCCGTCCGTTATTATCAAATCCGCCATTTTACCCTCGTAAACCTTCCTTGCAACTTCAAGCTCCATGGCCGCCATGAGCTCGTTTACGTAGGGGGATAGCTCCTTATTTGCTGTCTCAACCTCAAACTCAATAACTCCCCCTTGGGAGGAAAACCTTATTTTCGGGCTCCCTATCTCAACCTTTTCCCTCAGGAGAAAGTATCGTTTTATTGTGCACTCTTTGAGGGAGCTTTCAAGCTCGTTTATCCTTCCGTAATTTAATACGAGTGCGCCCGCACCCAAGGAAACAAAAGCTCCTTCAACAACAACGGGCTGGCTTGTGTCCTCTATATAAACGACGTTTTCCGTTCTTCTTACTCCATCTACAAAGGCTATATTTAAACTTTTCTCGTTAAATTCCTCGGGAATTCCACCTTTTATGGGCCCCCATTTATCGGTTTCTACCTTTACGTCCCCTATCTCGTTTGATTCCTCCAATACGTGGTTATCCAGAGAGAGGAGCTTCCAGCTATCAAATGAAATTCTAAATTTTCCCCATCTTGGCATAATATCCTCCTATATGTATTAAATTATGAGGGATAAAAAGAGGTATACATTTGAAGATTTGATAAAGGTTATGGAAGAGCTGAGGAAAAAGTGTCCGTGGGATAGGGAGCAGACTCACGAGAGCCTGAAGAAGTATCTCATAGAGGAGGCTTACGAGGTTCTTGATGCCATAGACAGCAAGGATGACGAGAAGTTAAAGGAGGAGCTGGGAGACCTCCTCCTTCAGGTTGTTTTCCACTCTCAGATAGCAAAGGAAAGGGGAGCTTTTGATATAAACGATGTTATAGACACACTTGTGAGAAAGCTTATAGAGAGACATCCCCACGTTTTCGGAAACGAGAAGCCGGAAGAGGTTCTTAAAAACTGGGAGAAAAAGAAGATGGAGAAGAGGAAGAGCATATTTGAGGGAGTTCCCAAGCACCTTCCCGCATTAATGCGTTCCCAGAAGCTCCAGGACAGGGCTTCCCAGGTAGGTTTTGACTTTGAAAACATAAACCAGGTTTTTGAGAAGATTGAGGAAGAGATACAGGAGCTAAAAGAGTCCCTTGAGAAGAACGACAGAGAGAATATAAAGCACGAAATTGGGGACATACTCACCGCTGTGGTTGAGCTTGCCCGTTTCGTGGGCGTTGACGCAGAAGAAGCCCTCCAGGAAGCCAACGAAAGGTTCATAAGACGATTCTCTTACATAGAGAAGAAGGCTAAGGAGATGGGGAAGAGGCTTGAGGATATGAGTCTTGAGGAGATGGACAGGCTCTGGCTTGAGGCAAAATCCTTAGAAGAGAAGGGATGATAATTTTTTCAGCTCTTCGTATCCCACGATATCCGTCTCCCTGAGGGGTATGTAAATCCTCTCAAGTTTTTTAAACCTCTCCTCAATCTCCTTTATATACCTCTCCTGGTTCTCCCTTCTTTTCCTTGAGAACTCATCTTTAAGGTTTTGGGGAAGAACCTTGTTGACTATAATTCTCCTAACCTTTATGCCTTTGTGCTCAAGGGATTTTATGAGTCTCGTCGTCTCTTCTATGGGGAGCTTTTCGGGGGTGAGAACGGGAATAAACTCGGAAGAGGTGTAAACTATTTTTGAAAACTTTTCAAACCTCTTTTTCCTCTCTTCTATGTATTCAAGACTTCTTGATACGTATTCCTTTCCCGAAGCCTTTTTTAGCTCTTCAAGTTTTGCCTTCATTTTTATCACTTCTTCAAAAAAGGAAGAGAGTCTCCCGACCGTTTTCAGAAGTCCCAGGGTGTGCCCCGTGGGTGCGGTATCAATAACAAAAGCGTCATAATCCTCATATTTATAAACGATTTCCTTTGTAAGCTCCTCAAGGATTACCGTATCCTCTATTCCCGGGCTTTCTTCAAGGGAGTGGAGTATGCCCTCAAGCTGTTTTAGGGATTCGGGCTTAAGAAGGGCTCTTGATAGTTCAAAAACTCTATTCGTGTAATCTTTAAGGCTTTTCTGAATATCTATCTCCTTAAGGGTTAGTTTCTCGTTTATCTTTGCCTCTCCATCTATGGGGATATTAAACACGTCCGAGAGGGAGTGGGCGGGGTCCGTGGAAATTAGGAGAACTTTCTTCCCTTCTTCTGATAGCTTCACAGCGTAAGCGGAAGAGAGGGTCGTCTTCCCTACTCCTCCTTTTCCCCCGAAAAAGTAAACCTTCATCTCTTTACCTTTGAACGTATATAGGGAAGGTAGTCCTTTATGCCTTCCTCAAGGGAATAGGTAGGCTCATATCCGAGGGCTTCCCTAATCTTCGTGAGGTCCGCTTCCGTAAACTCCTGGTAAAAGTCGTAGGGGCAGTCAAAATACTCAACCTCGTAATTAGTTCCGAGCTCCCTGTTCAGTATTTTCACAATCTCGTTAAAGCTCCTTGCCCTTCCTGTTCCCACGTTGAATATGCCCGAAACGTTCCTCTCAAGGGCGAGAAGGTTTGCCTTTATCACGTCCTTTATGTAAACGAAGTCCCTTCTCTGCTCTCCCCACTTAAAGAGTCTCGGTTTTTCTCCCTTTAACATCTTTACCGCAAGCTGGTAAATCATACTTGCGGTCTTTCCCTTATACTCCTCGCGGGGTCCGTAAACGTTGAAATACCTGAAGCCAACTATGTTTATCTCGGGGTGCTTTTCCATATACTCCTTAGCTATGTGGTCCATCATGAGCTTTGAAAATCCGTAAATATTTTCGGGTTCAAGCCCGTAATCCTCCCTCATAGGGGGGGGCGTGTTTCCGTAAACGCCTGCGGAAGAGGCGTATATTACCTTCGCCCCCCATTTTACCGCAAGGTCAAGTATATACCTGAAGGAGTCCGCGTTCGTCCTCATCATGAGGAACTGGTCCATAACCGTCGTATCCGTTATAGCAGCCTCGTGGAATATGACGTCAAACCTGAATTTCTTTCCTATGTAGTCCCAGAGCTCCCTGTCTGTTATGTCTCCCGTTATAACCTCGCCTTTAAATCCTATAAGGTTCTTAAAGTGCCCCGAGGAGAAGTTATCAAGAACGTAAATCTTTGCCCGGGGATACTTCTCCTGAAGGGCAAAGGCGAGATTTGAACCGATAAATCCCGCACCGCCGGTTATGAGAATGTTCATAAGTGTAATACTATAATTTATTTAGGGAGCCGGTGTGGCGGAACTGGCAGACGCGGGGGATTCAAAATCCCCTGCCCTTCACGGGCGTGCGGGTTCGACTCCCGCCACCGGCACCAATCCCTTAAAATAATCCCATGCCCAAAAACGACCTTCTTCTCAGGAGCTTAAGAAAAGAACCGATAGAGCGGTATCCCGTTTGGCTCATGAGACAGGCGGGAAGATACATGCCCCAATACAGGGAGATAAGAAAACGTGTGAGGAACTTCCTTGAGCTGTGTAAGAACGTTGAGCTTGCAACCGAGATATCCCTTCTTCCCTTGAGGCTTCTCGGGGTTGATGCGGTAATCATATTCTCCGATATACTCGTTCCCCTGGAAGCTATGGGGGTTGAGGTGAGCTTTCAGGAGGGAGAGGGACCCAAGCTCCGATGGAGCGGAAGGTATGAGGACCTGAAGCCCTACAGCCCCGAAGAAAACGCATACGTTTACGAGGTAATAAAGAGGGTTAAAAGCCTGCAGGATGAGGTTCCCGTGATAGGCTTCTCGGGCGCTCCCTTCACGCTCTTTTCCTACCTCATAGAGGGGGGAGCTTCAAGGGAGTTCAGGAAGACGAAGCTCTTTATGTGGGAAAATCCGAAGGAGTTCAAAAGGATAATGGAGCTCCTCACGGAAGCGTTAATATCTTACCTCAAGGAACAGATAAAGGCAGGAGCGGACGTTATTCAGGTCTTTGACAGCTGGGTGAATAACCTTAGTGCGGAGGATTACGACGAGTACGTTTATCCATTCACGAATTACTTATTATCTGAGATAAAATCCTTCTCGGACGTCCCCGTTATATACTTCTTCAGGGGCTCTTCTTCCTTCTTTGATACCGCGGTTGATTATCCCGCGGATGCCCTTTCTCTTGACTGGAGCATTGATATAGCGGAAGCTTTCAACTACACCGATAAAGCCCTTCAGGGAAATTTAGAACCGACGATTCTTTACGCAAGGGAAGAGGTGATAAAGGAAAGGACCTTATACCTACTAAAGCGAGTTCCCGTAAAGACGGGATACGTTTTTAACCTAGGGCACGGACTCCAGCCCGATATGGAGTTCAAAAAGGTAAAACTCCTCGTTGATACGGTCAAGAGCTTTCCCTTAACCTGAGCCTTCCCACGTAATCCTTGACGAACTGGTATGCAACTCTTCCCGAGAAGCTTCCCCTCTCCGTTGCCCACATCAATGCGGACCTTTCAATCTCTTCGTTCAGGGAAATGTTGTAATCCCTGAGGTATAGGCTTACCGCCTTAAGGTAAAGCCTCTTATCCATTGGGGGGAACTGGAGTCTTATCCCGAATCGTTCAACAAGGGATATCCTTTCCTGAAGGGACTCCTCCGGGAACTTCTCTTCCTCTCCTTTTTCGGGAATCAGATTTCTTCTGTTTGAGGTTGCGTAAACGAGAACGTTGGGAGGTCTTTCCTCTATATCCCCCTCCATCAGGGATTTGAGGAGCTTGAAAGACTCCTCTTCAGGCTCAAAGGAAAGGTCATCAAAGAAGAGTATGAACCTCTTTTTTCTCCCCCTCAAAAGCTCGTATAGGTGAGCTATTTCGGGAATTTCGCTCTTTGTTATCTGAATCAACCTCAGACCTTCAGAGGCGAATATCCCGAGAAGAGCTTTAACGAGTGAAGACTTTCCCGTTCCCCTTGCTCCCCAAAGTAAAACGTCGTTTGCGGGAAAACCTTTGACGAACTGCTCCGTATTCCTGAGGAGAATACTTTTCTGCCTTTCTATGCCAACGAACTTATCAAGCTGTGGAATGTGGGGATACCTCACGGGCTCAAGTCTTCCCTTAATCCTGAAAGCGTAGTATTTATCAAAAAACTCCTCGGTATAGTTCTCCACAGATACGTATTCGGAAAGCTCCTTTAAAAGCTCCCTCAGTATGCTCATAAGGAAATGATACTAAAGAGTTTTTTTCAATATCTTCAATACCTTTTCCATTAAGGGGATGTATTCCTTAATGTTCCTATATATGCTTTCAGCAATCTCTTGGTGATACGTATGGGAAGTTCTGTTTCTATCATCTATCATTTTCAAAAGTTTGACCGCTTCCTCTTCGGAAATGAAGCCTGCGGTGAAAAAAGCCCTTATACAGGACTTTGGAGACCTGCAGGTAATTCCTTCAGAAGTTTCAAGAAATCTTTTTACAGATTTCCACATTATTTCAACGGTAAATTCAAACCTCTGTATTGTGCTGTCCCGAAAAAACTCGTAATCCGTACTTCCTTTTAATTCTTCCGCCCTTTTATGGGCTTCTTTCAATCTACTTAAAGCTTTATTAAAATCTCCAACAAACCTCTCTAAATCCATCTTTCTCCTTCCCTTTTTACAATCTCCTTAAGGTAGCCTGCCTCCCTCAGGTCAACTATATCAACCTCATAGGGTAAATTACTTTCCTCAAGTATTTCCCTCAGAACAGTTATCCTATCCGAAAGGTCTTTTTCCGAGAAGATTGCTATATCCACGTCCGAATGCTTTCCGTGTGTTCCCTTTGCCCTTGAACCGAAAAGGTAAACCTCAACCTCTTCATCTTTAAAGAACTCCCTCAGGAAGTTTTTTAGCTCCTCAAGAGTTTCCAGGTTCTTGTATTCTTTCATGAGATTGTTATAATATATACTTTGTAAGCGGGCGTAGCTCAGTGGTAGAGCGGCTGCTTGCCATGCAGCAGGTCGCGGGTTCGAGTCCCGTCGCCCGCTCCATGAATTAAAATAAGCATATGAAACCTTACCTCATATCGGGAGAAAGGTTTTACAGCCTCGGCGAGTCAAACCTTATAAAAAACTTTTTTCTGAAGGCGAGTAAGGTTTTTGAGTCTTACGGATACGACTACATAAATCTTTCTTACTTTGAGCCTTACGAGTATCAGGAGCTTGCCTTCGGGGAAAAGGCGAGGGAAGCCATAACCTTTAAGGAGAGCGGGAGCAAGGAGATTTTTAGCCTTCGGCTTGATTTTACCACTCAGGTTGTGAGAACCGTTTCAAGCTTTAAAAATGTCCATTTTCCTCAAAAGCTTTACTACTTCGGCAGTTTATTTTCTCTTGATAAGAAGGGATTTGAGAGGCTTCAGACGGGTGTTGAGCTGATAGGCGTTGAAAGTCTTGAGGCGGACGTTGAGGTTATAAATGTATTAATAGAGTATTTAAAGGAAATAGGACTTAAAAACCTGAAGGTAATCCTTAGCCATGCGGGTATAGTTAAAAAGCTGAGCGGAGAAAGGGAAGAGCTTATTAAGGGATTCTCAGAGAGGAATCTTGAGGAGCTTAAGAAAGTTCTCGGTGAGAATCTACTTGAAGTTTTAAGGATTTCCGATAAAGAAGAAGTTTTAACTTCCCTTGACAGGTGTTCTTTGAAGAAAGAAAAGGAATCTCTTATAAGGGTCGGAAGGGAGCTGAGAGAAAGGGGAATATCCTTCGCTTACGATATATTTGAGGTGAGGGAATTCCCCTACTACACGGGCATAATCTTTGAGATATACGACCTTGATACGCATCAGGCTGTTGCGGGAGGAGGGAGATACGATAACCTTTCGAGTTTATTCGGGAAGGATTTTCCCGCAACGGGAGGAGCGGTATACCTTGAAAAGCTTATAGACTATCTCCCGAAGGAGATTGAAAAAAAGGATTACTACATAATTGATAACTCCAAGAAGGGGACGGGAAAGAGGCTTGCGGACATACTGAGGGATAGGGGTAAGAAGGTATCCATTGAGCTTATAGAAAGGGAGCTTAAAAAATCAATAAGCTACGCTTTTGAGAAGGGCTTTAAAGAGGTTCTCGTTGTTGAGGAAGAAAACTTAAGGGTTTTTTCAACTCCCGAGGAGTGTGTAAGTATGAAGATAAGGGAGTTCCTTGAGTTAATCAAGTAGCTCTTTCAGTTTGTCAAGGTGGGTTAACTTCTCCCATGGAAGGTTTTCCTTTCCGAAGTGTCCGTAAACCGACGTCTGCCTATATATGGGTTTCCTGAGGTCCAGAAACTCTATAATCTCAGCGGGCTTTAAGGGGAATACCTTTTTAACCGCTTCGGTGAGTTTTTCTTTATCAACCTTGTTCGTTCCGAAAAGCTCAATATCAAAGGCTACGGGCTCCGAAAGACCGAAGGCATAACCTATCTGAACGAGGCATCTTTCCGCCCATCCGCCCGCAACGATGTGTTTAGCTATCATTCTCGCAAGGTATGAGCCCGAGCGGTCCGTTTTTGTCGGGTCCTTCCCCGAGAAGGCACTCCCCCCGGAAAGCCCTATGTCCCCGTATGCGTCCGAGACAATCTTTCTTCCCGTTAATCCCGTATCCGCAACGGGTCCGCCTATAACGAACCTTCCCGTTGGATTTACTCTGAAAAGGGTTTTCTCGTTTATAAACTCCTCAGGTATCTCCTTCCTTAAAACCTCTTCAATAATCATCTCCCTTAAATTGTTAAGGGATATGTCCGGGTCGTGGTGAACGTATGCTATTACGCTGTGAACATAGGAGGGTCTTCCGTCCTCGTAAATCATGGCTATGAGAACCTTTCCGTCCGGTCTCAGGAATGGAAACTTTCCTATCTTCCTGTATTCGGAGATTCTCTTTGATATCTTGTGGGCAAGAGTTATGGGCCAGGGCATAAGGTTGGGTGCTTCCCTCGTTGCATAACCTACCACTATTGCTGTATCCCCCGCACCTTCCGAAGATATACCGAGGGCTATCTCGGGACTTTGTTCGTCTATGGACTGGACAACCGCACAGGTATCCGCATCAAAACCGAGTTCGGGACGGGTGTATCCGATATCCTTTATAACGTTTCTGACCACTCGGGGAATATCAACGTAGCTCTCCGTGGATAGCTCCCCCCCGACCATAACGAGCCCAGTCGTGACCATTATCTCAAGGGAAACCTTACTGAAGGGGTCCTTCTTTATGAACTCGTCAAGGAGCGCGTCCGCTATCTGGTCCGCTACCTTGTCGGGATGTCCTTCCGTCGGAGACTCAGCCATCCTGAGGGTATACATTTAGAAGAAATTATAATCTATCCTGATGAGCCTATACAGATTTATACTCTTTATTGCCCTTGGAACTTCATTAATTATAGCCATTATAACCTCGTTCCTCTTCCTTTACTTTGGAAATAAGCTTATAGACCACTATTCCATGTCCCTTTCAAGAAGTATAGCAAGGCAGACCTTCAGGGACATGTTCAACCTAATGAGTAGGGGATGGACCAGGGAGGATTTAATAAACTTCCTAAAAGGACTTGAAGAGACTCATAAGGATGCACCTACAAAGGTTTTTATATTTAGGGGAGAGAAAGTAAAGGCCCTTTTCGGGACCGTTAAGGAACCTCCTCCTTCTCCTCAGGTCATAAAGGCATTCCTCACAAAAGAGGAGGTTTATAAAAAACAGGGTAATTACTTTGTTTACACTTATCCCGTTCTCGCTAAAAAGCTCTGTTTAAGGTGTCACGTTAACGCTAAGGAGAGAGATGTCCTCGGTGTAGTAGAGGTAAGGATAGATACGAATAAATTAATGGCTGAAGCAAAGAGGAACATCCTTTTATACGGAGGTTTAGCATCTGTTTTTCCTTTAATAGGTGCCCTTTTCTTCGCACACGTTATGAAAAAACGATTAAGTAAGGGAATAAAGGCCCTTGAAAGCAGTATAAAAAGTGTAAACACTCTTGACGACCTATCTCTAATAGAGTATAAAGCCATAGACTTCGGTTTTAAGGAGCTTAATGAAATAAGGGACGATTACAGAAAACTTATAGAAAAGGTGAGAGAAACGGCAATTGATAAGAAGGTATTGGAGTTTGAGGTAAAGCTTCTGGAAAAGTTTTTAATAACCTCGGAAGCCGTTGTTGACTGGAAGGGTTTTCTATCAAGCATTTTAAAGGATATATCAAAAATCCTTGATTTTATATTCTTCTTTGTTGTCTTCAGGGAATCCGCTAACGTTTTTTCAGCCGTTGTTTTCTGGAACCGCGTACCTTCTACGAAGCTAAGAGAGAAGGTTGTTGAGGAAATAAAATCTGAACTCAAGAGAAGGGACATGGTAAACAACTCTCCAAACGTAAACGTTGAGAACATAATCCTGTGGAGGAACGGAAAGGTTAAAGAGATAAGCGATTTCAGGACCATAACTAAAAAGCTATTCCTGAGGAAACCTCTTATAGGTGGAATAGTGGGAATAGGCGTGGACCTACTAGAAACGGAAAAGGAGACTAAGATTATAGCGATAGAAGGTCTGCTCTCAACGCTTCTTAACTTTGTTGGTTCTATTAAAGCGATAAATATTTATACACAGGAGCTTGAGTATTACGCAACCAGGGACCCCCTTACGGGGCTATACAACCAGAGGGTATTTTGGGAGCTTCTCACTTACGAAATAGAAAGGGCAAAGAGACACAATTACAAATTCACCTTGCTTGTTCTGGATATTGATAACTTCAAGATGTTGAACGACAGATACGGCCACGAATTTGGAGATAACGTTATCCTTAAATTTGCGGAAATACTCAGGAAAACCTTTAGGAGGGAGGATTTACTTGCGAGATACGGAGGTGATGAGTTCGTTGTAATAATGCCTTATACGGATGCGGAAAGCGCAAGGAGTGCTGTCCAGAGACTATTAACCAACCTAAACGAGCTTAAGATACTTGCTCCTGACGGGAATGTAATTACATTAAGCGTCTCGGTGGGAGGTGCCGTTTACCCGGAACACGGCTCTTCCCCAAAGGAGCTCTTCGTAGTAGCTGATAACATGATGTATAAGGTAAAAACGCTTGGAAAAGGAGGTTACAGATTCCCCGAGGAAGAAGACATAAGGGAATACGCCCAAATAACTACTCAAAAGGGGTTTGTAATCCTCAACGCTATAGAATCCGATAAGGTAATTCCCTACTTCCAGCCCATTCTTGACCTGAAAACGAATGATATATTCGCCTTTGAGGTGCTTATGAGGATAAAAGATAAAGATAAGGTTTTCTCGGCAGGTGAGTTTATAGAAGTAGCGGAAAGTTTAGGCATAATCCACAAGCTTGATTACAAAGTAATAAAGAAAGCTCTAAAGCAGTGTAAAGCTTCTGGAAAAGAACCCATACTCTTCTTCAATATATCTCCCAAGGAGCTACTCATAAGGGATTTCTTCAAGGAGATAAAGAGAATTGTTGACGAGGCGGGGTATAAGAGGGAGAAAATTGTTTTTGAAATTACTGAAAGGGAAACTGTTAGGAATTTAAAGAGAATTGAGGAGTTTATAAAGGAGTTGAAGAAGGAGGGCTTCAGGTTTGCCCTTGACGATTTCGGTTCCGGTTTCGCTTCCTTTACATACGTAAAGCTTTTCCCGATTGATTTTATAAAAATAGAAGGTGAGTTTATAAGGTCAATGGTTAAGAGTAAGCTTGACAGGGCTTTCGTGATAGGTGCGGTAACGCTTGCAAAAACGGCCGGGATAAAAACGATAGCGGAATTTGTTGAAAACGAGGAGATATACAAACTGCTTAAGGAAATAGGGGTGGATTACGCACAGGGATACTTCATAGGTGAGCCCAGGGATACCTGTTCTTAATCCCAATACCCCAGCTTAAGGGAAAGTTCAAGGGCAACCTCCTTTAAAAGGGGCTCTATTTCGTTTTTCAGTCTATCAAGGGATAGTCTGTATATGGGTGCGAGAACCTCTATAGCTCCTATGGGTTTTCCGAGGTAATCCCTGACTATGCAGGCTCCTCCCGAGAGTTCCGTCTCGGTGCTGTATTCGTAATCAAATATGAAACCGCTTTCCCCAAGGACAGCTTTCCTCAAGGCTTTTGCGGAGGCTGTTGTCGCATCAAGGGTGAAGCGTTTCCCGAGTCTTGATTTTACCTTTACGGGTTTAATGGTTTCCTCTTCCGCAACGTAAACGATGTATTCCTTCTTATCGTCAAGAACCGCAAGGTTAACGGTCTCGTTCAATTGAAACCTCAGGTTCTTTAAAACGGGTTCCGAAAGCTTTATAAAGGAGTTCTTCTGAGTAAAGCCGTATCCGAGCCTAACAGCGTTTGCGGAAAGTTTATACTTCTCCGTTTCCTCGTCCTTCTCAACGAGTCCGTGCTCCTCAAAGGTTATGAGTGCCCTGAATACGTTATTCTTGCTGAGGTTCAGTTTCTGGCTTATTTCCGTTACTCCCGCTTCTCCCTTTTCCATAAGGTATTCAAGAACCTTAAATGCCTTCTCAAGGGTTCGCATAAAAAGGATTTTAATACGTAAGTATTTATAACAGTTTTAACACTTTGTTTTAAAAATCTTGACAGGTCTTGAGCTTCTTATTAAAATTACCAATTAACTTTTCGGAGGTAGGGCATGAATAAAACAGCGTTTGATAATGTTTTCTACTGGGAAGGAAAGGCAAGAATTCCCCAGGAAGGAGAGTTTATAAAGCTGAGAGAGGACAAGACCCTTGAAGTGCCTGACAATCCCATAATCCCCTTCATAGAGGGGGACGGAATAGGTCCCGAGATAACGGAAGCTATGCTCCTTATAGTTAATACCGCTGTTGATAAAACCTATAACGGTTCCAAGAAGATATACTGGGTTGAGCTCCTTGCGGGGGACAAGGCAGAGGAAAAAACGGGGGAAAGATTACCGCAGGAAACCCTTGACGTTCTGAAAGAATCAATAGTGGGCATTAAGGGACCCCTAGGAACACCCGTGGGGAAGGGAGTCCGCTCTATAAATTCCGCACTCAGGAGGGCTTTTGATTACTACTCCGCTGTAAGACCCGTTTACTGGATGGGACAGGCCACTCCCATACCCAACCCCGAAAGGGTTGACCTCGTTGTATTCAGGGAAAACACCGATGACGTATATGCGGGCATAGAGTTTTTCGCAGGAACGGAAGAGGCGAAAAAGGTGAGGGAGTTCCTCATAAAGGAGATGGGGGCAAAGGAAGAAGGCTTCCCCGAAGATGCGGGCATAACCGTAAAGCCGATGAGTGAGTTCAAAACGAAGAGACACGTAAGGAAGGCGCTCAGGTATGCCCTTGAGAATGGAAAGAAGATGGTAGCGGTAATAGGAAAGGGAAACATAATGAAGGCAACGGAGGGAGCCTTTATAAACTGGGCTTTTGAGGTTGCGGAGGAACCGGAGTTCAAAGGAAAGGTTGTAACGGACCCTGAAGCTGAGCCCTCGGAAGGACAGGTTAAGCTCGTTAAGGTGATAACGGACCAGATGTTAATGCAGCTCGTTTTAAAGCCAGAGGCTTACGACGTAATAATAGCCCAAAACCTAAACGGGGACTACGTTTCTGACCTTGCCGCTTCCCTTATAGGTGGTCCCGGTTTCGTTCCCAGCGGAAACATAGGGGACGGTTACGCTCTCTTTGAAAGCACCCACGGAACAGCCTGGGACATAGCGGGCAAGGGAATAGCAAATCCCCTCTCCCTCACCCTTTCGGGAGCTATGATGCTTGAATACATAGGCTGGAAGGAAGCAGCCCAAAAGATTTACGAAGCTGTAAGGAGAACTCTCGCGGAACACATAGGGACTCCTGATATAGCGAACGGCTTCAGGAAACAGGGCATAGACGCAAAGGAAGTGGGAACAATGGAGTTCGCACAGGAGATAGCAAACAGGATTTCTTAGCCTTTTTCTTTCTTAATAAACCTTTCTTAAATTATGGTTATGAAGGTAAAAGAAACCTCTTTAAGCGAAGCTGAAAAGAAGAAACTCCTCAAACTCCTCACATACGAGAAGGTAAGGGGAAAGCCCATATACTACAGGGGGTACGAGAAGGTCCTGAAGGGCGAACTCCCCCCGGAGGCGGTTATGGGTAGTAGTGAACTGCAAGCTATAATCATTTCCTTAATACTTAAGTATCTCTTCAAAAACCTACCAAAGGATTTTATACCCTTAACGAATGAACTCGGTTTTATGCTTTCTCCCCAAAACTTTAGAAGCCTTGATATAGCTATTTACAAGAAGGATGAAGTTTCAACTCCTTCCGATAAATACACGAAAAAGCCACCTATTGTGGTAATAGAGATAGACACGAAAGCAGACCTATCAAAATACGGAAGCTTTGAGGAATACATGTATGAGAAGACAAATGACTTATTAAACGGAGGTGTTCAAAAGGTAATATGGTTCATAACAAAGGTTAAAAAAGTTCTTATTGCGGAAAAGGGAAAGGACTGGATAACAACGGACTGGAACAAAGCCATTGAAGTTGTTGAGGGTGTGAGCTTGAACCTTGAAAAGCTTTTAAAAGATGAGGGAATAAAACTCTGAGGAGGTGCGTTATGAAGATTAAGGTAAAGCAGAAAGAAGACTTTCACTTTGTCGGCGTTGGTCCTGCGGGAAGGGAAGTTCCCATTGATGCTGCGGATTATGTAGGAGGAAAAGGAAGGGGAATAAGACCCCCCGAGCTTCTTTTCCACTCGGTAGCGGGATGCGTGGGCATACACCTATATGAAGCACTTCACAAGGAAGGAAAACACGTTGAGGACATAGAAATAGAAACGGACGCGGAAAGGATAACGGACAGGTATCCGAAAGTTTTCACAAAGATTTACCTCTTCGTTAAGGTTAAAGGAGATGTAAGCGAGGAGGACGTAAAGAAAGCCCTTGATAAGGTTATATACAACCCTGGAACCTGTTCAATAGCTTACATGGTTAATCAGGTTGCCCCCATTGAGTATAAGGTTGAGCTCCTTTGAGGGGCTCTTTATATACCTTTTTACGGGAGTAAAAGCATGGAAAGAACGCTGAAAAAGAAGCTATCCAAAGAAGAAAAGAAAGAGCTCCTTAAACTTCTCACGTATGAAAAAGTAAAAGGAAAACCCATATACTACCGAGGATACGAGAAGGTCCTGAAGGGCGAACTCCCCCCGGAGGCGGTTATGGGTAGTAGTGGACTGCAGGCTTTTTTGATAAGACTTATAGTTGAGTTTTTATTAAAAACGCTTGATTTAAGGAAGTATGAAATTTTATTTAACGAACTCGGTTTCTTATACCAGAAAGGTTCTTGGAGAAATCTTGATATAGCTATCTTTGAAAAAGAAAAGGTAAAACCTTATTTACTTGAGGATAAACTCATACCCGTCCCCCCTAAAATCGTAATAGAAGTTGATACAAAAGCGGATTTAACAAGATACAAAAGCTTTGAATCTTATATGTATGAAAAAACGCAGGATTTACTTGATGCGGGTGTGGAAAAAGTGATATGGATAACAACGAAACCCAGAAAGGTAATGGTAGCGGAAAAAGGAAAACCGTGGCTTGTACAGGATTGGAATAAGGATATTGAGGTTATGAATGGAATAAGAATTAACTTAAACGAAATCGTAAAAGATTACTTAAAGGAGGTAGGAGATGTTTAATAAAGTCCTTGTGGCGAACAGGGGTGAGATAGCGGTAAGGATAATAAGGGCTTGTAAGGAGCTCGGAATTCCCACGGTTGCCATTTATAACGAGGTTGAGAGTACCGCAAGACATGTGAAGCTTGCGGATGAGGCTTATATGATAGGTGTTGACCCCCTTGATACGTACCTGAACAAACAAAGGATTATAGACCTTGCCCTTGAGGTCGGTGCGGATGCTATACACCCTGGATACGGATTCCTTGCGGAGAATGCGGAATTCGCAAAGATGTGCGAAGAGGCGGGAATAACATTTATAGGTCCCCACTGGAAGGTTATAGAGCTTATGGGAGATAAAGCCCGTTCAAAGGAGGTTATGAAAAAAGCGGGCGTTCCCGTAGTTCCCGGTTCGGACGGAATTCTAAAAAGCCTTGAGGAAGCTAAAGCCCTCGCGAGGGAGATAGGCTATCCCGTTCTCCTTAAGGCTACAGCGGGCGGTGGAGGAAGAGGAATAAGGATATGCAGAAACGAGGAGGAGCTCGTCAAGAATTACGAACAGGCTTCAAGGGAAGCTGAGAAGGCCTTCGGAAGGGGAGACCTCCTCCTTGAGAAGTTTATAGAAAATCCAAAGCATATAGAGTATCAGATTCTCGGGGATAAATACGGAAACGTGATACACCTCGGTGAGAGGGATTGTTCCATACAGAGGAGAAACCAGAAGCTCGTTGAGATAGCCCCTTCCCTCATACTTACACCCGAAAAGAGGGAGTATTATGGAAACGTAGTTACAAAAGCGGCAAAGGAGATAGGCTACTACAACGCGGGAACGATGGAGTTCATAGCGGACCAGGAAGGAAATCTCTACTTCATTGAGATGAACACCCGTATACAGGTTGAGCACCCCGTGAGTGAGATGATAACCGGTATAGACATAGTGAAGTGGCAGATAAAGATTGCCGCGGGAGAAAAGCTAACGATAAAACAGGAGGATGTGAAGTTTAACGGTTATGCAATAGAGTGCAGAATAAATGCGGAAGACCCAAAGAATAACTTTGCTCCCTCCACGGGAGTAATAGAGAGGTATTACGTTCCCGGAGGATTTGGAATAAGAGTTGAGCACGCGGCGGCAAGGGGATTTGAGGTAACGCCTTACTACGACTCAATGATAGCGAAGCTGATAACGTGGGCTCCCACTTGGGAGGAAGCGGTTGAGAGGATGAGGGCAGCCCTTGAGACTTACGAAATAACGGGAGTTAAGACAACCATACCTCTTCTCATAAACATAATGAAGGAAAAGGACTTCAAGAGCGGAAAGTTCACAACTAAATACCTTGAAGAACACCCAGAAGTGTTTGATTACTCAGAGCACAGGGATAAGGAAGACTTTGTCGCTTTCATATCCGCGGCAATAGCCGCATATCACGGGTTGTAAAACGATGTTTTACGTATAGAATAAAACATACTCAAGGAGGTGTTTTAAATGGTGGTGAACCCGGAGGTTATAGAGGAAATTAGGGAGAAGCTGAAGGAAGTAAAGAATAAAGGCTTTAAGAAGAAGATACTCATAACCGACCTCACCCCCAGGGACGGCCAGCAGTGTAAGCTCGCAACCCGTGTGAGAACCGACGACCTCCTCCCCCTATGTGAGGCCCTTGACAAGTGCGGATTTTACGCGGTTGAGGTATGGGGAGGAGCTAC
The DNA here is from genome assembly GCF_054656935.1 of Aquifex pyrophilus. Lineage (NCBI taxonomy): Bacteria > Pseudomonadati > Aquificota > Aquificia > Aquificales > Aquificaceae > Aquifex > Aquifex pyrophilus. The sequence goes on along the minus strand of NZ_BAAHXJ010000003.1, from coordinate 152,745 downwards.
CTACGACGTCTGCCTGAGATACCTCAAGGAAGACCCCTGGGAAAGGCTCAGGAGGATAAAGGAAGTAATGCCAAACACAAAACTCCAAATGCTCTTCAGGGGACAGAACATAGTCGGATACAAGCCAAGGAGCGACTACGTCGTTAAGAAGTTCGTTGAGAAGGCAATAGAGAACGGAATAACCGTGTTCAGAGTCTTTGACTCCTTAAACGACAACAGGAACATAGAAACCGCGGTTAAGGCTATAAAGGAGTTCGGCGGAGAGGTTCACGCCGAGATATCCTACACGAGAAGCCCCATACACACCTACGAGCTCTGGATGCAGTATGCCCAAGAGCTTGCGGAAATGGAGCCCGACTGGATATCCTTCAAGGACGCTACCGGAATAATGCAACCCTTTGAGTGCTATCAGATAATCAAGGGAATTAAAGAGGTTACGGGAGGAAAGATACCCGTTCTTCTCCATAACCACGACATGAGCGGAATGGCTACGATGAACCACATAATGGCGGTTCTCGCAGGCGTTGACATGCTTGACACGGTCCTATCACCCCTGGCATTCGGTTCATCTCACCCCGCAACCGAGACTATTGTCGCAGCCCTTGAGGGAACACCCTACGATACGGAGCTTGACCTCCAGAAGATATCAGAAGCGGCCGAGATTGCGAAGAAGATAAAGAAGAAGTACAAGAAGTATGAAACCGAGTATGCCGGCGTCAACGCCAAGGTTCTCATACACAAGATACCCGGCGGAATGATATCCAATATGGTTGCCCAGCTGATGGAGGCAAACGCCCTTGATAAGATAGAGGAAGCCCTTGAAGAAGTTCCGAGAGTTGAAAAAGACCTCGGATACCCACCGCTTCTAACGCCCTCCTCCCAGATTGTTGGTGTTCAGGCTGTTCTCAACGTTATAACCGGAGAGAGGTATAAGGTTATAACCAAGGAAGTCAGAGACTACGTTGAAGGAAAATACGGAAAGCCCCCCGGACCCATATCCAAGGAGCTCGTTGAAAAGATACTCGGTCCCGGAAAAGAACCCGACTTCTCCACAAGGGCTGCCGACTACGCGGACCCCCACGAGTGGGATAAGGCTAAAAAGGAACTTGAAGAGCTCTTCGGAAGAGAGCCCACCGATGAGGAAGTTCTCCTTTACATACTCTTCCCGATGCAAGCTAAAGAGTTCTTTGAGCTCAGGGAGAAGGGAGAGCTTCACCCCGAACCCGTTGACGCTGAGCTTCCCGAAGTTGCGGAAACGAAACCTGGAGAAGTTCCCGGTGCTGCACCCATAGAGTTTGAGGTCACATACCACGGTGAGAAGTTTAAGGTTAAGATAGAAGGCGTATCCGTGGATGCGGAAAGCGGAAAGCCGAGGAAGTATTACGTAAGGATAAACAACAGACTTGAGGAAATACAGCTAAAGCCCTTCAAGGAAGCTATTCCCCAGGGCGGTGGAGCATCAGTCCAAACCGCTGCGGAAGAGGAGGGAATACCCAAGGCAACGGAACCCGGAGACGTTACGCCTCCCATGCCCGGAAAGGTGGTAAAGGTTCTTGTAAAGGAAGGTGAACCCGTTCAACAGGGTCAGACGGTCGCAACTGTTGAGGCTATGAAGATGGAAAACGAGGTTCACGCACCAATAGACGGAATCGTTAAGAAGATATTCGTAAAACCCGGAGACCAAGTAAATCCCGACCAGGCCTTAATGAGAATAGTTCCCCACAAAGAAGACAAAAGCTATCAGTGATTTTTTCCCCTTTCCTTCTTTTTACCTATTTTGAACCACAGATATAACGAACTCCCTTTTCGGTTTTAGCCCAGTGAGGAGTTCCGGGCTCAAGCTCTATCATATCCCCCTCTTTTAAGGTTATCTCTTTTCCCTCCGTTCCTATAACGACCTCTCCTTCAATAACCCACCTTACCTCTCTGTCAGGGTGAGTATGAGTGGGGTAGTAAGTTCCGGGAGGGTCGTACCACTCGTAAACGCTGTATCCCTTTTCTTTCAAAATTCTGTATATCTCCGATTTATCCTTAATTCCCGTTCGCTCAACCCTCACCCTTTCCATCTCTTATATAGATTATGCTCTATCCTGAGGACGTCCAAAAGCTTGCCCACAACGAAGTTAATCATATCCTCAAGGTTTTTAGGCTTATGGTAAAAGGCGGGACTTGCCGGAACTATTATTCCTCCCGCTTCCGTTATTTTCAGCATATTCTCAAGGTGTATCTTGCTGTAGGGAGCTTCTCTGACGAGTAAAACGAGGGGAACCCTCTCCTTCAGTGCAACCTCCCCTATCCTGTGAATCAGGTTTTTATTTATTCCGTTTGCTATGCATGCGAGGGTGCTCGTTGAGCAGGGAGCTATATAAACACCCTCATACTTTACGAGAACGGAACCACTCGCAAGGGGAGAGGTAAAATCTTTTTCATCGTGAAGGAAAACGTTTTTTAAACCACTCAGGTAGTCCTCAAAGGTTTTTCCGTGTTCCTCCTTTAAAACAACCCTTGCGTTTCCCGATATAACAAGGTCAACCCTGTAGGAAAGTTCCGAAAGGGCTTTTACGAGGCTTACCCCGTAAATTACACCGCTCGCACCCGTTATGCAGACCGCTACCTTCCGCATACGAGGTGTCCGATAATACCCCCGAACGTTTCAAAGAAGAACCTTATCTTCCTCTCGTTCTCGGGAAGGATTATCACAACATATGTGTCCGTCTTACCAATCCTTATTTCTTGGGCTACCTCTTTGGGATTCTGGGTAAAGTCGTAAAAAGCAACGATGGACTCAAGGCCGTTTAAAAATCTGTCGTAGGGAATGTTTTCTCCCACCGATACGTATAACTCCGCATTTTCCGAGAACTCCGCTCCGAGCTCCCTCAGGTAATCCTTTATAATTTCCTTCAGGTGTTCGTTATCCGCATTAACCTTTACCTTTACACCTTTAAGGTCCTTGAACCAGTCGCTCTTTCCTCCTCTCTTTTCAAGGAGCTTTATCTCTTCTATTACCATACTGTCGTCAATGCCTTTACACATATCGTAAACGTTGAGGAGTGCGACGCTCACCGCGGTTAAGGCTTCCATCTCGTAACCTGTCCGTGCTATACCCCTTACCGTTGAAAATACCTCAAGGCTTGTCTCGTTTACCTTAACTTCCAGCGATATGTGGTCCACAGGAATGGGATGACAGAAAGGGAGGAGTTCCCCCGTCCTTTTAGCCCCGAATATACCGCTCAGTTTTGTCGCCTCTATAAGGTTTCCCTTAGGTATTTGATTGTTCTTAATTCTCTCTATCGTTTCCCTCTTTAGCCTAATTCTTCCGTAAGCCTTCGCTTCCCTTAGGGTTTCTATTTTTGAGGATATATCAACCGTCCTCATATATTACCCTTTTTCTTTCTTCTCAAAATTGAGGGGATTTCCTCAACAATATCTGATGGTTCTGCCTTTTTCTGCACAACTTCCTCAGGTTGTTCCTCCTTAGGTTTCTCGTTCTTTATAACTTTAAAGGATATCTCCTTACCTTCTACTGAGAACTTCTCCTCGGGAAAATCCGTCGCAACAATCGCAACTCTTATGAAATCGCTTTTATCGCTCTCAAGAACAGCACCGAATATTATCTGAGCATCTTCGTGAAGTCTACCGCTTATCCTCTCCATTATGTCTTCAATTACCGAGTAAGGTATATCTTCCGAGGTCCAGAGCGTTACGAGGGCCCTCTGAGCCCCTTCTATGGAGTTTCCTTCCAGGAGAGGGTTTGTTAAAGCCTTTTCTATTGCGGATTCCTCCTTTCCTTCTCCCTCTCCTTCTCCCATACCGATTATAGAGAGTCCTCCGTTTTCAAGGGTTGTCCTTATGTCCGCAAAGTCAACGTTAATAACCGCTTCCGTGACAACTATACTCGTTATTCCCCTCACAGCCCTTGAGAGAACAGCGTCAACCTCTTTAAAAGCGTCTTTTATGCTGAGCATCTTGTTTGAAAGCTCGCTCACCTTTTGGTTATGAATAACTATGTACGCATCCGCGGACTCCTTTAGCCTCTCAAGTCCCTTTAGGGCTATCTCCATCTTCCTTTTTCCTTCAAACTTAAAGGGGAGAGTTGCAACGGCTACCGTTAATATTCCCATATCTCTTGCGGTTTTAGCTATTACGGGAGCGGCACCAGTTCCCGTTCCACCTCCGAGTCCCGATGCTATAAACACCATATCCGCATCGGAAAGCATCTCTTTAATCTTATCTATATCCTCAAGGGCCGCTTCCTCTCCTATTTCTGGTCTCGCTCCCGCGCCCAGACCTCTCGTTACCTTTTCCCCTATCTGAATTTTATTTGGAACCTTCAGACTGTTTAGGTGTTGGATATCCGTATTTACCGCAAAGAGCTCAACGCCCTCTATTCCGTCCTCATACATCCTGTTTACCGCGTTACTTCCTCCTCCTCCCACACCGATAACCTTTATCCTGCAGGGGTTATTCAAAACTTCCATATTTATAACCTCCCTTACAGAAGTTCCTCAAAAAGGTTCTTAAGCTTTGCCTTTATACTTTCTAAGAATCCGTTCTGCTTGGAATTTGTATTTGAACTCACACTCGTTGCACGGGAAAGAAGCCCCTGCTTCAGTAGACCTACAGCAGTAGAATACTTAGGGTCGTTAATCTTTTCCTTTAGCCCTATGATTCCATGGGGAGAGGCTATTCTCACTGGAAGCCCGGTTATGTGTTCAACCGCTTCCCTGAGTCCTTTCAGCTTGGCGCTTCCCCCCGTTATAACTATGCCGTTGTTAAGAAGCTCCAGCCTTCCTCCCTTTTCCTTTATATCTTTTATGACGTAGTCTATTATTTCCTCAACACGGCTGTATATAATCTCAACAATCTCCCTTTTACTCTTAGGTATCTCTATATCCTCACCTTTCGGCTTTATGTTTACGGTCTCGTCGCCTTCATCTTTCAGGAAGGCCTCACCAACTTCCTTTTTTAACTTTTCCGCGGTTTCTATATTAATCTTGAGCATAAAGCTTAGGTCCTTCGTTATATTCATTCCCCCGAAGGGAACAACTCCCGTTATGTAGGGGCTTCCCTCTATATAGAGGGTGTAGTCTGTAAGTCCCGCTCCCATATCTATAAGGAGAACGCCCTCCTCCTTTTCCTCACGGGTTAAAACCGCTTCAGCGGAAGCAATGGCGTTTGAAGACCTCATTACGGGATTTAATCCGACTTCCATTATGGCTTTCTCAAGGTTTCTGAGTATTGTAAGGCTTGCCTTTACCACATGAACTTCTACTGATAGCTTTGAACCTTCAAGCCCTAAAGGACTTTCCACTTCCATGTGTTCATCGAGTACGTATTTCCTCGGGGTGTAGTATACGATTTCGTATCCGTCCTCTTTACTCTTCATTAGACATCTGTCTATAAGCCTGCTTATGTGGGTCTCGTCTATATCCTTAGCGGTTGATGGAATACTTATCGTATCTTTTACGTTCTGACTTTTAATTCCCGCTCCCCTCGTAGTCCCTCCCGATACTCCGTAAATAATATCCCTTACCTTTACACCAGCCATTTCCTCAGCTTCCTTTAGCGCCTCAAGGATACTTTTCTTTGCTTCCGCTAAATCGTTTATTATTCCCTTTTTTATCCCCCTTGATGGAACCTCTCCAAAGCCTATTATGTGTATGTCTCCGTAACTATCCCTCTCTCCGATTAGGTAAACAACTTTTTCGGAACCTACATCTAAAGCCGCCAATCTATTCATAGCTTCTTCCTTAAAAGTATAAATCTTTTATACCTTAAATCCACCTCCTTATAACTATTTTCCTTATTATTCATTCTTATAACGCTTTCAAGTAGGTTTAATTCCTTTAGGGAAAAATTAAATGGGAGGAGCACTCTTCTATCACCAAGATTCAGCTTTAGGCTGTTTTGATAAACGTATATCCTATCTGAATACTTCAGAAGCTTAATAAATCTTTTGTCAAGATTATTTATTCCTTTCAAGTAAATTACTTTCTCAACTTTCTGGTTCTCGTCCCGAAATAGTTTTCCGTTTTCACTCACCAGATAAACCTTGTCTCCTATAAAAACCTTTGCTACAGCTTTCCTCCTTATGAAATGTATATTCAGGTTTACGCCCTCCTTTGTGAATTTCCTATCCACCTCAAGTCTCTCAAATCTGTCTCCGAGACGTTCATTTATCTCCGCGAGAAGCTTTTCCTCATTTAAGAAGATAAGGTTCCTTCCGAGTGAGCGGAAAAGGGGCTTTATTCTTGTCGCTTCATTCGGTTTTAGCCCTTCGAGTATTACGGAGTTTACCCTCAAAAAGGGCAGTTTAAGTATGCCTATTGATAATATGTATATGAGAATGAGCGTTCCTAAGATACCGCCCACCAAGTTTCTCAAATTCCCCCCTCAGAGATAATTATATTTATCAATTCCCGAAAGTCTATACCTTTTGCTTTTGCTGACATGGGCAGTAAACTAAGTTCGGTCATTCCCGGTATGGTGTTTACCTCGAGAAAGTAAATTTCTCCATCTTCGGAAAGGCGAAAATCAATGCGTGCAAAATCCTTTAAGGATAAAACTTTGTATATTTTTTTTGAAATTTCGTGAAGTTTTTCGGTTAAAGTTTCATCTTCAATTACTACGTATTCGCTCATCCCCTTTGTATACTTACTCTCGTAGTCATATACACCTTTTTTAGGCCTTATCTCTATCACGGGAAGGGGTTCACCTTTAAGCATTCCGACCGTTAGTTCCCTTCCCTTTATGAACTCCTCAATCATTACCTTCTCCGTTTTTTTGAGTAGTTCCTCAACGTGTCCCTTTAGCTCATCAAAGCTACTCACAACTTTCAGCCCGATGCTTGAACCTTCCCTTGCGGGCTTCACAACAGCGGGAAAGGTATCCCAGTTTAAGTTTTCTAAATCCTCCCTCTCGTATATAACCTCCCACTTTGGAGTTTTTATGCCTTCCCTCTGGAGAATTCTCTTCGTGAAATCCTTGTCTATGCACACAGCGGAAGCTATCGTGTCTGAGCCCGTGTAGGGTATTCCGAGAATCTCAAGCATTCCCTGAACGGTTCCGTCCTCCCCGGGCCTCCCGTGAAGGGCTATAAAAACCTTATCTGGTTTTAACTCAAGGAGTTTGCAAGGAAGCTCGGGAGTAAGGTCAAAGGTGTAAACCTCGTGTCCAAGCTCCCTCAGGGCTTTTGCCACCGCCTCGCCCGTCTTGAGGGATATCTCCCTCTCAGAGGATTTCCCACCCATTATTACCGCTACTCTCAACCAGCTTCACCTCCTCAACGAGATTTATCCCGCAATTCTCGTAAACCTTCTCCTTCGCAATATCTATTAACTCCCTAATCTCCGAAAAGCTGGCATTCCCGTAATTTATTAGAAAATTGGCATGCTTCTCGGAAAATCCCGCATTTTTCAGTTTAAAGCCCTTAAGTCCCGATTCTTCAAGGAGCTTTCCCGCATAACTTCCCTTTGGATTCTTGAAGGTTGAACCGCTTGTCGGAAGATTAACAGGTTGCTTTTTTCTTCTTTCTTCCCTTATGCGTGTGTATTCTTCTTTGACGTTTTTTTCGGACTTTTTTAAGCGAAAAACCGCCTTAAATACTATTCCCTCTTTAGGAAAAGGAGAACTTCTGTAGGAAAAATTTATCTCCTCTTTTTTATACCTTATGAGCTCCCCCTCCCAGTTCAGGACGTAAACCTCTTCAAGAAAGTCCGATATCTCAACTCCGAAGGCTCCCGCATTCATGGATACCGCACCACCGACGCTTGCGGGAAATCCGAGGAGCCTGTAAATGCCCTCAAGGTTTTCCGAGAGGGAAATCCTTATAATCTCTTTGAGAGGTGTTCCGCAAAGGACTTCAATAAAAAAGGTATCCCCCTCCTTTCTCACCTTCATTCCCTTTAGCCTTGGTGTGCTAAGAACAACTCCCCGAATATCCCCGAATATGGTATTTGAGCCGTTTCCAAGGATGAAAAGGGGGAGCTCCTTAATTTTTGAAAAATTTATCGCGTCCTTTATTTCTTTAAGCGTTCTCGGTTCCACGTAGTAAAGGGCTTTCCCCCCTACCTTTATCGTTGTTAAATCCCTTAAGGGAAAATCCTTATAAACTTCCATGTTAACCTTTAATATTATGGTTAAATTCGGAACGGACGGGTGGAGGGCGAGGATAGCGGAAGAGTTTAACTTTGAAAACGTAAGAAAAGTTGCAAAAGCCCACGCGGAAGTCCTAAAAGAGAAAGGTTTGAATAAAGTTCTCGTGGGATACGACTGGCGTTTCCGCTCGGAGGACTTTGCTAAGGCGGTTTACGACGTTATGAAAACGGAGGGGCTTGAGGTAAAGCTCGTTGGAAGTGCTTGCACAACACCTATGGTTTCCTTCGGTGTGAAGTATATGGGATACAACGGGGGAGTGATGATAACCGCTTCCCATAATCCTCCCGTTTACAACGGGTATAAGATTAAGGAAAGTTTCGGAGGTTCCGCAACTCCCGAGTTCGTGAAAGAAGTTGAATCAAGGGTAAGAGAGGAAAAGATTGAGTTCAAAGAATACGAGCCCGAGTTTCAGGAGGTGAGGAAGCATTACGTTGAGAAGTTGAGAAGTTTAATAAACCTTGACCTTTTGAGGGAAAGGGAAACCTTAATCGTTCACGACTCAATGCACGGAACCACCTCGGGACTCCTTGAGTATGTCCTGAGGGATACAAAGGTGAGCGTTGTGAATATAAGGAAGAACAGGGACCCACTCTTTGGCGGAAATCCCCCGGAACCCATAGAGAAGTATATGGAGATAACGAAGGAGAAGGTGAGAAGCCTTAAGGCGGATTTGGGAATTGCGAACGACGGGGACGGGGACCGCGTAGCCCTCGTTGACGAAAAAGGAAATTACGTTAACACCCAGCTCATATACGCCATGCTCCTCCTTCACATACTTGAGAACAAGGGAAAAAGGGGAAAGGTTGTGAAAACGGTGTCAACAACATACCTTGCGGACCGCATATGTAAGGAGTTCGGTGTTCCCCTGATAGAGGTCGGCGTCGGCTTTAAGAACATAAACGAGATAATCCTGAAGGAAGGAGGAGTTATTTTCGGAGGCGAGGAGTCCGGAGGCTACGGCATACCCGCGTACCTTCCCGAAAGGGACGGCATATTTTCCGCCCTGAACATCCTTGAGCTTATCTACCTTAAGGATAAAACCCTTTCGGGTGTGATAGAGGAGATATTCAAACGCTTCGGAACAGCCCACTACAAAAGAATAGACCTGAGGGTTGAGGAAAAGGTAAAGAAAAAGATTGAGGAACTGAGGGAGAATCCACCCGAGAAGGTTGGGGGTGTGAAGGTGAGGGAGGTAAAGAGGATAGACGGGGTTAAGTTCGTGTTTGAGGACGATTCCTGGCTCTTGATGAGGCCGTCGGGAACGGAGCCCCTTATAAGGGTTTACGCGGAAGCTCCCTCGGAGGATGAGGTTCAGAAGCTACTTGATGCGGGTGTTGAGCTTTTAAAATAATTTAGCTGGAGGTGGAAGATGGGATACAAGGACTTACCCCCGGGGAAGAATCCTCCCGAGGATATATACGTCGTTATAGAAATTCCCCAGGGTAGCGGTATTAAGTACGAGCTTGACAAGGACACCGGCGTTATATTCGTGGACCGCTTTCTCTTTACCGCGATGTATTACCCCTTTAACTACGGCTTCATTCCCCAGACACTCGCGGACGACGGGGACCCCGTTGACGTCCTCGTCATATCAAGGGAACCCGTAGCTCCCGGAAGCGTTATGAGGTGCAGACCCATAGGTATGCTTGAGATGAGGGACGAGGAGGGAATAGATACCAAGCTGATAGCGGTTCCCCACGAAAAGCTTGACCCCACCTACAGCGATATAAAGACCGTTGACCAGCTTCCCGAGATTATCAGGGAGAGGATTAAGCACTTCTTTGAGCATTACAAGGAGCTTGAGCCCGGAAAATGGGTGAAGGTTGAAAACTGGAGAGGGCTTCAGGACGCAATAGAGGAGATAAAGAAGGGAATTGAGAACTACAAAAAAGGTGGAAAGTAAAAAGATATTGGAGCTCGGAAAAAAGGTTATATCTGAGGAGATAAGGGGACTTGAGCGTCTCCTCTCCTCCCTTGACGAAAACTTTTCCAAGGCGGTGGAGCTTATCCTTTCCTGCGAGGGCAAGGTGATACTCACCGGGATAGGAAAATCGGGACACATAGCCCGTAAGATAGCCTCAACATTCTCAAGCACGGGAACGCCTTCGGTTTTTCTCCATCCCGGGGAGGCCCTTCACGGGGACCTCGGCATAGTTGATAAGAAGGATATAGTCATAGCAATATCAAACAGCGGGGAGAGCGGAGAGGTTCTCGCCTTAATTCCATACATAAAGCTCCAGGGAGTTCCTATAATAGCCATAACCAATAATCCCCGTTCAACCCTTGCAAAGCACAGCGAGGTCGTTCTTAACCTTAACGTTGAAAGGGAAGCCTGTCCCCTTGAACTCGCACCGACGACGAGCTCAACCGCAACACTTGTTCTGGGAGACGCCCTCGCTATGACAGTTATGGAGCTGAGGGGTTTCACTAAAGAGGATTTTGCCCTGAGGCATCCCGCGGGAGCCCTCGGGAGGAAGTTGAGACTTGTTAAGGATTTATACCACACTGGTGAGGAACTACCCGTCGTGAGGGAAGATACGCCTATGAAGGAGGCGATAATAGAGATGACCGCGAAGGGGTTTGGTGCAACCGCTGTTGTGAACGAAGAGGGAAGGCTCGTCGGCATAATAACGGACGGGGACCTCAGACGCTTTGTAAACAAAGGGGGAAGTTTTGAAAACACAAGAGCGAAGGACGTTATGACAAAAAACCCGAAAACCATCTCCCCCGATGAGCTCGCCCTTTCCGCGCTTAAGAAGATGGAGGATTACAACATAACCGTGCTCATTGTCGTTGACGAGGAGAACAAACCAATAGGTATAATACATATGCACGACATCCTTAAGGCTGAAATCGTTTAAAATTGAAGAAAAACAGGAGGTAGAAGATGCCTTACAAGCTTCAGGAGAGTTTTCTTAACACGGCGAGGAAGAGAAGGGTAAAGGTTTCCATATACCTCGTGAACGGTGTAAGGCTTCAGGGAAGGATAAGGTCTTTTGATTTATTTACGATTCTTCTGGAAGATGGAAAGCAACAAACTTTAGTTTATAAACACGCAATTACAACTATCGTTCCCCACGAAAGGCTTGAGATAGAGTTTGAAGAAGCGGGGGTGCCGGGACAGGGTTAAAGCATTCCCGGCGGTTTCCCCTTTGATATAACCAACCTTTCAACGGGTTCACCGCCCTTCAGATGCTTCTCAACTATCTCGTCAACGTCTTCGGGCTTCACCTGTCCGTACCAAACGCCGTCGGGATAAACAACTACCACGGGCCCCATCATGCACGCGTTCATACAACCCGTAGGTGTTATTATCGTTGACATAAAAAGCTGAGGGTCGGTCTGAATCTTTTCCATAAAGGCCTGAAAAACTTCCCTTGAACCCCTTTGAGCACAGGAACCCTGAGGGTGTCCGGGTGGTCTATCCTGCACGCATACGAATACGTGTTTGAACTCCGCCATTTCCTTTACCTCCTTTCAAGGTTTTATCCACAATCATACAAAATCTTTCGGAGGCTTAAAATGAAGTATATCAAGAATGGAGAGGAGTGATTGTAAAAAGCTCGTGGTTCTGTCGGAAGGTGCGGACCTGGACAGCCTTTCCTCCGCCTTCGGGGTTCTTAAGCTTTTCCCGGACGCGTACCTGTTAAAGCCGAGATACCTCTCAAAGAAGGCAGGTGAGGTTTTCAAAGAGTTCAGGAAACTTTTCAGGATAACGGAAGAGCTTCCCGAGTGCTTTGACTTAATCCTCGTTGATACCCATTACATGCCAGAAAACATACCGAAAGAAAAAGTAAGGGAGATTATCGTTTACGACCACCATCCCTCGGGAGACGTAGAAAACTTCAAGGGAAAGGTTGAGAAGGTGGGTGCGGCAACAACGCTTGTGGTTGAGGAGCTTATGAAGAAAAACGTTTCCCTCACCTCCGAGGAGGCAACCCTTCTCGCCTTCGGGATATACGAGGATACGGGAAACTTAACCTACGAGGGAACAACACCGAGAGATGCTAAAGCGGTTGCCTGGCTTCTTGAGAAGGGGGCAAACCTCAGGAAGATAAGAGAGGTCGTTATGGAAACATACACTCCGGAGCAGATAGAAGCGGTGAGCAGAATAGTAAACTCAATAGAGAAGTTATTCTTAAACGGAAAGAAAATAAGCATAGCCACCGCGGTTCTTGAGAAGTACCAGCCCGATATAAACACGCTCCTTTACGAGATAAAGGACCTGAAGGAATCCGATGCCTTCTTCGTAATCCTTGAGGCGGAGGGAAAGACTTACGTCTTCGGACGCTCCCAGAGTGAGGATATAGATACCGGTGAGATTCTCTCCAAAATAGGAGGTGGAGGACACAGGGAAGCGGGGGCGGTGAAGCTTGAGAACGTTCCCGCGGAAAGGGTAAAGGAAATACTCAAAGGCATCCTTACAGAGCGTTTCGTTAAACTCAGAGTGAGGGAGATTATGAGCACACCGCCTTTCGTTCTATCGGAACGCCTGAGTGTAAAGGACGCCCTTTACGAGATGAGCCAGAGAGGCATAGCCAACGCACCCGTCATAAACAAGGAGGGAAAGCTCGTAGGTATAGTATCAAAAAAGGCTTTGCTGAAGGTTGTGAGACATTTCCCCGATAGACCAATAGAGGACTTTATGAACAGGGACTTCCGAACCCTCTCCCCAGATGCCTTTGTCTGGGAAGCGGAGGAGATACTCACGAAGTTCGGACAGAAACTCATACCAGTGGTTGAGGACGGAACGGTGATGGGTGTAGTCACGAGGCTTGACCTCATTCAGGCATTGAGAGAGGACCTGACAAAGATAAAGGAAAAAAGGAGAAAGCTGGAGCTTCCCGAAAACATAAAAGGGCTTGCTCTGAAGGTAGGCGAGATTGCGAAAAGCCTCGGATACAGGGCCTACATAGTGGGAGGGGTTGTGAGGGACATACTTCTCGGCAAGGAGGTTTGGGACGTTGATTTCGTAATTGAGGGGAACGCCATAAAGCTGGGAGAGGAGCTCGCAAGGAGGCACGGGGTAAACCTCCACCCCTTTCCCGAGTTCGGAACAGCACACCTGAAGATAGGTAAGATAAAGGTTGAGCTCGCAACCGCGAGAAGGGAAACCTACCCCAAGCCCGGAGCCTATCCAAAGGTTGAGCCCGCAAGCCTGAAGGAGGACCTCGTAAGGAGGGACTTTACCATAAACGCCATGGCCATATCGGTAAACCCTGAGGATTTCGGAACCCTTATAGACTACTTCGGCGGTCTAAGAGACCTCAAGGAGGGAATAATAAGGGTTCTCCATCCCGTAAGCTTCATAGAGGACCCCGTAAGGATACTGAGGGCTCTCAGATTTGCGGGAAGACTCGGCTTCAAGCTTTCAAGGAGTACTGAGAAGCTCCTCAAACAGGCTGTGAATATGGGCGTTCTCTCGGAAGCACCGCGGGGAAGGCTCGTAAACGAGGTTAAGTTGGCCCTAAGAGAAGAAAAATTCCTTGAGATACTTGAGCTGTACAGGAAGTACAGAATCCTTGAGGAACTGATTCACGGATTCAGGTGGAGCGAGAAGCTATACCAGAAGCTTGAGGAGCTCAGGAAGGTGGTAAACTGGCACTCCCTTGAGTTCAAAGAGGAAAAGATTGATTACGGATGGCTCTACCTCCTCGTTATACTTTCCACCCTTGATTACGAAACGGGAAGGAAGTTCCTTGAGGAGATATCCGCACCCTCTTGGGTGAGGGAGGCCTTCAAGTTCTTGTTCTTCAAGAAAAACAGCGTAGTGAAAGCCCTGAAGGAGGCAAGGACCAATTACAAGGTTTACAAAACTTTGAAAGGCTTTCACCCTTCCCTCTTGCTCCTCCTTATGCTTGATGAAGAGGTGAGGGAGAAGGTGAGAATTTTTATGGAGAGGCTGAGGCATTTCAAGGTTCCCAAGGAGAAGATTGAGGAGCTTAAGGCCAAGGGATACACGGGAAAGGAACTTGGAAAGAAGATAGAGGAGCTAAAAAAAGAGCTTATGGGGTGAAGGATGCTGGAGGTTAGGGAGGTTTTCAAGAGCTTTAAAGGGAGGCAAATCCTTAAAGGTGTATCCCTTGAGGTGGATAAGGGGGAGGTTGTGGGTCTTCTCGGGCCTAACGGTGCGGGAAAGACCACGCTCTTTAACGCGATTATAGGGTTCGTGAGCACGGACCGGGGAAGCATAAGGATAGACGGGGAGGACGTTACACACCTTCCCCCCTTCAGGAGGGCTAAAAAGGGGCTTTCCTTCCTTCCCCAGGAACACTCCCTTTTTGAGGACCTAACGGTTCTTGAGAACCTTCTCATATTTCTTGAGTTCTTCACCAAAGACAGAAACGAAGCCTTAGCGAAGGCGGAAACGCTCCTTGAGGACTTCGGACTTATAGAGCTAAAGGACCAGAAGGCTTACGCACTCTCGGGAGGACAGAAGAGGAGGCTTGAGATAGCCCGTTCCCTTATAACGAATCCGAGGTATATACTCCTTGATGAGCCCTTTGCAGGCCTTGACCCCATAATCGTATCCGAGATAAGGAAGCTCATATTAAGACTCAAGGGAAACAACATAGGCATACTCATAACGGACCACAACGTAAGGGAGACAATAAGAATGGTTGACAGAGTTTACATAATTTCTGAGGGCAGGATAATAGCTAAGGGCTACCCGGAGGATGTCGTTAAGGTTGAAGCGGTTAAAAAGAACTACCTCGGGGAGGATTTTGAGCTTTAAAACCTTGTTATAATATCCAAATTATGGAAAAGAACTGGAGCGTAGGGACAAAGTACCTGAACGATAAAACCCGTATAATTGTCGTTGGTATTACGGGAAGGGAAGCCTCTCAGGTTGTTGCGGAAAGCGAAGCCCTCTACCCCGGGTTCATAAAGGTCGGTGTCACACCCGGGAAGGGCGGTATGGAAGTAGCGGGCATTCCCGTATTCAACACCGTAAAGGAAGCCCTATCCTCCCCAGAAGGGAAGGACGTTAACACGGGGCTCGTTTACGTTCCCCCCGCATCGGTTAAGGATGCGGTAATAGAGCTTATTGACGCGGGCATTAAGCTCATCTACATAGTTACGGAGCACGTTCCCATAAGGGACACCGTTTACTTCTACCATTACGCAAAGGAGAGGGGTGTTACAATCGTCGGACCCACATCCCTCGGATGCATAGTTCCGAGGATTCCCGCAAGAATTGGAGCGATAGGTGGTAAGAACCCCTCAATAGCTTACGCGGACGGGGGACTCGTGATACTCTCAAAGTCGGGAGGTCTTACAACGACCACCGCTGAGATGTTCAAGAGAAGGGGATGGGGCGTTTACATGGCCCTTGCCCTCGGCGGAGACGTTATATCCTGCACGACCTTTGCTGACGTTCTTGAGGAAATAGCGGATGACCCCAACGTTAAGGGAGTTGTAATACAGGGAGAGGTCGGCGGAACTTACGAGGAGCAGGCTGCGGAAACAATCCTGAGACTGTATAAGGAAGGAAGGTGGAACAAGCCCGTTGCGGCTTTCGTTGCGGGTAAGTTCCAGGAGAAGATGGAAGGGGTTTCCTTCGGACACGCGGGTGCGATAGTTGAGAGAGGTAAGGGTAAGGCAACGGATAAGATAAGGATGTTTAACGAGGTTGGGAAGGAAACGGGTCTCGTGAAGGTTGCGGAGTTTTACCACGACCTCGTCAACTGTATAGAGGAGCTCGGAGTTCCGAGGGACTTTGAGGACACGACTCCCGGCGGAAAGGTTGAGCCCCTATACAGAACGATTGACCCCGAAACCTGCGAGTTCAAGCCCCAAGAATAATACAGAGCTTCTTTCCCTTCCTCCTCACAATCTTTCCCTTTCCCAGGTTCACCTCCCCACCTTTATAGAGAAGCCTCCTCACAAGCTCAACCTTTTTAAAGTCCTTCTCCTGTATAAACTTTCTCAGGACCCTTCTCTGAATAGCAACGCTCTCCCTTATTAGAACTTCAACCCTCAAGCAGTTCCCCTCAAGGGCGGAAGAAAGAACCCTATCGCTTAACTCATCAAAGTATTCACTCTCCTCCCTCAAAATCTTAACGGTTGTAAGAACGTTCTCCTCAAGGTTGGGGTTTATCTTTTTTAGTTCGGGAATGACCCTGTGTCTTATTCTGTTTCTCGGTATGCTAACGTCGTAATTCGTCTCGTCCTCAACCCAGGATAGATTCTTAAATCTCGCGTAGTTTATTATCTCTTCCTTCTTGACGTAGTAAAGGGGTCTTACGATATCCCCTTCCCTTGGAAGGAAGCCTATTAGCCCCTCCGTTCCCGTTCCCCTCGTCAGGAATAGGATAATTGTCTCAACGAGGTCGTTGAGGTGGTGTGCGGTAGCTATAGCGTCGTAGCCCTCCCTCTCCTTTACACTCCTCAGAAATTCATACCTTAGAATTCTCCCCGCTTCCTCAAGGCTGAGGCCTTCCCTCTTTGCAAAATCCTTAACATTTCCCTTTTCAACGAAAATCTTCAATCCCCTTTTTCTCGCAAACTCCCTTGCAAATTCTTCGTCCCTTTTTGCGGTTTCCCTAAGCATATGGTTAAAGTGGGCGAGGGCTACCTCCTCAAAACCGAAGTAATTTCTCAGCTTCAGGAGTATATCCGTTAAAACTACCGAGTCAACTCCTCCCGAAAAGGCCACGAGAACTTTCTTCTCCCCCCTGAATATTCTTTCTTCATTCTGGAGCTTTAAAACCTTCCTTACGACGAGCGTTTCGGGACTCATTCCCCGTTGTGAACGAGGTTGTAGAGCTCGGTAAGGGTCTTTAAAACCTCCTCAGGAACCTCCTTTCTGTAGTTTTCCTTAAAGTAGCTCTTGTAGAGCTCAAGTATGTTAAGGGTTTCGCTTTTTTCGTTTTCTTCTCTTTTTCTTTGCTGGGAGCTTTCAAGGAGCTCCATCTTTATGAGCTTATCCCCGAGAACCTCCCTCACCCTTTCCATAACGAAGTTTAACCTCGTTTTGTCGCTTACCCTTATCCTTACCTTCAGGTATCCCTGTAGCTTCTTAATTTCTTCAAGGCTCTTCAGGTAATCCCTCTGGTCTATCTCAACCTCGTGAAGGGGATTCTTAAGGCTTAGCTTTATAGCTTCAACGTGGGGAGGGGAGTCCTCCTTCAGTTCAACGAAGTTAAAAAACTTGTCGCTTCCCGCTTCCGAGAAATCAAGCTGGAAGAGAGAGCCCGTGTAGTATGCGGGTGAGGGAACTCTCTCAAGCCTCTGGTACCTATGGACGTGCCCGAGGGCTACGTAATCAAAACCTTCGGGAATGGAGGTTGGCTCAATAGCGTAATACTGGGATATGCTCGCTTCCCTTTCCGTTCTCGTGAACTTTGAGCCCGCTATGAAGAGGTGGGAGAGGAGAACTTTAAACCTTGCGTCCTCAACCTTTTTGTATAAATACTTTATCGCCTTCTCAACAGCAAGGGCGTAAGAGAGCTTTGACTCGCTTCCCGCACCCGTTATAACCCTCTCGGAGGGGTAAGGGAGGCATGCCACCTTCAGCTCTCCGAACTCAAAGACTCCGTTCTCAAGGTCAGGTTTGTGAAAAACGTGAACGTTTATAACTTTGAGGAGTTTTCCTATACTTTTCATAAACTCGTAGCTGTCGTGATTTCCCGCGATGACCACGGAAGGGATGTTCAGGGAGCGGAGTCTCAGGAAGAAATCAAAAACAACCTCCTTAGCCTCGTTGTCGGGATTAGCCTTATCAAAGAGGTCCCCCGCTACGAGAACAAGGTCAGGCCTGCTTTCCTTACAAAAATCTATTACCTGGGAGAGGGCATAAGATACGTCTTCGTTCCTTGATACCCTCCCCAGGCTTTTCCCGGCGTGAACGTCAGAGAGATGCAACAGCCTCATATCTCTTAATTATTTTCTCAAGTTTGTGAAGGAAAGGTGTCTCTCCGAACCTTTTAAGGATGTTGTATTTCTCCCTTGCCTTCTCCATCACGTGTCTTATAACATCCTTCGGTTCGTCAACGAGAACCATGAGGTTCAGGTCCTCCTCGTCTATGGTTCCGTGCTTTACCATAACCTCCTTCATGAACTCAAGGAGTTTTGAGTAATACTCGCTTCCGAAGAGTATGAGGGGAAATTTATGGCTTTTCCCCGTCTGTATAAGGGTGAGGGCTTCAAAGAGCTCGTCAAAGGTCCCGAAACCTCCCGGAAATATAACGTAAGCCATCGCGTACTTGAGGAGCATAACCTTTCTAACGAAGAAGTATTTAAACTTTAGGTTCTTTGTCTGGTACTTATTGGGAACCTGTTCCCGCGGTATGTCTATGTTAAGTCCTATGCTTTCGGTTCCGCTGTCGTATGCCCCCCTGTTTGCGGCCTCCATTATTCCGGGTCCTCCCCCCGTTATTATCGTAAAACCCAGCTTCCCGAGATTAAAAGCCGTTTCATAGGCGAGTTTATAATATTTGTCCGTTTCCTTTGCCCTTGAGCTTCCGAAAAAGGTTATTGCGGGACCAACATCCGCGAGCTCGTCAAATCCGTAAACGAACTCGCTCATTATCTTGAAAACTCTCCAGGTATCCCCTTGCCTTATCTTCAGCTCTTCTATAATCCTTAGACTGTCTTTATCCATACTCTCTTAAAATAACTCTTCCAGCATCTCTTTTAGCTTCAGTTTTTCCGCGTTAACTCTTATGTTAGCCTTGTAGGGATACCTCCTTATGCGGTACTTCCTCTTATACTTCTTATAATACTTACTCTTGTAAGCGTAGTATTTTTTCTTCTTTGGCTTTGCCTCCGAAAAGAGGGGAAGCATTAATACACCAATAAGAAGTAATGAAACCCACCTCCTCATACTTATACCCTCATCGGCATAATTATACATTTGTAAGGGTCCTTTTCGTAATCCTCCGCCTCAATCAAGGTTGCGGTATCGGGTGATGTGAACTTAAACCAGACCCTCTCGCTGTCAAAGGCATCAAGGGCTTCCATTAGGTATCTTCCGTTAAAACCTATCTCAAAGGGCTCACCCGTATACTCAATGTCAATCTCTTCCTTCGCTTCTCCAAACTCGGGGTCCGCAAACTCAAAGATGGCGAGGTTATCGGTAAGGGTTATCTTCACGGGAAAGGCCTTCCCTTCCGAAAGGGATTTTAACCTCTTCAAGACCTTTAAAACCTCTTCAGCGACGAATAAAACCTCAGCGGTGAACTCCTGAGGAATTACGCTTATGTAATCGGGAAACTCACCCTCAAGGAGTCTTACCGCAAGTTTCCACTCGGAGGTTATGAAGTATCCGAAACTCTCGTCCTCTGACTTGGAAACCTTAACGTCCTCTATGCCCGTTACGAGCTTTTTCAAAACTTTTAGGCTTTTCTTCGGAATAAGAAGCTCTAAAGAAAGATTTCCTTCGGGCTCGTACAGGGCGAGTCTGTGCCCGTCGGAGCCGACGAAGTGAATCCTGTCCTCGTATCCCCTCATATACATGCCCTGGAGGGCTATATTCCCCTCCTCCTTTGATATCGCGTATTCAACCTTTTCTATGCCGTTTAGGAGAAAGGTTCCCGAAAGGCTCTCCTCACCTTCCATAAACTCGGGAAACTCGGGAAAGTCCTCCGCGGGAGCTACGGGGAGCTTGTAAAGGCTCCTTCCCCCTTCTACGACGAGCTTCTCCCCCTCGGTTCTAAGGTATACGTAAGCGGAGCTTAAGTTCTTAACTATGTCGTAAAGCTTCTGGGAGTGGACGCAGACGACACCTTCCTCCTCTACTTCCGCCTTCAGGGAAACGACGAGGTAGTTTTCAAGGTCCGTCGCCTTTATCGTGAGCTTATCCCCGGAGGCTTCTATCAGGAAGTTGGCGAGTATCGGGAGGGCACTCTTTTTTTCGGTGCTTTCCCTTGCTTTTTTGAGTATATCCTCAAGCTCCTCCCTGTCCACCTTAACTTTCATGTTGATAATTTAGTATATCATCCTAGGGAAATAAAGGGGTGTAGAAGAGTCCTGCATCTTCTTCAAATCCGAACATAACGTTCATATTCTGAACTGCCTGAAGGGAAGCACCTTTCCCGAGGTTATCTATGCAGGAAATTATCACGTAAGTGTCCGTTCTCCCATCGTAATGGGGGTATATAAGGCAGTAGTTTGTCCCGAGGACCCACTTGGTATGGGGAGGGTTTTCCAGAACTCTTACGAATATCTCATTTCTGTAAGTTTCCTCAAAAAGCTCCCTTACGTTTACCTTATCCGTTTTTAAGTAAACGGTTGATATCATCCCCCTTGATGCGGGAACAACGGTAGGTGTAAAGCGAATCTTTATATCCTCTCCTCTTATCTTCCTTATAACGTCCTCCATCTCGGGTGTATGCCTGTGTTTCTCCACCCCGTAGTTAAAGAAGTTTTCGGTCATCTCTGGGAAGTGAAAGTGTTGTTTGGTTTTTCTTCCAGCACCGCTTACCCCGGAAAGGGCGTGAACGATTGCGTTTTCAACCTTCAGTTTTTCCTTCAAAAAGGGATAAATCGCTAAAAGGGTTGCGGTCGGATAACAACCGGGGTTTGCAATGAGCTCTGCCCCCTTTATCTCTTCCCTGAATATCTCGGGAAGTCCGTAAACCGCTTTCTTTAAAATTTCTTCTTTCTCATGCTCAAATCCGTAAAACTCCTTATAAACCTCCCTTCTCCTTATCCTGTACGCACCCGAGAGGTCTATTACCCTTTTTCCCTGTGATAAAAGCTCAGGAACTAATTCGTAGGAAACTTCGTGGGGCAGGCATAAAAAGGCAAGGTCGTAATCCTCAGAAGGTTTATCGGTAAACTCAAGCTCTGATATATAAGTGTCCCCCAGAAAAGGAAGAACTTCCCTTACCTTCTTTCCCTTGTAGGTTTGGGAAATGAGAGATTTTATCTCAACGTAGGGATGGAAGAGGAGGGAGCGAAGGAGCTCTATACCGGTATAACCGGTGGCACCGAAAACCGCAACTCTTAACGCTTGCTCCATCTGTATTTCGCTCTTGCACCCATCTGACCGTATTTCTTCCTTTCTTTTTCCCTTGCGTCCCTCGTGAGAAGTCCCGCTTTCTTTAAGGTCGGTCTGAGGTCGGGGTTATGTTGGAGGAGTGCCTTTGCGACGCCATACATTATAGCTTCCGCCTGGGCGGATATTCCTCCTCCTCTCACCGTTGCGTATATTCCGAACTTCCCTTCGTGTCCCGTGAGCTTGAAGGGATACATAATCTTGTTAAAGAGCGTCTCCCTCTGGACGTAATCCCTGAGGTTATACTCCTTCTTGGTTTTGTCCGAACGAACTATAAAGGTGTTGGGATGGTCCCTCAGAAGCCACACCCTCGCTATGGCTTCTTTTCTCTTTCCTGTGGCGTAATAAGAGTTCTCGGGCGTTATCTTAAAGTCCTTCAACTTTTCCATCATGCCTCAACCTCCAGAGGTTCGGGTTTTTGAGCCTGGTGGGGATGCTCCGGTCCCCTGTAAACCTTTAACTTCTTGAGCATCCTGTGACCCAGCCTGTTCTTGGGAAGCATTCTCTTGACCGCAAGTCTTATAACCTCTTCGGGCTTGTTCTCAAGCATCCATTTTAAGGTTCTCTCTTTCAGTCCTCCCGGATACCTGCTGTGCCAGTAATACTTTTTCTGTTCCAACTTCTTGCCCGTTACCCTTATCTTTTCCGCGTTAATCACTATAACGAAATCTCCGCAATCTACATCGGGCTGGTAATAGGGCTTGTGCTTTCCCCTTAAAATTTTTGCTATCTCGCTTGCGAGCCTTCCCAGGGTCTTGCCCGTTGCGTCAACAACCCACCACTTTCGCTCTACCTCGTTGGGCTTAATCCTGTAAGTCTTCATCCCTTTCACCTCTCCGTATTAGCGAATAAGTAATTATACTATAAAATATTTTCAACGTTCCCGAACAAGGAGGTTGAGGAATGAAATTCACCGAGGGAAAGGTAAAGGTTCTCACAAACGACGTTAAAAACCTTACCCAGGCGCTTGAGGGCTACATAAACAAAGCCTTTTATGAAGGGAAGGATATATGTGCGAGCGGGGGACTTGTTCTGAAGACCACGAACAAGTTAAAAGAAAAGATTGAGGAGCTCAAAGAAGTTCTTCCCAACGTAAAGAGGCTATCCGATGAGGTAAAAGCAAGGGCGGAAGAGGCATTAAAAAAGGCGGAAGAAACCCTCTCAAAGGGCCTGGAGATAAAGAAAAGAGTCAAGGAGTTTGAAGCTGCAACGAACATATACAAGAAGTTCCCCTCAGAGGAGAGCAAGAAGAGACTTGAGAGTGCCCTTAACAACCTGAAGTACCCCGAGGACGGAAAGCTCACCCTTGAGGACTACGTGAAGAGCTGCAATCCCTACAAGAAGTACCTTGAGAGGAGGGTGAAGGAGAAAGTGGGTTAAGTTCTGTTGACTTTTCTTATTTGAGAATTATTTTCAATCCATTATGGAGGAAAGAATGGGAGAGAAAGTCTATATCTTTGATACCACACTGAGGGACGGAGAACAGGCACCCGGCTTTTCCATGACGACAGAGGAAAAGCTCCAGATGGCACACCAGCTCGCAAAACTCCGCGTTGACATAATAGAGGCGGGATTTGCCGCGGCTTCAAAGGGAGACTTTGAGGCGGTAAGGAGAATAGCAAGCGAGGTAAAGGGACCGATTATATGCTCCCTTGCGAGGGCCCTTGAGAGCGATATAGAGATAGCTGCAAAGGCACTTGAGCCCGCGGAGAGAAAGAGGATTCACACCTTCATAGCGACATCTCCCATACACATGGAGTATAAGCTCAGGATGACCCCCGACCAGGTTCTTGAGAAAATCAGGAAAGCGGTCTCCTTTGCGAGGAACTTCACCGATGACGTTGAGTTCTCCTGTGAAGATGCAACGAGAAGCGAGAGGGAGTTTCTCTACAGGGCTATAGAAACCGCTATTAAGCACGGGGCTACCGTTATAAACATACCCGATACTGTGGGCTATGCCATACCCGAGGAGTTCGGACAGCTCATAGAAGACATAATGAACAACGTCCCAAATATAGACAAGGTTATACTCAGCGTTCACTGCCACGACGACCTCGGACTTGCAACCGCAAACTCCTTAACCGCGGTAAAGCACGGAGCAAGACAGGTTGAGTGCACGATAAACGGAATAGGTGAGAGGGCGGGAAACGCAGCCCTTGAAGAGGTTGTTATGGCACTTAAGGTTAGAAAAGACTTCTTCGGGGACCTATACACCGAGGTAAATACAAAGGAGATTTACAAGACTTCAAGGCTTCTCTGCAGGATTACGGGGAACTTCGTCCAGCCCAATAAGGCAATCGTTGGGGATAACGCCTTTGCTCACGAGAGTGGAATACACCAGCACGGAGTTCTCAGCCATAGGATGACTTACGAGATTATGAACCCCGAGGACGTAGGATTTCCCATGAGCAGGATTGTTCT
Source organism: Aquifex pyrophilus (assembly GCF_054656935.1). Classification (NCBI taxonomy): domain Bacteria; kingdom Pseudomonadati; phylum Aquificota; class Aquificia; order Aquificales; family Aquificaceae; genus Aquifex; species Aquifex pyrophilus. The sequence continues at coordinate 129,164 of NZ_BAAHXJ010000003.1, read as the reverse complement.
CGGAAAGCACAGCGGAAGACACGCTCTCAAGAGAAGACTTGAGGAGCTCGGGTTTAAGTTCACTAAGGAGGAGCTTGACAGGATATTTGAGAAGTTCAAAGAGCTTGCGGACAGAAAGAAGGAGGTTTACGACGAGGACCTTGAGGCCCTCATATACCAGGAGTTTATGAAGATTGAGGACCAGGAACCCTTAAAAATTCTCCACTTCCAGGTCCAGAGCGGTGATAACATGATACCGACGGCAACGGTGAAGCTCCTCTTTAAAGGGGAAGAAAGGGAGGCAACCTCAACGGGAAACGGACCCGTTGACGCAACCATAAAGGCTATACAGAAAGCCCTCGGCATAGAGCCGAAGCTCCTTGATTACTCCATAAAAGCTTTAACACCCAACACAGACGCACAGGCGGAGGCAAGAGTTGTTCTTGAGCTTGACGGGGTGAAGGCTTCGGGAAGGGGAGTTGACACGGACATTATAAAGGCGAGCGTAAAGGCCTTCACAGATGCCCTAAACAGGGCTATAGTGAGAAAGGAATACATACTCCAGAGGGAGGAGATTAGGGAAGAAGGAACCGTTTAATGTGGAGAATTCTCATAACCCGTTTTTTCTGGCGTTTCATCTTCATTCCCCTTCTCGCTCTGGTTTTCGGATTTTTCGTTCTCTGGGTTTTATTTGGCATAACCTACACGTGGGTTTTTGTAAACACCCTAAAGCTGATAAAGGAAAATCCCCTTTTAGGTATCCCCCTCGTTCTTTTAGAAATTTTTATATTAATCCTTATAGGTATACTTATGGGTAAGGCTTTTGAAAAATTAAAGGCTTCTTTAAGGAGGGTAATATGAAAAAGTTTATTATTTTGGGAATTATCGGAGGCTTAGCTTTTGCAACCTGTCCCCCGGAAAAAGATGTAAAGGACCTCGTTGACAAAATATTCAGGGGAAAGCCCGAAATTGCTAACGTTTCTCCCGTAAAAGAGCTGAACCTCTGTCAGGTAGTTGTTAAAAACGGATTAAGACCCGTTGTTTTATACGTCAACAAAGATATGAGCCACTTAATTGTTGGAAATGTTATTGACCTTAAAGAGGGGAAGAACCTCACAGCGGAAGCTCGGGATAAGTTCGCAAAGGTTGACGAGGAAACACTTAAGGAACTTGAGAAGTTAACGGACCTCACATACGGAGAGGGGAATAAATACGTTTACTTTATATCGGACCCCGATTGTCCCTTCTGCAGGAGGCTTGAGCCTGTTCTGAAGGACTGGGCAAAAAAGAACAAGGTTCAGATAAGGCACATATTCTACCCCCTTCCGATACACCCCAAGGCAAAGGATAAAGCTGTTGATATAATCTGCAGCGGTAAGGGTTACGAATACGTTCACAAGGACTTTGAGCCTAAAAACCTATGTGAAAAGGGAAAGGAAAAGGTTGAGAAGAATATAGAGTTCCTCTCTAAGCTCGGGGTGAGCGGAACACCCACCCTCATAGGTATGAACGGGAAGGTTCAGGTCGGACTTCCGAGGAGTGAGGAGGAGTTAGACAGGCTCATAAAGTAAGCAAACCTTAAAATTTTCTTTATGGGAAAGAACCGCGCCGACAGGCTCTCCCCCTTTATCGTTATGGATATCTTATCGGAGGCGAGAAAGTATGAGGACGTAATACACATGGAGATAGGGGAGCCGGACCTTGACCCATCGCCGAGGGTGATTGAGGAGCTTGAGAGGGCTGTAAAGGAGAGAAAGTTTTTTTACACGCCCGCTCTGGGACTCTGGGAGCTAAGGGAAAAGGTAAGCGAGTTTTACTTTAGAAAATACGGAGTTGATATATCTCCGGAGAGGGTTGCGATAACGACGGGAACCTCGAGTGCCTTTCTGGTAGCTTACGCGCTTTTGTTAAACGAGGGGGACAGGATAATACTTCCGGACCCCTCCTATCCCTGTTATAAGAACTTTGCCCACCTCCTTGACGTGAACCCCCTTTTCGTAAACGTTGATGAGGAAACCAATTACGAGATAAGACCCGAAATGATAGAGGGTTTAAACGCACAGGCGGTTCACATCTCCTCTCCTCAGAATCCTACGGGAACCCTTTACTCCGAAGAAGGATTAAAAAAACTCGTGGAGTTCTGCGAGGAAAGGGGCATATCCCTCATCTCGGACGAGATATATCACGGCCTCGTTTACGAAGGGAAAGAACATACAGCCCTTGAGTTTTCGGATAACGTGATAGTTATAAACGGCTTTTCCAAGTTCTTCTGTATGCCTGGATTCCGTATAGGCTGGATGATACTCCCGAAAAATCTCGTGAGGAAGGCGGAAATAATCATTCAAAATGTTTTCATATCCGCTCCCACGCTCAGCCAGTATGCCGCTCTCGGGGCTTTTGATTACGAATACCTTGAGGACGTTAAAAGGGTATTCAAAGAGAGAAGGGACTTCCTTTACGGGGAGCTTAAAAAACTCTTCAAGATAAGGGCAAAGCCCGAGGGTGCCTTTTACATATGGGCGGATATAAGCGATTACTCGCAAGATTCCTACGCTTTTTCCCTTGAGCTTCTCAGGAAGGCGAGAGTTGCTGTAACCCCGGGCGTTGATTTCGGTAAAAACAAAACGGAAAAGTATATAAGGTTTGCATACACGAGGAGCATTGAAGAACTGAAGGAAGGGGTAGAGAGGATAAGGAAGTTCCTTGAGAGTATTTCCTAAACGACGGGGGTGGGATTCGAACCCACGGGCGGGCGTAAACCCGCCAGGGGATTTCGAGTCCCCCGCCTTAGTCCGCTCGGCCACCCCGTCTAATTAATTAATTTTAGCCTCAAGCTCTCTGTAAGCTTCGGGAATACACTCAACCACATCAAGGGCCTTAACGCTCTCCCTGTGAAACTTCCTTTCCGCTATCCTTCCCGTAACTCCGTGAAGAAAGACACCAAGCTTTAAGGCATAAAGGGTTTCCATCTTTGGGATTAAGGCGGAAAGAACTCCCGATAGAACGTCTCCTGTTCCTCCCTTTGCGAGTGCAGGCGTTCCTTCAGTAAATACGTAAGCATTCCCCGAAGGGGTAGCTATAACGGTTCTCCCTCCTTTCAGAACTACGTAGCAGTTATTATTAATGGCAAACTCCGAAGCGAGGTCTATCTGGTTATAGGTTATGGTTTTCGTGTCGTATCCCATAAGCCTTGAGAACTCTCCTATATGGGGCGTCAGTACCGCGGGAACCTTCCTCTCCTTTAAAGGTGTATAGTCCCCGTAATCCGCGAGGTTGTTTATCCCGTCCGCATCAAGGAGGAGTGGCTTTTCCCACCTCTCAAGGAGCGTTATCACTATATCCTGCCCTTCCTCATACCTGTCCATACCCATACCGAGAGCGAGTATGTGGTGTCTGTCCTGAAGTTCAAGAATTTGTTTTACCGAGAAAACGGAAAGCCTTTCCTTCCCCTTAAGGGGAATGCTCATCTCCTCAATTATCAAGCTCTCAACTATGGGGTTCAAACCTTCGGGTATGCCTACGCTCACGAGTCCCGCTCCCGTCCTCGTTGCGGCTTTTGCGGACATAACGACCGCTCCCGTCTTTCCCGCACTCCCCCCTACTATCAATACGTGTCCCTCTCTCGTCTTGTAGGTGTCTTCTTCCCTTCTATATAGCTTGAGGTCCTTCTCAAGGAGCAGGTTCCTTTTTATATCCTTTGCGAGAAACTCCGGGATTGATATATCCTTAACCACAACCTTCCCGCACAGTTTTGCGGATGGGAAAAGGACGTGGCAAACCTTTGGAAACTGGAAGGTTATCGTCAGGTTTGCCCTAACGGAAGGTTCAAAAACCTCTCCCGTATCCGCACTTAAACCCGAAGGGATATCAACACTCACAACCTTTGCACCGCTTCCGTTTATCTCCCTAATTATCTCCTCCGCTATTCCCTTCACGGGAGGCTTAAATCCAGTTCCGAAAATTCCGTCAATTATGAGGTCGTATCTACCGAAATCGGGCTTTTCTTTCAGAACCTTTATCCCGAGCCTTCGGGCTATATCAAGCTGAACCTTAGCATCTCCCTTTATCTCTCCGAAAACGGGAAAAATGTAAACCTCATACCCCTTTAAAAAGAGGTGTCTTCCCGCAACAATTCCGTCCCCTCCGTTGTTCCCCTTTCCCGCAACGATTAAAACTCTCCTAACGTCAGGAAAGTGCTTGATTATCTCCTCGTAAACACCCCTTCCCGCGTTCTCCATAAGGACCAAGGAGGGAATGCCTATCTCCTCTATCGTTATTCTGTCTATTCTCGCCATTTCTTCAGCTTTTAGAACCTTCATACTTACATTCTAGTTTTTTCCGTGTTGAAACAACCGATGCAACAATGTTGCAACATGCAACACTCCCTTTTTTATAACCCCCTTGATTAACATACAGGTATTTTTGGCACGAAGTTTGCAATAAGTTTTTACGAAAAACCTTTGAGGAGGTGAGAAGATGGCTACACTGAGCAAGCTTAAAGAGCTTATGTCCATACCCGGTGCTGTTGCGGCAGGGGAATTTTCGGACGACGGGAGACTCCTTGCTTACTACGGGGATATTGACGAGAAGTCCGCGGAGATAGCGGCTATGATGTGTGCTGCTAATAAGCTCATGGGGAACATGCAGGCGAAGGGGTGGAGTGCTTACACGGGTAAGGGAGGTTTTTACCCCGTTGTGGGCTTTGCGGTTGCAGGCGGTAAATACGCAGCGTGCATAATGGGGAACGTTGGGGTTTTCGTAGAGCTTGATAAGGCGGACTTTGACAAGATTTTTGAAACCCTTTCCAAGTACATCTAAGAGGAGGTGGTGAGATGGCGAACCTTGACAGACTTTTACAAATCAAGGGAGTTTTTGCAGCAGGTGAGTTTTCTGAGGACGGAAAGCTCGTAGCCTGCAAAGGGGACATAACGGAAGAGCAAGCGGCGATGGCGGCCGAAATGTGTGCGGCAAACAACGCAATGGCGAAGATGCAGTGCGACGGTTATACCGCATTCTCGGGACAGGAGTGGACCCCCTTGATAGGATGGGCTCTTACGGGACCAAAGTTCTCGGTGTGCGTCGTCGGGAACGTGGGCGTTTTCGTCAACAACGACGAGGTATCCTTCAACGAGGTTTTTAAGGCTCTGAGAGAAGAAGCGGGGCTTTAAGCCCCCCTTTTACCTTTTTTCGGGAGTGGGTTATGGGATACAAGTTCCTTTCGGAAGAGTGGATTAAGGAGTACGCAAGGCTCTGGAACGAAAACGAGAAGCTGAGGAAGAAACTCAAAGATTTTTCCGCTTCTATAAAGTATTACGTTGAGGGAAAGCCCGAGGAGACTGTTGAGCTTGTAGTTAAGAACGGGGAGGCTGTATCCGCGGGAAGGGCGGACGGAAAAAAATACGAATTTGAGCTCTGGGCTACCCTTGAGAATTGGAAGAAGCTTGCAAGCGGTGAGATGGGTCCCAGAGCTGCAATGCTCACCAAAAAGCTGAAGTTTAAAGGTTCAATGATAACCGCTATGAGGTATATGGGAGCTTTTGAGGAATCCTTAAGGCTTATGGAAAAGGTTCCGACCGAGTGGGATTAACTTAATTACAGAAATGGATTTCAGCATCTTTGATAACTTCTTTGACGGCGTTCTCGTAATAAGCAAAGAGAGAAGAATACTTTACGCAAATGAGAAAGCCCGTGAGATTCTCGGGGAAGGGGTAAAGGAGGGGTTTTCCTGTTTCGGTCTTTTTTCCATATGTAAGAACTGCCCTCTTGAGCTTGTTGAGGAAGAAGAGAGGGGCGTTCAGGTATACGACGTTATTACGAGAAGCGGAAAACACGTATGCCTCAGTATGTCCCCTAATTCCGAAGGAGGGGCTTTTTCGGGTGTAATTGAGATATTCAGGGACGTGAGCAGGGTAATCCATTACATGGAGGAGGTTAAAAGACAGAAGGAGTTCGTAGAGGTAATTCTCAACTCCATAGTTGAGGCGGTTATCGTTACCGATGAGAATGGAAAGGTTCTTGAGCACAACAGTTCCGCAAAGAAAGTTTTATGCAGTGAGCTGGGCGAGATTAAGGGAAAGAATATAAAGGAGATAATCGGGCTTTCCATATCGGAGCTTCCCTCCGAAGGGGAGAGGGTTGACCTATATGTGAGGACACCCTGCGGTAAACAAAAGGCTTCCGTTCTCGTCTCAAGGCTTTCGGTAGGAAAGGGATACGTTCTCTCTTTTTACGTCGTTCCCGAGCTCTTTATAACCGAAAAAGAGGACTTCAAGATTATAACAAAGAGTCCGAAGTTTATAAGGGTTCTCGAGAAGATAAAGAGCGTTGCGGAGCTTGATGTAAACATTCTAATAACGGGTGAAACGGGAACGGGAAAAACCCTCCTCGCGAGATATATTCATCTTCTTTCACCCAGAAGGGAGAACCCTTTCGTAAAGATAAACTGCGGTGCGATACCCGAGAACCTCCTTGAGGCGGAACTTTTTGGCTATAACAAGGGGGCTTTTACGGGAGCGGTAAAGGACAAACCGGGTAAGGTTGAGCTCGCGGACGGGGGAACGCTCTTCCTTGACGAGATTGGGGAGCTTCCCCTTCACCTTCAGGTAAAACTCCTCCACTTCATACAGGAGAAGGCGTTTGAGAGGATAGGAGACCTAAAGCCGAGAAAGGTTGACGTGAGAATAATCGCAGCGACCAATAAGAACCTGAAAAAACTCGTTGGGGAAGGAAAGTTCAGGGAGGACCTATACTACAGGCTTAACGTTGTAAACGTTGAAATTCCCCCACTTAGGGAGAGGAAGGAGGACATTCCCCATCTCGTTGATTACTTTTTAAAGAAGTTTACAAAAAAATACGGAAAGAAGGTAGAAGGAATAACCCCCGGTACTATGAGATTTCTCCTTTCATACGATTACCCCGGGAACGTGAGGGAGCTTGAGAACATAATAGAGAGCTGTGTTGTTACCTGCGAAGGGAAGTTTATAACGGAGGAGGATTTACCCGAGGACGTAAAAAGGTGTAAGATAAGGAGTGAGGCAATCGGTGAGAAGGAAAGGATTCTTGAAGCACTGAGGAAGGCGAAGGGAAACAAGAGTCTGGCCGCAAAACTCCTCGGCATGCACAGGACCACCCTCTGGAGAAAGCTGAAGGAATACGGGATTTCGTGAATATGATTTAAATCCTATTTCCCCGTGAAGGATATAATAATATAATTATAAAGAAACGGGGATGGAGGAAAAAAGGAAAGGAGTTGAGAAAGCCCCTCCCTCCCCCCACCTCCCTCCACCGATTTTTGGCCTCCCGCCCGGGAGGCCCTTTCTAAAAAAATTTAAGAAATAACCCTAACCTTCCTCTGCATCTTATACATCTCTATTATCTCCTGCTCCGTTGTAGCGTCTTCGGGCCTTTTATCAAACCTATACCTTCCCGTAAAGCGGGGAAACCTCAGGCCTATTCCCCTACTTGGTGCTACCTTCCCCCAACCGCAGGTATGAACGGGGCTCAAAGTAAGCTCCGCCCCCGCTATCTCAAGGACGAGGTAAGGCTCAAACCACATATCCGCCTCAAGAATGGAGTTCACTCTCGGGTGCCTATGGTCAAGTTTTCTCGGCATCAATATCTCTTCAAGCTTTTTGAAGTCGTCTTCCGTGAAGCCCGTTCCCACTTTCGTGACCGTCTTAAAGGTATCGCTCTCCGGGTCGTAGCAGGCCATAAGGAGGGCACCGAAGGTTCCCTTTCTCTGTCCCTTACCCCAGAATCCCCCGACGACCACGAGGTCAAGGGTGTCCGCAAGGACGGACTTGTAATCCCTCTTATACTTTATCCAGAGAAATCCCCTCTTACCCGCCTGGTATATGGAGTCTGGAGCGAGGGACTTACAGACGAGACCTTCACAACCTTCCTCAATGGCTCTATAAAAGAAATCTTCAAGCTCCTCGGGTGTCTGGACTATCTTCCTCGGAACGAGGTCTATACGTTCCGTTCTCTTTACAACTTCTTCCAGTATCTTTCGCCTTTCGGGGTAGGGCTTGAGAGTTAGGTCTTCGCCGTCAAGGTAGATTATGTCAAAGAGGTAGCCCGCAACGGGATACTTCTGGAGGTGATACCTCGTCACGTATTTCACCTTTCTGTGCATCAGCTCCTGGAAGGGCTTTATCTCACCACTTGCGGGGTCTATAACAACCGCCTCAAGCTCAACTATAAAGTCGTGGTCTATAGCCTCTTTAAGGAACTCTATAAGGTCGGGATACTGGTGGGTTATGTTCTCAAGCCTTCTTGAGAATAGGTAAAAGTTTTCACCCTTCCTGTGAGCCTGTATCCTCTCCCCGTCGTACTTATACTCCGCCCCGCACTTTCCCCCGAGCTTTCGCAGAATTAGGACGGGGCTTGACATTCTTTCGGCGAGCATCGGCCTTACGGGTCTTCCCACCTCTATCCTTATAGCCTTTACCCCTTCAAGCCCCTTCTCCGCAAGAACCTTTGCGACGTATCCGAGGTCCGAACAGAGGTTGTAAGCCCTCTCAAGAACTTCCCTGTTGAGGGAGCTTCCCGTAAAGGCCTGAGCGAGGGCATCAAGAATGGTGTTATCCCCTATACCGAGCCTCAGCCTCTCGGTTATCGTTCTTAGAAGATACTTAACCTCAAGGGGTGTCGCTTTTTTTAGAAGCTCCGTGAATATCCTTATCTTCCTCTCCTGAGAGCCTATTCCTACCGCTTTCGCGATATTGAGAAGTCCGTTGTAAACCTCTTCAACGGTGAGCTTACCTTCGGGCTTAAAGCCAAGCTCCTCGTAAAGCTCCTTTCCCGCCTCCCCCAGGTCTCCTTTCTCCCTTACCTTTTTCTCTATCTCGGTTGCGGGAATTTTTAAAACCCTTGAGAGGGCACGTATTGCGAGCTTCTCGCCGAAGTTATACTCAAGACCCGTATATTCGGGGGCTATCTTACCTATTGAGAGGTAAACGACCTTATCTATTAACTCCTTTGGAGTGTTACGGAATAGCTCAACGAGGTGTTTAATCATTTCAAGTCTGGAAGTAGTTTTCTCTATCCTTTCGTAAAACTCTGCGAGTAGTCTGTATTCCATATTACTTCTTAGCGAGTTTTTCCTTTGCGTAGGCCATGAGTCCGCCCGCTTTGAGAATGTTCTGTAGCGTTTCGGGAAACTTTGTCGCCTTGTACTCTTTACCCGTTCTCAGGTTCTTGACAATACCTTTCTCAAGGTCAACCTCTATCTCGTCCCCGTGTTGAATCTCGTCAACCGCCTCGGGTGCTTCAACTATGGGAAGACCTATGTTTATCGCATTCCTGAAGAATATCCTCGCGAAGGATTTAGCAACTACTACGGGAACGCCCGCATACTTTATAGCTATGGGTGCGTGCTCCCTTGAGGAACCCGAACCGAAGTTCCTTCCCGCAACGATTATGTCCCCTTCCTTGTGCTCCTTTGCGAAGTTGGGGTGTTCGCTGTCCTCCATAACGTGTTTCGCAAGCTCGTAGGGGTCTGAGGTGTTTAAATACCTCGCGGGGATTATCTGGTCCGTGTCAACGTTATCTCCGAACTTCCAAACCCTTCCTCTTATCTTCATCTGCATAATATTTAATATTAACCTCTAAGAGGAGGTATTAGAATGAAAACTTTATCCATAGATGAGATAAAAACGAAAATCCTCAGGGGAGAAAGGATTTACCCCGAGGAGGCCCTTTATCTGTGGGAGAATGGGGATTTTGTCCTTCTCGGAAATCTCGCAAACTTTATAAGGAAAAAGTTTCATCCCGATAACATAGTCACCTTTGTTATAGACAGGAACGTTAACTACACAAATGTGTGTATAGCGGGATGCAAGTTCTGTGCCTTCTACAGGAGGAAGTCCGACGAGGACGCCTACGTCCTTGATATGGACACAATTCTTGAAAAAGTAAGTGAGCTTGTTGAGTGGGGAGGGACAACCCTCCTCATGCAGGGGGGAATAAATCCCGACCTTCCTTTAGAGTTTTACGAGGATATGATATCCCGTATAAAGAAGGCATTCCCTCAGGTTCAGATTCACTGCTTCTCCGCTCCCGAGATAGTTTACATAGCGAAAAAGGAAAAACTGAGTATTGAGGAGGTTTTAAGGAGGCTTAAAAAAGCAGGTCTTATGTCTGTTCCCGGTGGTGGTGCTGAGATACTCTCCCAAGAGGTGAGGGATGTAATCTCTCCGGGTAAGTGCACCGTTGAGGAGTGGGAGGAGGTTCACAGAACCGCCCATAAACTCGGCATGACGACGACCGCGACGATGATGTTCGGACACGTTGAGAGTATTGAACACATAATTGAGCACCTGGAGAGGGTGAGGAGAATTCAGGACGAGACGGGAGGCTTTACCGCGTTCATCCCTTGGACCTTCAAGAAGGGAAATACGGAGCTTGACCACGTTGAGGAGGCAACCACAACTTACTACCTTAAGGTTCTCGCCCTCTCAAGAATTTACCTTGATAACTTTAAAAACATTCAGTCCTCACATGTGACCCAGACTATGCCCGTAGGTCTTATAGGGCTTCACTTCGGTGCCAACGACCTTGGGAGCGTTATGATTGAGGAAAACGTTATATCCTCAACGAGCTTTAAAGTGAGAATTCCGAAGGTTGAGGACATGGTGAGGGCTATAAGGTCCGCGGGATTTATCCCCGCCCAGAGGGATACATACTATAACATCGTTAAGATATTCAACTGAATGTTATTAGAGAAAACCCTCTTTATACTCCTCGTTCTCTTTTTCGCCTACTTTCTTAAACGCTTTAGCGTTTTTAAAGAGGAAGACTCAGGAACCTTAATAAACTACGTTATATACTTTGCCCTCCCCTCAGCGGTTCTCCAGAACCTCAGGTTTACAGAGATAAACAGGGATACCCTCGTTATACCTCTAATTGCCTGGTTCTCAATAATCACAGCTCTTTTTATGGCTTTTTTCGTGGGAAGACTTCTCAGTCTTGATGAGAAAAGCTTTAAGGCTTTCCTTCTTGTCTCAACCTTCGGGAATACCGCCTTTATGGGGTATCCCTTCGTTTTCGTATTTGAGGGAAAAGAGGGACTCAAATACGCTATTATTTACGACCAGCTCGGCTCTTTCCTTCTCGTCATAACCCTCGGTCTATTCATAGCGATAGGAAGGATGAGCTTAAAGGAGCTGATAACCTTTCCCCCCTTTATAGCCCTCATATTCTCCCTTCTCTTCCACGGAAAGCATTTCCCGAACTTTCTCGAATACAGCATAAATGTTGTTTCCCTCTCACTTATTCCCGTAATACTTTTCTCCTTAGGGCTTAGGCTTGATTTCGGAAGTATATCCTACGACATTAAACCCGTTCTTTTCTCCCTCCTCATAAAGATGGTTATGACGCCCATAATCCTCCTTGTTCTCTTAAAGGCTCTTGACCTTAAGGGTCTTCCCTACAGGGTCGCGCTTATGGAGACCGCTATGCCCCCTATGGTTTTTGCGGGTGTGCTGGCACTTAAATACGAGCTTAACTACAAACTCGCCTTTTCTTCAATAACCCTCGGTATAATACTCAGTTTCCTTACCGTTCCCTTCTTCTTAAAGTTTTTAAACTGAAAATCTTTACACTCCAGGGGAAAATTAAGGAAGATAAGGCGGCGGCAATGAATAAGGAGAGGGACCGTTCTTCACTTATAAGTCCTGAAGAACGGGCAATCTCGGTTGCTGCAATCATTAAGGTAAAGGGATAAGAAAGGGAGAGAGAAGAAATAAATATCTCTTTCGGGGAAAATCCTGCAAGAAGAAGAACGGGAGAAGGTAAAAGTCTAAGTAAGAAAATCAGGAAAGTTAGTAGGAGAACTTCAAAAAGTATGTTTGAACTAACTCCCGCAAGATTCATTCCCATTCCCGTCTTTATGAAGAAAATCGGTATGAAAAGGCCGTATCCTATTGAGGAAAATTTAAGTTCTATATCGTGTTTCTTTCTTATAAAAAAGGAGAAAAGGGCTCCTGCAAGGAAAGAACCGAGAACGCTCTCTATTTCCGCTATATGCGCAATTATTGAGGCGGAAAATATGAGGAAAAAGCTTAACCTTATGTCTATTGCGGATGGGTCCTCTTCGTAGGTTAGAGTTTTTACTATTTCTGGGTACCACCAAATTAGGAGTTTTATTGCGTGAAAAACGAGGAAGAAACCAAAAAGAAAAAGCATTACCGTACCCACATCAAGAAAAAAGCTTTTCCAATCCCTGAACTCACCGAGCTTTTCCAGCAGAGTTAGGGCGAAAAGGCTCATGAGCTCCCCTATAACTCCGAGTATTAACACTTTTTTCCCGAGGGGAGTTGCAGATAATCCCGTATCTCTCAATGTTGCAATCATAAGGCCAACGGATATGAGGGAAAGGATAATTAAAGCGGTAAGTTCAATTCCGGTAATGAGGGAAATAAAAAATCCCGAAAGGAATATGAGGATGGTATAGACCAGATATATCCCGAGGGAAAGCCCGCTCGTTCTCTCAAGCAGGTTGAAATCAATCTCAAGACCCGCCAAAAACATAAGTATCAGGAATCCTATTTCCGAGAGGAAGGAGAGAATTTCGGGAACACCTCCACCCTCTCCCAGCAGATGGCCAAGGGTAAGTCCAAAAATCAACTCCCCTACGGGAACGGGCATCCTCAGAATTCTTGCAAAAACGGGGGAGAAAAAGGCCCCCGCGAAAACTACAAGTAAGAGCACCTCATCGCTCAAAGGTTACCTCCGGAATAAGGAGTGTTGTTAGATTTGATTTCTTTGCAAGGAGATAAGGCACGTAAGGACTCCAGAACCTGCTTTTCCTGCCCGGCGTATATCCCACGGCAAGTAGGTTAAACTTTCCCTCCATAAGTTTTAAGGTTTCCCTTACGGGATTGCCTTCCTTTCTTATAAGCTTTATATCCAATCCCGTTGCACTAGCAGTTCTTTCTACAAATACTTTCAGGCTATCTAAAACTTCCTTCTCCTCCTTTGTAAGCATTTTCTCAATGCTCGTTACAAAAAGAATAAAAAGTTTGCTTTTAAAGAGTCTCGCAAAATCAAGGACATTCGCTAAAAGAAAGCTTAAAGCTTCCGTATTTGCGGAAACCAGAATATTTTCATAGGGAAAACTTCCCCTCAAAAGAAGTGAAGGAACTTTTAGGTTTCCAAAGGCAAAATCAACGTTCGGATTTCCAAAAAAGCCCTTCTTCCTTCCGTCAAGCAAAACTATACCGATGTCCTCCTGAGGAAGTCCCTTGAAACAATCCTCTTCTATCCACTCCCTTACCTTGAGCTTTTCCTTAACGTACTCTACTTCATTTCCCTTTACATCGCATATAAATCCCTTTGGCCCCCACTTCAGTGGAAAGTTAGGCTCTCCCCTTATAACCATGTTAAGAAATAACTCCAACCTGTTCGGTTCCCCTACAACGAGAAGTCTATCTCCCGGCTGAATTCTTAAATCCGTTCTGGGAAGTATGATATTCTCGCCTCTGTATATTAACGCAATTCTCACGTTTCTCATTCTCAGTTCGCTCAACCTGAGATAGGCTGCTGGGGAACCGCTCGTTATCAGCACTTCCGATATCTCTCCCTTTCCCAAGCCTATTCCTACGGGATACCTAACAAGCCCCTTACTCTTCAGAATATTCTTCAAAACCGCACCGAGAATGTCGGGAACCGATACGATTTCTATTGATAGTTCTTTAAATTCCCTGTTCTCCGGTCTTTTCTTTGCAACGAATACAATAATCTCTTTAAATCCGAAGGCTTTTCTTAACACTTTTGCAACGGTGAGGGTGGTTTCCTTATCAAGGAATGAAATTACCGCCTCAACGGAATCCAATTTTATTTTTTCGCTCCAGAGCTTTAGGTCCGTTGCACTTCCGGGTATTACGCTTAAATTGTCTATATTTTTTTCCTTTTCAATAAAGTTTCTAAGCTTTTCCCCTTCCTTTTCAACAACGATAACCTCGGAAAAAGAGGCCACGATTTCGGTTATCTCCTCAACATACCTCCCCAGACCGAGAATAACTATGCTCATAAACTTATACTAACCTTACACTCCCAATATCAGGTTATCTTTAGCGGGAATAACCTCAACTCCCGTTTTATCCGAGAGCTCCTTTGCCACCTTTTCGGGGTCCTTTTCAAGCATCTCCATGGAGTAATGGGTTATTATGGCCTTTTTTGGTTTTAACTCCCTTATCAGGACTTCAGCATCTTCCGCGGAAAGATGTTCTATGTGGTTTCTCTTTTTATAAAAGGTTGTGTTTATTATCATAACTTGAGGTTCTTTAGGGTATAGCTCAAGCATCCTTTCCTCAAATCCCGCACAAGAGACGTAAACGACCTTATCGTTTATGAAAAGTCCGTAAGTTTCTGTTCCGTGGTGTTTATGCCTTATTACCGCTTTCACCTTCCAGCCCTTGTAGGTGTGCTCCGAACCTTCCGAGAAGAACTCCTCCTTTACGAGTCTCTTTCTCAGATAAGGGAGAAGGACCCTGTTTTCCCCTACAACCGCACTCTTTGGTGCAAACAGGGAGACGTTTTTATACTTTCCCCCGTTTGTCGCAGCCTCAAGAACGGTGTTGAGGTCCGCGGAGTGGTCAAGGTGGTAGTGAGACAAAACAACGAGGTCTATCTTTTTGTAGTCTATACCGAGTTGGTAAAGGTATACGAAAGCTCCCGGCCCGGGGTCCACGTGAATGTAATTCCCTTCTTTTTCTATCAGAAATCCGCCTGAGCGTCTTATAAGGTTAAAGGTTACAATCCTTCCGCCCGCAGTTCCGAGAAAGATAAGCTTTTCAGCCAAGGCAAAAAAATTTATGAAAAAGGGGAAGGGAGGGGATTACTCTTCCTCTACGATGATAGAACCGCTGGGGCATTCGTCCGCGACTTCCTGAACCTCCTCTTCCAGTCCTTCGGGAACCCTCATCCAGCATCCCTCTTCGTCCTCTATGTCGCATCTTACGACGTCCGCTATGCCGTCTCCGGCATTCTTGAAGACTTCGGGAATTCTATCGTAACAGAGCTCGCAAGCGGTGCAGGTATCCTGGTCTACCCTAACCTTCAGTCCCATGGCACTTACCTCCTTTAGAGTTTTTCTTAAAGATAATGCGAATAAGAAAATATTAATATAATCTTACTCAGCTTCGTATGTTCTTTCTTCCTCCTCAAGCTCAACAACCTTCAGAATCTTCGCAACGGTTTCCCCAATCTTTGCGGGGTTCTCTATTACGTAAGCCCCGGCTTTTTCAAGAGCTTCCATCTTCGCCTTAGCGGTTCCCTTTCCTCCCGTGATTATCGCTCCAGCGTGTCCCATTCTCTTTCCGGGAGGAGCGGTAATTCCCGCAATGTAGGCGAATACGGGCTTATCAACCTCCTTCTCTATGTATTCCGCCGCTTCCTCCTCTTCCGTTCCCCCAATCTCACCAATCATGAGTATTGCTTCGGTCTCGGGGTCCTTGTTGAACATCTCTATAACGTCCCTGTGGGTGAGTCCGTGAACGGGGTCTCCTCCTATCCCTACAGCGGTTGATTGCCCGAGTCCGTACTTTGTGAGCTGGTGTGCAGCCTCGTACGTTAGTGTTCCGCTCCTTGAGACTATGCCTATCCTTCCCCTCTTGAATATGTGTCCGGGCATGATGCCGACCTTTGCCTCTCCAGGTGTTATCACTCCGGGGCAGTTGGGTCCTATGAGTTTTGCGTTGGGGTAGTTCTTAACCATGTAGTCCTTCACCATCATCATATCCTTAACGGGTATCCCCTCGGTTATGCACACGACGAGCTCTATACCGCTGTCAAGGGCCTCAACTATAGCGTCCGCTGCGAAGGGAGCGGGAACGAATATGAGTGAGCAGTTCGCCCCCGTTTCCCTTACCGCCTCCTTTACAGTGTTGAAAACGGGTATACCTTCAACTTCCATGCCTCCCTTTCCGGGTGTGACTCCCGCAACGACCTTTGTTCCATATTCCTTACACTGCTTTGCGTGAAATGACCCCTCTTTTCCCGTAATACCCTGAACCACAACCTTGGTATCTTTATTCACAAGTATAGCCATAACAGACCTCCCTTACTGTTTATTAGCAAGCTCAACAGCCTTTTTGGCCCCGTCCCACATATCCTCAGCGGTTATGAAGTTAAGTCCGGATTCCTGGAGCATCCTTTTTCCTTCCTCTACGTTCGTTCCCTCAAGTCTTACCACGACGGGAACTTTGAGCTCAACCATCTTTGAGGCCTCTATGAGTCCCTGAGCAAGTCTGTCAACCCTCAGTATCCCTCCGAATATGTTTATGAATACTGCCTTCACATCGGGGTCCGCCATGAGAATTCTGAAAGCGTTCGCTATCTGCTCTACGTTCGCACCTCCACCAACGTCCAGGAAGTTTGCGGGCTCTCCCCCCGCGAGCTTTATTATGTCCATCGTTGCCATCGCAAGCCCTGCTCCGTTTACCATGCAACCTATATTTCCGTTTAGCTTTATGTAGTTGAGCCCGTATTTCTTTGCTTCCGCTTCAAGCTCGGGAATCTGGCTTTCGTCTTCCATCTCTTCAAGGTCCTTATGTCTGAAGAGGGCGTTGTCGTCTATATCAACCTTTGCGTCAAGGGCTATGAGATTTCCCTCTTTGGTGAGGACGAGGGGGTTTATCTCAACGAGGGAAGCGTCAAGCTCCGAGTAAATTTTATAAAGCTTTAGGGCTATGTTTGCAAACTCATTAACGGGAAGGTTTAACCTGAAGGCGAGCTCCCTTGCCTGATAGGGCATAAGACCGAGTTCAGGGTCTATAGTTTCTATAATTATCGCATCGGGGTTTTCCTTGACTATCTCCTCTATCTCCATTCCCCCAGCAGCGGAAACCATTATCACGGGCTTTGACTTTGAGCGGTCAAGGGTTATGGCGAGATAATACTCCTTATCTATGTTTGTTGCCTTTTCTATGAGGACTCTGTTTACGGGCTTTCCGTCGGGGCACTGGAAGGTTTTTAGGACCTTCCCGAGCATTCCCTCAACCGCTTTCTCAAGCTCGTCCATATCCTTTACGACCTTCACGCCTCCCGCTTTACCCCTTCCTCCGCAGTGAATCTGGGCTTTCACAACGAGGGGGAACTCCCCGAGCTCTTCCGCAACATCTTTTGCCTCTTTAAGGGAAAAGGCTACCTTTCCTTCGGGAACGGGAATGCCGTATTTCGCAAATATCTCTTTTGCCTGATGCTCGTGCAGTTTCATAGAGCACCTCCTGTGCTTATGAATAAAACAACGGTTTATTTTATTTTAAATAAAGAAAAAAGAGAAGGAATTAGAGGGCGTACTTTTCTTCCACTTCCGTTATCTTCCTCTCAAGGAGCTGCATAAGCCCCCTGAGCTCGTTGAGGAGGGCCCTGTACTCCTTTCTTAGTCTGTATATCTCCCTCTCAAGCTCCTGCTCCCTTCTGAAGAGCTCTATCTCCTCCCCCTTTACCTTCTCGTATTCACTCCTCAGGTTGTTTATCTCCTCGCTCAGCTTGAAGGCCTTCTCAACGAGCTTGTTCCTTTCCTCAATGAGTCTCTCGTATTCCCTCGGGGAGTCAGCCCTTCTTAAATACTTGTCATGGTATGCTATCTTTTGCTTCACCTCCGTAAACTCGTGCTCCTTCTCCCTTATCTTCCTTGCAAGGGCAAGGGCTTCCTCTTCCTTCCTGGCCAGTTCATGCCTTACCTTTTCAAGTTCCCTTTCAAGCTCTCCAAGCTCCCTCGGTATATGCCTGAGGCCTTCCTCAATCTTCTCTATTCTCTCCCTCAGCTTTTCTATCTCTCCGCTTAAGAACTTTATTCCTTCCATACCTTTTATTCTAAAGGCTTTTAACAAGAAGGTATAAATTCAAGAGAATTAGGGGAATAAGCCTGTAGGAGCCCCTCGTAAGGAATAAACCTGCTGCTCCCGCAGTGCTGAGAAGGAAAGCCTCCTCCCTGCTCAGATTCGTAAGTATTAGGGGCGAGAATTCGGAGAAACTCTTAACTACAATCAGCGTTATTTTCCCGCTCAGCTCCATGAATATCACGCTCGGCGGAAAGCCGAAAAGGGTTATCAGGGATAATACTGAAAACAACGCGTAGGAGAGAATGAGAGGGGAAAGGATGGGGGTGAGAATTACGGAAAGGGGGGTTATGAAGGAAAAGCTCCCGATGAGCGGAGCGGTTCCCGTAAAAGCGGAAAAGGAAACGAGAAATCCCTTAATTGTGTTTGTGGCTTCAAGTTCCCTCAAAATGAGGAGTATGTAGAGAACCGCAAAGAAGGAAAGCCAGAAGGAGTAGGAAAATACAAAATGGGGAAAGAAAAGCAAAAGGAAGGTTGAGACTAAAAATAGGGAGCAAAGGGAGCAGTGTTTTCTGAAAGAAATAAGGGAAAAGACGTAAAATGCAAGCATAAACGTAGCCCTTAAAACGGGAGGGTTGTGGGGAACGAGAAAGTAAGAGTAGAGCAAAACGCCGAGGAGTCCCAGGAACTCCCCCTTTAACTTGGGCAAAAGCCTTGAGAGTATGAGGAAGATGAGGCCAACGTGAAGCCCCGAGACTACGAGAACGTGAATTAATCCCGTGTGAAGGAATACTCTTTCAAGCTCAAGGGGCAGGTTTCTCTTGCTCTCACCGAATATAAAGGCAAGCCCCAGGGCCCTTAACTCCTCGTCTTTTACTGCTTCCTCAAAACGCTTTATGAAGAGCTCCCTCACCTTATTTTTAGGGGGAAGTTCTTCAACCTCCCACGAAAAGGTTTTTATGAATATGCTGTTATTCTTAACGCTAACATTTCCGAAGATTTCTATTCTCCTTGACTCCGGTATGTAAAAGGGCTTTCTCAATACGAGAACCCCGTTCCTTCCCTCTAATTCTTCAATCTCAGACTCCTCAACCTTTGCGGTTGCTACCGCTTTATCCTCCTGGACTTCCCACTGGCCCGTTATCTCAAGCCTGAGAAAAACCGTATACTCTCTGAAATCGGGAAGGTAGGCCTTTTTATAGGCGTAGGTGAGGGCGAAGAGGAATAAAAGGAAGTGTATAATTACTTTCCCTCTTAGCATGCTTCCGAAAAAGGCTTCGTTATTATATTATTAAGTTTTTTAGGAAGCGAGGTGAAAAGTATGAAAGAGATTAAAGTTACGGACGTGTCCCTCAGGGACGGAATTCAGAGTCTCCTCGCTACGAGGGTTAGAACGGAGGATATGCTCGACGCTATAGAAATACTTGATAAGTGCGGATTCTGGTCTTTGGAGGTCTGGGGAGGGGCAACCTTTGACGTCTGTCTGAGATACCTCAAAGAGGACCCATGGGAGAGGCTGAGGAAGTTCAAGGAAAGGGCTAAGAACACAAAGCTTGAGATGCTCCTGAGGGGTCAGAACGTTGTAGGATACAGGCACTATCCCGACGACGTAGTTGAAGCATTCGTTAAAAAGGCTTACGACAACGGCATAGAGGTTTTCAGGATTTTTGACGCCCTTAACGATACCCGTAATATGAGAAAGGCTATAGAAACCGCAAAGAAGGTGGGAGCGATAGTTAAGGGAGTTCTCTCATACACCATAAGTCCCGTTCACACCGTTGAGTATTACGTAAATGTTGCAAGGGAACTCGTTGATATGGGAATAGATATCATCTCCATAAAGGACCAGGCGGGTATTCTATCACCGAAGGTGTGTTATGAGCTTGTCTCAGCCTTAAAATCCGAGTTTCCCGACCATCCCGTTCACCTTCACACCCAGACAACGGCGGACCTCGCTGAGATGGCACAGCTGAAAGGCATAGAAGCTGGAGCTGAGATGATAGATACCGCCTGTTATTCCCTTTCGGGACAGACCTCCCACCCTCCCGGGGAGACGATGATATACGTCCTCAGGGAGTTCGGGTATCAGGTCAACGTAAACACAGAGCTGTATAAGAAGGCCGGGGATATAATGAGGGAGGTAAGGAAAAAGTACAAAAAGTATGACGTTCTTCCCCCCTATCCCGACGTTGAGGTTCTCATACATCAGATTCCGGGCGGAATGATATCTAACTTCATCTCCCAGCTCAGGGAACAAAATCTTGAGGACAAACTTGAGGAAGTTCTTGAGGAGGTGAAGAGAGTAAGGGAGGACCTCGGTTATCCTCCCCTCGTCACCCCTACGAGCCAGATTGTCGGAACGCAGGCATTTTTAAACGTCCTTCACGGGGAGCGTTATAAGGTAGTTACAAAGGAAACGAAGGACTACGTTAAGGGGCTCTACGGAAGACCACCCGCACCGATAAAGGAGGAGATAATAAGGAAGATTCTTGGGGACGAAAAACCCATCTACGATATAAGGCCTGCGGACCTCCTTGAGCCCGAGCTTAACAAGATTAGGGAAGAGGCAATAGAAGCGGGAGCGAGAAGCGAGGAGGACATACTCTCTTACGCACTCTTTCCCGTGGTTGCCAAGGAGTTCTTTGAGTGGAGGGAGAAGGCGGAGAAAGGGGAAGTCCCTCCCGTTCCGCTGGAAGAACCCGTTGAAAGCGGCGAGTGCAAGGCTCCCGTTGAGTTTTACATAACCGTTCACGGAGAGCAGTATCACGTCCAGATAGCAGGTAAGGGAGAAGAAGAGCCCAACAAGAGAACCTTCTTCATAAGGCTCGACGGACAGCTTGAGGAAGTTCAACTCCAGCCAATTAGGGAAGCTGTTGTATCCGAGGAGTTCACGACTGAGGCAACGGAAGGGGGAACCGTTGTAAGCAGGAGACCCAAACCCAAGGGAGTAGGAGACGTTACATCACCGATAACCGGTAAGGTTGTGAACATAAAGGTAAATGTAGGGGACGAGGTGAAGGAAGGGGACGTCCTCCTCGTGGTTGAGGCAATGAAGATGGAAAACGAGATACACAGCCCCGTTGACGGAGTAGTTGAGGAGATATTCGTAAGAGTTGGTGAGACCGTTAATCCAGACGAGGTTCTCATAAGGATAAAGCCCAAAAAGTCAAGAAAGAAGAAAAAGTGATGCTGAAGATTGCACTTCCCAAGGGCAGACTCTTTGAGGAAAGCGTAAAGCTCCTTATGGAGAAGGGAATTATAGGGAAAGAGCTCAAGGAGGGGAGGAAGTTAATCCTTGAGGAGAATGGTTACACCTTTTACCTCGTTAAACCCTCTGACATTCCCGTTTACGTGGAAAGGGGCGTTGCGGACCTCGGTATATGCGGTTATGACGTTTACCTTGAGAGGAAACCCAACGTGTATAAACTCGTTAATCTGGGGATAGGATACTGCAGGATAGCTATCGCGGGGAAGCCCGAGAGCGAGGAGAGGTATTTCTCCTCAACCCGCATAAGCGTAGCAACCAAATACCCGAATATAGCCTACGATTTTTTTAAGAAAAAGGGAATAAAGGCAGAGATATATTACCTGAGCGGTTCGGTTGAGCTCGCTCCCCTCGTCGGGCTTTCGGAGTTCATTCTTGACCTCGTTCAGACGGGAAGAACACTGAAAGAGAACGGACTCGTTGTTATAGAAGAGGTGGACGAGTCAACCGCATGGCTCATATCCAATAAGGACAGCTACAGAGTGAAGAATAGGGAGGTCCTCGGTTTCCTAGAAAAGCTTTTATAAGAATATCATTAAATCTTTATAAGAAATTTATATTGCAAATGATACTAAGTCTTAATAGTTTCAAACTACGTGAAGGAGAAGTGGAAAGCGATAGCAAACTTATTGGAAGAGGAGTTTGATATAGAGGTTAGTCCCTCTTACGAAGGATGGGGAGCGGGATACGACCCCAAATACCTCCCCCTCCTTGAGATGTGGTCAAAGGGAGAGGTTGAGGAAGTTCCCCCAGGTGTAAGAAAACCGAGAGGCATTCTATACAACGTAGTTGATTTTATGAGAAAAAGCGAGGACTACACGGTAAATAGCGTAAGACACGAGATAGCACTGCTCCTGCACACCTACTTTCCCCACTGGAGGTTTGGACAGAGGGAGGTATTCAGGGCGGGATACGTTCCGACCGCATTCCTCGTTCTATTTGCGGTTCTTGAGAACCTGAAAGTTGATAATTACATAGTTGAGGAAAACCCCTCCGCACTACTTTCCTTAAAGAAACGCTACAAGGAGATACTCTCGGATATAAATCCTCCCTATCCCTACCACGAGCTTGCCCTTTCCTTCATATACACTTGGATAAACGAGGAGTTTGAGGCGGACGAGGAAGTGAAACATTACCACACGACGATGGAAAAGAGCTTTTACGAATACCTCAGGGAGAAGAACCCCCAGAGTGCCTACGACATAGTTATGGAGGACCTATGGCAGAAGTTCCGTGTCCTCGTTGATTACTCAAAGGAGCTTAACTACGTTGACCTCCTCATAGAAGAAGCAAAGGGAAGGAGAAGGGAAGACGGGCATAAGGCTCGCATAATGACGGACATACTCTCGAAGCTCCCCGAGAATATAAGGAGCTACATAATTGAGAATAAGGATAAAAGGGCTTCCGAACTTCCCAAAGAAGCCATAAAGAACATACTCAAAGCCCTTGACGCCATCCCCGACTGGATGAAGGACTACATGAAACAGATGAGCTATATAGACCTCCTTGAAAAGGACATAGCCTTCCTGAATTACTTCCTTCCCAAAACCCTTGAGGTTGACGTGGAGCACAGGGGATTCGTAAGCTTTATATTCAAGGCTTGGGAGGAAGTATCCGCAAGAAGCAGTCTAAAATCAAAGAAGCAGAAGGAAGAGGAAGAGCTATCCGAGCTTGATAAGAAGTTCAAAAAGGAACACGGATTAACCCAGAAGGAGTTCCAGAAATACAGGCTTATATTAAAGAGCGTTCTCCCTTACGTTGAGCACTTCAAGAGAAAGTTTGATAACTTCCTCCCGAGGGAAGAGGAGCTCTGGGACGGAAAGCACTACAGGGGAAAGAGGATAAACGTAAGGAGAATAGCGACGGAAGTTCCCATAGGAAGGGGAAGAATATTTATGAAGAGGGAAGTTCCCGAAAGGAAGGAGCTCGTCTTTGAGCTTCTTATGGATATATCCTCTTCAATGAAGAAGGAGGAAAAGATACTTAACGCCCTTAAGTCTCTCATACTCTTTTCCGAGGTTCTTGATAAACTGGGAATGGAGTTTTCCATAAAGGCCTTTAACGAGAACGTTTACACGATAAAGGATTTTGAGGAGGACTACAGAGTTGCCAAGGGAAGGATATTTGAGCTTCTGAACAACCTCGGGGGAAGCACCGATTTGAGTAAGGCCATAAGCGTAGGTGTTGAAAGCCTGGAAACGATAACGAAAAAGGAACACAAGAAGGGCGTTTTAATCCTGTTCACGGACGGACAGCCCACGAAGGGACTGAAAGGAGAAGAGTTAAGGTATATGATTTCCCAGATGAAACTCAGGATTCCGATAGTTGCCATAGGCGTCGGAGAAGCTACAAAGATGGTTAAGGAGTATTTTGACAAGACAGGCATAAGCGTTGAGGATATTAAGAAGCTCCCCTCAACCTTCTCCTTCGTAATGGAGAACCAGTTTAAGAGACTCGTTTCTGTAAAGTGAACTCACAAAAGCCCGTATTTTCTCAGGATATCCTCAAGCTCTTTATCTGTCTTTGCCTTTTCCCTGAGAACTTCTATGAGCTTTCTAAGTTTTCCTTCCCTCTCAAGATAATCAACCGTTTCTTCTCTTGCCTTTCTTATTATCGTTTTCCTGTCCCACCAAGCAAAGGCTATAACGCTGGCTGTTAATGTAGTAAATACACCTGTTATTATCCATAAAAATGTATATAGCTGGTCAAAGCGTTTATTTATTAGCTCAAAGCGCTTGTTCATATCCTCCCTAAGCTCAGAAAATCTCTTATCTACCTGATCAAAGCGTTTATCTGTCTCTCTCATAAATGCCTTTAGGGTCGCTTTAATTTCCACAATATCCCTGAAAAGCTGTTTCTCTTCCTGAGGACTCAAGGAAAAAGAGAGACAAATCGTGAAAAGGAACAAGGCTAAAAGCTTCACCATACTTATAAGTTTATTGCTTGTTTCCTAAAATAATCCCTATGGAACTCGTTCTCCTCAGGATTTACTCCTCAAGGGAGGAACATATAAAGGATTACCTTGATATCCTGAGAAGGGAAGGAATATATACAGGTGCGGTTCTTCAGGGTATAGCGGGGTTCGGGAAGGGAAGGGAGTTCCACGCGGAGGATATAGAGGTTCTCTCCTACGAGCTTCCCGCTGTCCTTGAAGCGGTTGGTGAAAGGGAAAAGCTCCTGAAAATCCTTGAGAACAATTCCGAACTCTTTAAAGAGTGCTATATAACCTTTGAGAAGGTAAAGATTTATGAGGATAGCCTTTTATCTTAATTATCTTTGGGGTGTCGGTTCAGGTCCGAAAATAGCGGAAATGCTGGCAAGGAAATTCAAGAAAAGGGGGCACGAGGTATTTTTCATAATCCAGAAAGATTTAGTGGAGAGGGCAAATGAGTTTCCAATAATCCTCCTGAAGGAGAAAAACGAGATAACGAGAGCCTATGAACTCGGAAAGGTTCTCAAAGAGATAAATGCGGATATTTGCTTTGGCTTTATGAGACCAATGTCCGTGGTAATGGGTATAACTAAGCTCCTTTACCCCTCTCACAAAACCCTTTTCATAGGTTCCATTCACAATAACGATAACTACATTAAATACGGGAAAGCTTTATACATTCCCTACAGGGTTTTGCTGAAGTTCGTTCTTGAAATGCTTGACGGGATTGTTGCGGTTTCAAGGGGAGTTAAGGAGGACATAGAGAGGACCTACTTCATAAAGAAAAAAGTAAGGGTGTTTTACAATCCGGTGGATGTGGAAAATCTTATTGAGCTATCAAGGGAGGAAATTCCCGAAGAAGAGGAAAGGATATTTGAAAAGCCCGTAATAATTAACCTCTCAAGGTTCGTAAAGCAGAAAGGTCTTCCTCATCTCATAAGGATTTTCAAAAAAGTAAGTGAAGAGCTTGACGCGAGGCTCGTTATCCTCGGAGACGGGGAAATGAGAGAAGAAGTTGAAAAAATGATAAGGGATTTAAAACTTGAGGACAGCGTTTTTCTTCTCGGTTGGAAAAAGAATCCCTACCCTTACATAAGGAGGGCAAAGGTTCTCGCCATGACCTCCCTCTGGGAAGGATACGGGCTCGTTCTTAACGAGGCTATGGCTCTTGGAACACCACCCGTTGCCTTTAACGTAAAAGGGGGACCTTCCGAAATACTTCCGGGGTGCTGTCCCCTTATAGATTATCCCGACGAGGAGACCTACGCAAGGGAAGTTATAAAACTCCTTACGGATAAAGAGTATTACGAAACCATAAAGCAAAATGCTATAAAAAAAGCTTCGGAGTTTTCAGTGGAAAAGGTAGCGGACAGGCTTTTAAAATACTTTGAAGAACTGATAGAGGAAAGGAAGAGGTGAAAAGCGTTTTAGCGGTAGCTCTGGGCGGGGCTGTGGGCTCAGCTTTGAGGTATCTTATTTCAAAATTCGTTCAGGTGCATCTCGGCCTTGGCTTTCCCCTCGGAACGATGCTGGTGAATGTCATCGGAGCTTTCCTAATAGGCTTTTCCTTCTCCTTTTTCGTTGAGAGGCTCGGTATTCACCCCATCTACAGACTGCTTTTTATAACGGGTTTCCTGGGAGGGTTTACAACTTTCTCAACCTTTACATACGAGAGCTTAACACTCCTCAGGGAAGGGGAAAGCTTGAAGTTTCTTATTTACTTCCTGGGAACGAACATCATTGGTATGCTTGCGGTCTTTATCGGCTACAAACTGGGGGAAGTATTATGAAAATAGTTAAAAAGAAGCTTCTGAGGATATTCACCTCCGAGGATAAGAAAAAGGAAGGGAAACCTTACTACAAGTATGTCCTTGAAAGAGCTAAGGAAAAGGGGCTTGAAGGCGCTACCGTTTTCAGGGGAATAATGGGATACGGAAAGGGAAATCTGAGGGAGGAAAGTTTTTTCAAACTCCGCTCAAACCTTCCTATCGTAATAGAGATAATAGACGAGGAAGAGAAAATAAGAAGATTTTTAGAGGAGGTAAAGGAGGAGGAGCTGATAACCTTGGAGGATGTTGAGGTTATCTACCTTTAACCGACGAGGTACATGGTTTCCGCGTCGTGCTTGCCCTTTCCGTCCTCAAGAATCATATCTCTGTAAGACTTTCCTGCGGGAACCATTGGAAGAACGTTCTCTTCCCTGTCAACCCAGAAGTCTATAATAACAGGTCTGTCTTCAACCTTTCTCGCTTCTTCAATAACCTCCCTTACTTCTTTGGGCTTCTTAGCTCTGAGCCCTACAGCTCCCATAGCTTCTGCGAGCTTTACAAAGTCGGGCTGAACGCTGAGGTCAACCTCGGAATACCTCTTGTCGTAAAAGAGCTCCTGCCACTGCCTTACCATACCTAAATAAGCGTTGTTTATTATCGCAACCTTTACGGGAACCTTATATTGAACCGCGGTTATAATCTCTTGCATCGTCATAACGAAAGAGCCATCTCCATCAACGACCCAGACCTCCCTGTCTGGCCTTCCTATCTTTGCACCTATTCCCGCGGGAAGGCCGAATCCCATCGTCCCGAGTCCCCCCGAGTTTATGAACTGCCTCGGATACTTAAACTTGTAAAACATTGCTGCCCACATCTGGTGCTGTCCTACTCCGGGAACGATTATCGCATCCCCGTTTGTCGCCTCCCATAGCTGTTCTATAACGTATTGGGGCTTTATTACCTTGTCCGAGTTCCTGTATGTAAGGGGGTGGAGCTTCTTCCACTTCTCAATCTGTTCGAGCCACTTCTTTCTCTCCTCCGGGTAAAGTATCTTTGCCCCCCTCTTCTTTATCTCGTTTATAAGCTTCCTGAGAACTACCTTAACGTCTCCCACTATTGGAACGTCAACGGTGATATTCTTTGATATGGAAGCAGGGTCTATATCTATGTGGATTATCTTTGCCTCGGGAGCAAACTCGTCTATCTTGCCCGTAACCCTGTCGTCAAACCTCGCACCTACCGCTATGAGTAGGTCCGAGTTGTAAACAGCCATATTTGCGTAATAGGTTCCGTGCATACCGAGCATTCTCAGGGAAAGGGGGTGCGTTTCGGGGAATGCTCCCTTTCCTTGGGTTGTCGTCGTTACGGGAATCTTCATGAGTTCCGCAAGCTCTATTAACTCTTCCTGGGCTTCCGCGTTTACCGCACCGCCACCAACGTAAAGAACGGGCCTCTTTGCGGACATTATGAGCTCCGCGGCCTTCTTTATCTGAACGGGATTTCCCTCGGTGTGGGGATTGTATCCCGGAAGGGCCTTCTTTACTTCTTCATCCGAGGGAATGCTTACTTCAGCAATCTGCTGGGTTATGTCTTTGGGAAGGTCAACGAGAACGGGTCCCGGTCTTCCCGTTCTCGCTATATAAAAGGCCTCCCTCAGGATAAGGGGAAGCTCCTTTATATCCTTAACGAGGAAGTTATGCTTTGTAATCGGCCTCGTTATGCCTACTATATCAACCTCCTGGAAGGCATCGTTTCCTATGAGGTGGGTGGGGACCTGTCCCGTTATGGCGACGAGGGGAACGGAGTCCATATACGCGTCCGCTATGGGTGTGACGAGGTTCGTCGCTCCCGGTCCCGATGTTACCATAACGACTCCTACCTTTCCCGTTGCCTTTGCGTATCCTTCCGCCATATGCCCCGCGCCCTGTTCGTGTCTTGCGAGAATGTGTTTTATCTCGCCTATTCTATAGAGGGCATCGTACACTTCCATTATGGCTCCGCCGGGGAGACCGAATATTACCTCAACACCCTCCTCTTTTAAAACCTCAATTACGATATCAGCTCCCTTTTTTGCAGCCATTTTTCCTTAAAACCTCCTGAATAATGTAAATAATAAATTTGTTAAATTTTATTTAAACTTCAATAGTTTAGGGCATCTTTGTGATACAATACTGAGTGATTACAGGGTAGGAGGTAAGGTATGGCTACACTGACCTATGAGGAAGCCCTTGAGATACTAAGGCAACAGATAAAGGACTTTGAACCCGAAGCCAAAATGGAAGAGGTCGGAGTCGTTTACTACGTCGGTGATGGAGTTGCAAGGGCTTACGGACTTGAAAACGTAATGGCAATGGAAGTAGTTGAGTTCCAGGGAGGCCAACAGGGAATAGCTTTTAACCTTGAGGAGGACAACGTAGGTATAATTATCCTCGGCTCGGAAACGGGTATTGAAGAAGGGCATATAGTAAAGAGAACGGGGAGAATTCTTGACGCTCCTGTCGGTGAAGGATTGATAGGAAGGGTGATAGACCCCCTCGGAAATCCCCTTGACGGGAAGGGTCCCATTCAGTACGAATACCGTTCCCCCGTTGAGAAGATAGCTCCGGGCGTTGTAAAGAGGAAGCCCGTTCACGAACCCCTTCAAACGGGTATTAAGGCCATAGATGCAATGATTCCCATAGGAAGGGGACAGAGAGAGCTCATCATAGGTGATAGGGCGACGGGTAAAACAACGGTAGCGATAGACACCATTCTCGCTCAGAAGAACAGCGACGTTTACTGTATATACGTAGCGGTAGGACAGAAGAGGGCAGCAATAGCGAGACTCGTTGAGCTCCTTGAAAGGGAAGGGGCTATGGAATACACCTGTGTGGTCGTTGCTTCCGCATCGGACCCAGCATCACTCCAGTATCTCGCACCCTTCGTGGGATGCACAATAGGGGAGTACTTCAGGGATAACGGAAAGCATGCGCTCATCATTTACGACGACCTTTCAAAGCACGCGGAAGCCTACAGACAGCTCTCACTCCTCATGAGAAGACCTCCCGGAAGAGAAGCATACCCCGGTGACGTCTTCTACCTCCACTCAAGACTCCTTGAAAGAGCTGCAAAGCTCAACGATGACTTAGGAGCCGGTTCACTTACCGCACTTCCTATAATTGAGACGAAAGCGGGAGACGTTGCTGCATACATTCCCACAAACGTTATCTCAATTACGGACGGACAGATATACCTTGAGACGGACCTCTTTAACAAAGGTATAAGGCCTGCAATTAACGTGGGACTTTCCGTTTCCCGTGTCGGTGGTGCAGCACAGATTAAGGCTATGAAACAGGTTGCGGGAACGCTCAGACTTGAACTCGCCCAATTCAGAGAGCTTGAGGCATTCGTTCAGTTCGCTTCAGAGCTTGACAAGGCAACCCAGCAACAGATAAACAGAGGTCTCAGACTCGTTGAGCTTCTAAAGCAGGAACCCTATAACCCCATACCCGTTGAAAAGCAGATAGTCCTCATATACGCCGGAACTCACGGATACCTTGACGATATTCCCGTTGAGGCGGTAAGGAAGTTTGAGAAGGAGCTTTACGCATTCCTTGACAACGAAAGGCCCGACATTCTCAAGGAAATAAGCGAGAAGAAGAAGCTTGACGAAGAGCTTGAAAAGAAGATAAAGGAAGCCCTTGACGCCTTCAAGCAAAGGTTCGTTCCCTAACCTTCTCCCTCTTAAAATTCCTTTTTATGAAAAGGTTTAAAAACATATACATAGGTTGTAGCGGATTTTCCTATAAGGACTGGAAGGGAACCTTTTATCCTTCCCACATACCCGATAACGAGATGATTATTTATTACGAGAAGTTTTTTGACGTGGTTGAGATAAACTACACCTACTACACTATGCCCCACCCCTTTACTTTCAAAAGCTTCCTTGAGAAAACA
This sequence comes from Aquifex pyrophilus, assembly GCF_054656935.1. Classification (NCBI taxonomy): domain Bacteria; kingdom Pseudomonadati; phylum Aquificota; class Aquificia; order Aquificales; family Aquificaceae; genus Aquifex; species Aquifex pyrophilus. The sequence continues at coordinate 99,497 of NZ_BAAHXJ010000003.1, read as the reverse complement.
AAGAAGTTAAGATTCTCCGTAAAAGCTAACCAGGTATTTACCCACGAAAGAAATTACACGAAGGAGGATTTAAAAGCCTTTATAGAGGGTATAAAGCCCCTTCTTGAGAATGAGGAAAGGTTTATAGCTATTCTCTTCCAGTTTCCCGAAAGCTTCAGATACACTCAGGAAAACCTTGATTACTTGAAAAAGCTCTCCTCGGACTTCACGGGTATTGAGAGAGTTGTAGAGGTGAGACACAGGAGTTTTGCAAATCAGGAGTTTTACGCGTTTGTTGAAGAAATAGGCTTTTCCGCACTTGTTAACATAGACGCCCCGAAGGTAAAAGGACTTCTTATAGGCCCGTGGGTTTCCGTCGGAACAATAAACTACGTCAGACTCCACGGGAGGAATAAGGAGAAGTGGCATAACCATAAAGAGCCCTACGAGAGGTATGACTACCTTTACTCAATGGAAGAGCTTGAGAAGCTGAAGGAGAAGATACTGAAGATATATGAGGGAAAGGACACCTATGTATTCTTTAATAATCACTACAGGGGAAAGGGAGCGTTAAACGCCCTTCAGATGAAGGAACTATTTGGCGAAGAGGTTAAGATACCGAAGGGGCTTCTCTCAACCTTTGCCCCGAAGCTATGGGAGTAATCAGAGGCCGTAGTGAGCTGCTATAGCGGCTGAGAGTGCAAGAACTATATCCTCCATGGGCTTTTCACCCTCAATCTTTAGGTCATACTCACCCCTTGCGAGCTTCTCTTCAAGGAACTTAACGCCGAAATCTCCTTTCAAGAAATCGGGGTCTCTCACTATCTCTCTGTAAAGGGGGATGTTTGTGGGAACGCCCCTCACGACGAACTCGTCAAGTGCCCTCCTTGAACGGGCTACAACCTTATCCCACGTGAGTGCCCATACGGTCATCTTCGCTATCATTGAGTCGTAATAAGGGGGGATAATGTAGTCCTTGTAAACGGATGCGTCTATTCTTACTCCGGGCCCTCCCGGCGAGTAGTAGGAGGTTATCTTTCCGGGTGCGGGTGCAAAGTTTCTCTTTGGGTCCTCCGCGTTTATACGGAACTCTATTGCGTATCCCCTGAAGGTTATATCGCTCTGGAGGAAGGGAAGGGGCTCTCCCGCCGCAATTCTTATCATCATCTCAACTATGTCTATTCCCGTTATGGTTTCGGTAATTGTATGCTCAACCTGGAGTCTCGTGTTCATCTCTATGAAGTAATACTCTCCCGTCTTGAGGTCAACCAGAAACTCAAGGGTTCCCGCGTTCTCATAACCGACCTTTGTTAAAGCCCTCACCGCGTTTCCGAGAATCTTCATCCTGAGTTCCTTCGGAAGGGCCGGGGAGGGGGCTATCTCTATCAGTTTCTGGTGCCTTCTCTGGATTGAGCAGTCCCTCTCACCAAGGTGTATTATGTTTCCGTATTTGTCCCCGAGAACTTGAACCTCTATATGTTTGGGATTGTCAAGGTATTTCTCTATAAATAGATCTCCTTTTCCGAAGAAGGTTTCCGCTTCCCTGTATGCACTCTCAAAGGATTTCTCAAGCTCCTCCTCGCTTCTCACGACCCTCATTCCCCTTCCTCCTCCCCCGTATGCAGCCTTAAGCATTATGGGGTATCCTATCTCCCTTGCGTAGTGCTTTGCGTCTTCAAGACTTGTAACGGGCTCTTCCGTTCCCGGTATTGTGGGAAGTCCCGCCTCCTTCATAACCTTTTTTGCCTTTACTTTGTCCCCGAACATCTCAATCTGTTCGGGGGTAGGACCTATAAAGGTTATTCCCCTTCTTATGCAATACCTTGCAAACTCGGGGTTCTCCGCAAGAAATCCGTATCCGGGGTGTATAGCATCCGCTCCTACCTGTTTTGCGAGGTCAACAATTCTCACGTAATCAAGGTAAGCCCTCACTGGGTCTCCCGTAATCATATAGGCTTCGTCCGCCTTCTTAACGTGGAGGGAGCGAACGTCAGCCTCAGAGTATATCGCAACCGTTTTAATCCCGAGCTCTTTGCAAGCCCTTATTATCCTTACAGCTACCTCTCCCCTGTTGGCTATTAAAACCTTCTTGAACATAATGTTTCATTTTAAAATTAAAACCCATGAAGAAGGTTCTCATATTCCTTGAGGAACTCGTTGAAGATGTTGAGTTTATATACCCCTACTTAAGACTGAAGGAAGCGGGGCACAGCGTAGTCTCCGCCGCACCAAAGATAAGGGAGTATAAGGGAAAGAAGGGGATGAGCTTTAAGCCTGATAAAACCATAAAGGAGGTTTACCACGAGGAGTTTGACTGCGTTTTCATTCCGGGGGGCTACGCACCCGACAGGCTGAGAAGGTATCCCGAAGTTCTTCACATAGTTAAGAAACATTACGATAAGGGAAAGCTCGTTTGTGCGGTATGCCACGGTCCCTGGGTTCTCATATCCGCAAAGATAGTAAAGGGAAAGAAGGTTACGGGATTTTTCGCGATAAAGGATGACCTTGTGAATGCGGGAGCAAACTACACGGGCAATCCCGTTGAGGTGGACGGAAACCTTATAACCGCGACCGACCCGAATTCCATGCTTGAGATGATGAGGATAATAGTGGAGAAACTGAGATGAGAAAGTTTTTTATTTTGCTCTTTATTCTTTCCTTTACCTTCGGTAAGGATTTAATACTCGTCTCAATCTTCCCTTTTTACGATGTTGTTAAGGATATAAGCGGAAGGGATTTTAGGGTTGACACCCTCGTTCCTCCTAAGGCGGATTATCACACCTACGAGCTATCCCCGAGGGAACTGATTAAGTTATACGTAGCTAAGGTATTTTTTGTAAGCGGTGTTCCCCTCGGGGAGTGGGAGGTAAAGGCCTCAAAGATTACAAAGGCAAGGGTTTTCAGCCTCTCCGAAGGGATAGAGCTCCTCTATTACGGACATGAGGAGCTCGGGAAGGACCCCCACTTCTGGGTTTCTCCAAAGAGAATGATAAAGGTTGCGGAAAATGTGAGGAATGCTTTAAAGAGCGTCTATCCCGAAAAAAATTTTGAGGATAACTATAAAGCGGTTTACGAAAAGCTTTTAAAAATCCACGAGAGTTATGAAAAAACTCTCTCAAGATGTGAGATAAAAACCTTTGGTGCGGTTCATCCCGCATTTGGTTATCTCGCAAAGGACTACGGATTAAAACAGATTGTTCTGAAAGAGGAGCACGGACACGGGGAAATATCCCCGAGGGAACTGAAGAAACTTCTGAGGGAGGTAAGAAAAAAAAGGATAAAAGTTATTCTCATTCCCGAGGGAGCACACTCAAAACTCGCCGATATACTGAAAAGGGAATACGGAGTAGAAGTTTACGAAGTTAACGTGAAGATAATTCCGAAGGAGGATAAAGATAACTACTACGAAATTATGGAGGAAAACCTGAAGGTTCTGAGGAAAGCCCTGAGATGCGGATAGTGGAAGTTGAAAAGGTAAGTTTTTCCTACGACGGGAAGTTTTACGTCCTTGAGGACATATCCTTTTCGGTAGAAAAGGGGGACTTTGTAGGGATAGTGGGACCGAACGGTGCGGGAAAATCAACACTTTTTAAGCTAATCCTTGGCTTTTTAAAACCAAACAAAGGAAGTATAAAGCTCTTCGGGAAAAAAGTTGAGGATTTTAAGGATTGGGAAAAGGTCGGATACGTTCCCCAGAGGATAAACGTTGAACACACCTTTCCCGGAAAAGTGATAGAGTTGCTAAGTAGTGTATCTCACAATAAAAAGAATATAGAGTTCGTTGTTGAGTATCTAAAGATAAAGGATATACTGAACAAGCAGTTCACGAAGCTATCGGGAGGTCAACAGCAGAGGGTTTTACTCGCCCTTGCACTCTCAACGAACCCCGACTTACTGCTTCTTGATGAACCCTCAACGGGACTTGACGTTCACGCACTCACCCATTTCACGAACATACTCATAGACCTGAACACGAACCACGGAAAGACTATACTCATGATATCCCACGATATAGGTAGTCTCCTGAACCACGCAAATAAGATACTCTGTATAAACAGGAAGGTGTGTTACTTTGGACCGCCCGAGAATGCGATTGAGTATATAGAGGAAGCCTTCGGACTTAAGGGAGTTCTCCATGGAATTTCTTGAGTACGATTTCGTCCAGAGAGGCCTGATAGCGGGAACACTTATAGCCCTTTCTACCGCTTTAATAGGCGTTTTCCTTATACTCAGGCGTCTTGCCTTTCTGGGTGCCGGACTCTCCCACTCCGCCTTTGCGGGAATAGCTCTCGGCTTTCTCCTGAATGCGGATATACACCTCTCAACGGTTATCTTTACGCTTCTTATAGCAAACCTCGTTGAGTTTCTCACGAGAACCAAAAAGGTTCCCGGGGATACCGCGGTTGCGGTTATATTCTCAAGCGGTATGGCTGTGGCGGTTATAATCCTCGGCATAGTAAAGGGATTTGGGGAGAACTTATTTTCTTACCTCTTCGGTAATATACTCATGGTTGACAATAAGGACCTCATATACTCTTTCGGCGTTTTTCTGCTTACTCTTTTGTTTCTTGTTTTCTTTTATAAGAAGCTTATTCTCCTCACCTTTTCCGAGGAGATAGCGCGGGTAAAGGGGATTAACATAACGCTAATAAATCATCTCTTTGTCTCTTTAACCGCTCTTGTTATAGTTGCAAGCATAAAAGCGGTCGGGGTGATACTCGCATCATCAATGGTCGTAATACCCGCTATGACGGGTCTTATACTCGCAAACTCCTTTTTAAAGAGCCTTCTTTTTTCTTCCTTCGCTTCTGTTTTTTCGGTTATCTTCGGAATTTACGTATCCTTTAATTACGACCTTCCCCCGAGCGGAACAATTGTCGGTATATCCCTTCTTTTATTCGTCCTTTCCTTTCTCTTAAGAAGACTTCCTCTGAAGTAAGACCTTGAACTTGTCCCCCATTGATACGAGCATAGTCTTCAATCTTGACATCCTCTCTATACCCTCGGGCGTCTCCTCCCAGCTGAGTTTTTCAAGTTCGTTTAAGAATGTGGGTATGTGCATCAAGAAATCCCTCTGGGATTGAAAGAGAATAGTCTCAAGTCCGAAATCCTTTCCGTATTCCATGAGTGCGGAAAAGTTAACGTGTGCGGTTATGTCCGCGTTTCCCGCTTCCTTCAGGAAGTCCTTAACAACTTTATGTTCCTTGTATGCCAGAACGGTTCCCTCGGGAAAACGGCTTATCTCCTCAGAAGTGTATCCGTAATCTATAACGACGTGGTATCCCGAAACGAGACTTTCCGATATCCTTTTAAGCATATCTATGCAGTCCAGGCATACCTCTACAACCTGGTTCAGGTTCTCGTATCCCATTCTTTTCAGGAATTCCTTTACCCTCTCGTTTTCAAGGCTAAGCCATACCTCGTTCCCGTTCTCGTCAACGTATAACTCCTTTCCCTCCTTCACGACGTGAACGGGAAGGGCATCAAAGAACTCGTTTGAGAATATTACCCCCTCAACCTTCGGAAGCTCGCTCACCCACTCAACGTTCTCAAACTCCGAGAGAACCTTTCTCTGTTTCTCTATAAGGCTCGGGCTGAACTCGTATATGTAATAACGGATATTCTTAAAAAGTTCCGGATAGTTCTCCCTGTAGTAGTTCAGGATATCCCTCGCAAGGATACCCGTTCCAGCACCGAGTTCTACGAGTGAAGGCTTCTCAAACTCGGAAAGGTGTTGAGAGAAGAACTCGGCGAGGGCTTCACCGAAAGCCCTGTCAAGTTGGGGAGCGGTGAAGAAGTCCTTTAGTGCCCTCTCCGAGCTGTAATACCTCCTTACCGCATCTTCCATAAAATTCCTAAAGCTTTTGAATGCCATAAATCTATTTTACTTGGCTTCCGCGGTCTCCTTTGCCTCCCTTGCCTTCTTTGCAAGCTCGGGGTCGTAAGCCTTACCCTGCCAGAGCATCTTGTAAACAACCTCGTAGGTGCTTTCCGCAAGCTCCGTGAGCTCCTTAAAGAGCTTGTTGAACTTCTCAGACCTGTGAGACTTTTCGTGGCTTTCGAGGTCCTTCCAGAAGGTTATTATGAGTATTTCCCTATCTTTTAGGGGGTGTTCGGTAGCCTGTCCAGCGGTAGAACCCTCAAGGGATACCCCTCCGGTGTTAAGGACGACAAATCCTCCGTAAAATCCGTCGTCGGAGTGGTAGGTCTTTACGTGTTCGCAGAGGTATGCGGCCTTTTCCATAACCTCGTCTATATCAACACCCTCCTTAAGAACAACGTAATTTATATTTACAATCGCATCGTCAGGTATTCCAGGTATCAGCGGATTTCCATACATCTCACTCACCTCCTATCAGGTTTTCTTATCAATATATTAGAATATTCTAATATTTTTATGATATAAAACATAAGGGGATTGTAGTAAATTAAACTCTATGGTTTTTTTCTGGAGAAAGTCCGACGTAGAAAAGAAGGCGGAAAAAGGGGATAAGAACGCGATACTTGAGCTCATAAAACAGGGAAAGAGGGAAAAGGCGGAGAAGATACTGAAAAAATACGCTGACGAGAACGAGGAGTTTGCGGAGCTGTTATTTGAGCTTTACGTGAGTGAGGGGAAGTTCGTTCAGGCTTACCCCTACCTTAAGAAGTTCGGAGACAGGCTCGGAACCGCAAAGGAGAGGGCAAAGGTTTACCAGGCACTCGGAAAGTATGAGGACGCTGTAAGGGAATTTCTGAAAGTGGGGGATTTTGAGAGCCTTTACAACGTGGCAAAGATTTACTACCAGCTTGAGAAACCGAAAGAGGCTTACAAGTATGCGAAGAGGGCGGAAAAGATAGTTCCCTACGAGAAAAAACAGGAGCTTGAGGAGTTCATAAGAAAGCTTGAGATTGAGCTCGGACTCGTAAAGGAAGAGAAGGAGAGCGTCCTTGAGAAGCTTAAGAAGGGGCTTAAGAAAACGAAAGAGGCGGTAGAGTTCAGTCTCCTCTTCAGGGGAAGGAGCGTAGACGAAGAGTTTTTTGAAGAACTTGAGGAGCTTCTCGTCAAGGCGGACGTGGGCGTAAAAACCGCTGTTGAGATAACCGAGAGGCTGAGGAAAGAAGCCATAAGGAAGAACATAAAGAGCTCTGAGGAGATAAAGGAGCTTTTGAAAAGGGAGCTCCTTTCAATACTTAAGAACTGCGAGGGAAAGTTAAAAATAAGGGATAAGAAGGCTTCCGTTATACTCTTCGTGGGCGTTAACGGCTCGGGAAAGACGACAACAATAGGGAAGCTCGCACATAAATTGAAAAGCGAAGGGAAGAAGGTTCTCCTCGTTGCAGGGGATACCTTCAGGGCTGCTGCTGTTGAACAGCTTGAGGTTTGGGCAAAGCGTGCGGGTGTTGATATAGTTAAGAAGGAAGAGGGAGCGGACCCGGGAGCGGTCGTTTACGAAGGTGTGAAGAAGGCAAAGGAGGAAGGATACGACGTCGTTCTTATAGATACCGCGGGAAGGCTTCACACGAAAGAGCCCCTGATAAAAGAGCTCAGAAAGATTGTTAAGGTCATTAAAAAGTTTGACGAGGAAGAACCTACCGAGACTCTTCTCGTTATGGACGCTACGACGGGACAGAACGCTATACAGCAGGCAAAGGTTTTTAAGGAAGCTGTTGATATAACGGGGATAGTGGTCACAAAGCTTGACGGGAGCGCGAAAGGAGGTTTCATCGTTGCGGTTTGTAAGGAGTTCAAGATTCCCATAAAGCTTGTGGGTGTAGGAGAAGGTATAGACGACCTACAGCCCTTTGATGCTGAGGCTTACGTAAATGCACTCCTGGATTAATTTAATCTTATGAAGCTTCCCATAGTTCTCGGAACGGACCCCGAAAACACCATAAGGATAGATAAGCTTCCCCCTCTGAAGGGGGAGTTTGCGGTTCACATTCACACCTCGGAAAACGAGAACAACGCCCACCTAAAGCTTGAATACGGGGACACCGATTACTGCCTCTCCCTTTACGTATTCAATTACCCTAAGTTCCTGAAGAACGAGACCGTTAGGGTGAGGAATTACGACCTGTGGCCCAAGTGGATTATGTTTGCTGCAAAACTACCCGACGGAAAGTTACATCCCCGTTCGGGCGGAAAGGTTTACAGGGAAGATGCGGTAATCGTGGGAGAGGGGAGATACAGCCTTGAGAATCCCTTTATATCCTTTGAGTTCAGGGACGGGACAAAGCTCAGCTTCAGGGTGGAGTTTTACAGATACGTAAGGTATTACTCACCCAAATACGGGAAGAGCTTCAGGAGCGAATACTGGTTTATAGGTATAGATTGACTTACCTAACTTTTTTCAATAAGCTCAAGCTTTGCCTCGCATCTACCCAATTTATAACTTAGCTCCTCAACTTTGTTTATTATCTCAAGAAAGTTTTTGGAAATTGCCTTTAAATCTTCAAAAATCTCACTTTTTCCTCGTATGTAATCGTAATAATAATTTAGAGCCTCCTCAATAATTTGGGTTTCTTTCTTATTTGTAGATTTTTTAAGCTCTTCAAGGATGCCTACGGTTTTGTCATTAAACACATAAGTTTTCTTTTTCATAACAAACACCTCGAGAATATTTTCATTTTTAAATTTATTTCATCAGTATTTTTGTGGCAATGTTTTATTGGGGTAAGTAATTGTAAACCTTTAGAAGGTATTCTATAAGTATTTCTAAAGGTTCTTTACTCAGGTTTTCATCTCTCATGGGTTTAGCAAAGGGGGATAATGCTAACTTTCTCAATTCCTCTTCCTCCATAGGAGGGACAGGAGCCTTTAGACTTGCAACCGTTCCCTTTCTCTTCCTTCCAACCTCCTTAGAAGAGCCCACCTTAAAACCCAGAAGTATAAGGCTTTTTCTTACGGAAAGGGAAGAACTGTAAGATACCCAGTATCCCTTCTCGTCAATTCTTTCTTTAATTAACTTTAAAAAGTCGCAGGTCCAAAGTTCTGGATTTTTATAGGGGGAAAAGGCATCGTGAAAAACTGCATCCGCATTAAACTCAACCTTCTTTATCTCTTTCCTTGCATCCCCTATGTAAACCTTTATTTTTAGCCTCTCATCTTCGTGCTCCGGAACGGCGGATATAATTCTTTTATGTATCTCGCGGTAGGGTTCCGGAAGAATAGGGATATCCTTTATGAGTTCTTTCTCAAAGGAGATTATCTCAACCTTTAAACTCGGATTTATATCCCAGAGGTGTTTTAAAGCAACGGCTAAGTTATATCCGAGTCCGAAACCGATATCCAGAATTTTTATAACTTCCTTCTTCTTTGCCTTTTCAAGTATGCGGGAAGGTTTTACAAACTTCCAGTAAGCTTCCCTTATAGCTCCCGCGGTTTGACTGTGGTAAGGCTCTCCGTATTTATTGTGAATAAGCGTATAAGAGCCGTCCGCCGTGGGAGCGGGATTAACACCTTCACCAAAGGGGTTGTATGCAAACCTTTTAAGTTCCCTCAGTATGGTATTAAAAGCCTCTTCGTTAAGTTTTATTTCTTTCCTTTTTAAGAAGTTTTTAAGGTATTTTTCTAAAAAAGTCTCACGATTCATCTCTGAGAATTTCCTCTATGTTGTAAATTTCGTAAACCGGCCTGTGGTTTGTGAGTCCTATAGACTCCCTGTAAACTATAAGGTAATACCTGTATTTATAGGCTTCCCTTTTGTAAGCCTCAAAACGCTTCCTCATGGATACTATAAGCCTTATGGTAAGCTTCGGTGTTCTTCCCTTCTCCCTTTCAAGCCTTACCTTCAGATAATTTATCGCCCTTTTTATCCTTTTCATATTTTCTATGCATACCTCTATCTTCCTTCCGTATCCCCCGCCTACGCTTGCTATTTCCCTTAAGACCTCGTCATCAAGGCTCTCCTTCTGTATCATGTCCAATAATAAAAATTAAAATCTTCTGGCAAGATATTATTATGGCTCTCGAAATTATAGAAAGGGGATGTCCCAACTGCGGGGGAGCTATAAGCTCCGACAGGCTTGAGAAAGGCCTTCCCTGTTCAAGGTGCCTCCCGAAGCCAACCGAGGAAGAGGTTTGCCCTGCCCTTGAGAGGGAAAACACCTTAAAGCTCCTTAAACCTTTCTGCGAAACGGATAAAAAACTTGAGGAGTTTATAAACTTCTTTGAGAGGGGAATAGGTGCAAAGCCTTGGAGTCTCCAGAGGGTATGGGCAAAGCGGGTTTTTATGAACCAGTCCTTTGCGATAGTAGCCCCCACGGGTGTAGGTAAAACCACCTTCGGCCTCGTTATGTCCCTCTTCCTGAAGGGAAGGGTTTTAATGATATTCCCCACGAGGCTTTTAGCAAATCAAGCAGGGGAAAAACTTGAGGAGCTTTCCCGAAAGCTAAACGTTAAAAAGAGAATTCTCGTTTACCAGTCAAAGAAGAAGGTGAAGGAGCAGTTCCTTAACGGAGATTGGGATATCCTTCTCGGGACGAATATGTTCCTCCACAAGAACTTTGAAAACCTTATAAACTTTAAGTTTAATCTCATCTTTATAGACGACATAGACAGCTTTCTAAAAAGGGGAAAGAATGTAGATTACCTCTTTAAGCTCCTCGGCTTTACCGACGATGAGATAAGGCTCGCACTTAAAGAAGAGAAAAGTCAGAGGGATTACGACAGGCTCGCAAGGATAAGGAAGAGGAAGAGGGAAACCGTTTTAATAGTATCCTCCGCAACACTAAAACCTAGAGGTAAAAGGGCATACCTTTTCAGAAACCTTCTCGGTTTTGATATACAGAAAGCGATATCAACTTTAAGAAACATAGTTGACGTTGCGGAACCCGTTAAAGATTTAGATGAAGCCCTTGAGAAATCCGTTGAGCTTATAAAGAAGCTCGGAAAGGGGGGACTCGTTTATCTCTCGGTATTTTACGGAAAGGAGAAGGTTGAAGAAGTCACCGAGTATTACAGAAAAAAGGGCCTTAGAGCCCTCTCATACCTTGAGTATAAACCCGAGGAGTTAATACAGATTCTTGAAAAGGGAGATTTTGACGTTGCGGTTGGAATTTCCCACATAACGAACCCCCTCGTTAGGGGCATAGACCTTCCCCACATAATAAGGTATGCGGTATTCTTGGACCCCCCTAAGCACGTATTTCCAACAAAGCTGAGTTTAAACCCGCCCCTTCTCCACTCGCTCCTCCTTACTCTCCTGAACCTCTTTGAAGAGAACGACAGACTCCAGGCCATTCAATACGCCATGTATCTCAAGAGATACCTCACCCTCAGGGAGGAACAGCTTGACCAGTACCCGAGGATAAAGGAGAGAGTTGAAGAAATAAAGAACTTCCTTGAGAAGTTTTTAAAGGACGAAAAATTCCTCAAAAAGATTGAAGAGAGCGAGGATATATCCCTCATTCCCAAGGACGGGGAGCTTTACATAGTCGTTGGTGATGCAAACTCCTACATACAGGCGAGCGGAAGAACCTCCCGTTTCATAGCGGGGGGAATGACAAAGGGGCTTTCCGTCGTTTACTACTCGGACCCGAAGGCTTTTTACTCCCTGAAGAAGCGACTCTCCCTCTACTACATGACTCAGGAGATAGAGTTCAAGCGTCTTGAGGAGATAGACCTTGATAAGTTGATAAAGGAGATAGACGAGGACAGGAAGAGGGCTAAAGCCATTCTTGAAGGAAAAGGTGTAGCCCAGATAAAGGATTTATTTAAAACGACGCTCGTCGTAGTTGAAAGCCCCAACAAAGCGAGAACTATAGCCTCCTTCTTCGGGAAGCCCCAGATGAGACTCGTTGAGGACTCAATAGCCTACGAGGTTCCCTTAGGGGACAGGCTTCTCGTAATAACCGCTTCCCTCGGACACGTTCTTGACCTCGTTACCGATAAAGGCTTCTTCGGAGTCCTTGACGACACGTATCCCTACCTTCCCGTTTACGACACCATAAAGATATGCAGGGATACCCACGAACAGCACACCGATTATAAGTATTTGAAAAATAGGTGCAGAGGAAAAATTGAGGACAAGATGGAGATAATTAAGGGGATAAGGGAGGTGGGATACGAGGTTGACGAGGTTTACATAGCGACGGACCCAGACGCGGAGGGTGAAAAGATAGGATACGACCTTTACCTCCTCACGAAACCCTTTAACCTCAACATAAAAAGGGCTGAGTTTCACGAGGTAACTCCGAAGGCCTTCAGGGAAGCTATAGAAAATCCCAGAGATGTTGACCTAAATATGGTAAAAGCCCAGCTCGTAAGGAGAATTCTTGACAGATGGGTCGGCTTCACCCTCTCCCATATCCTCTGGGATGTCTTTAAAAAGAAGTGGCTTTCCGCGGGAAGGGTGCAAACACCAGTCCTCGGATGGGTCATAAAGAGGTATGAGGAGTCAAAGCAAAAGAAAGGGGAGATAATCCTCGTAATAAACGGATACAGGCTAAAGATAGATATAGAGGATTTAAGATTCGCAAGGGAAGTGTTCAGAGACCTTGATATAGCGGAACTTTCCCTAGAAAATCCAAGGGAGGAGGAGAAGAGACCCCTTCCCCCTTATACCACGGACACAATCCTTGAGGATGCAAACGAGAAGCTCCACCTATCCGCAAAGAAGACGATGTCAATACTCCAGGAGCTCTTTGAAAGCGGATACATTACTTACCACAGAACGGACTCAACGAGGGTTTCCGACGCGGGTAAATACCTCGTTGCGAAGCCTTACATAATGAAACGTTTCGGAGAGGAGTATTTCTACCCGAGAAGCTGGGGAGAAGGCGGAGCCCACGAGTGCATAAGACCGACAAGACCCTTAGAGCCAAGGGACCTTGAGTTTATGATAACCGCGGGCATTGCGGAGTTTGAGGACCCCGAGAATACCGTAAAGGTTTACGAGCTAATATTCAAGAGATTTATGGCTTCCCAGATGAGACCCGCAAAGGTGGTTATTGAGGAGCTAAAGATAAAACTACCCTATTACGAGTTTAAAGAGGACGTTGTGGTTGACGTGAAAGAACACGGCTTTGACCTAATGTATCCCACATTCACCTTATTCCCGAAGGGTGATAAACTCACAATTCAGGATAAGGAGTTCAGGGAGGTTCCTAAGGTTTACCCCTACACCCAGGGAACCCTCATACAGGAGATGAAGAGAAGGGGGCTCGGAAGACCCTCAACCTACGCCCAGATAGTTCAGACACTCCTTGAAAGGCATTACGTTGTTGAAGAAAAAGGCTTTTTAATCCCGACTGAGCTCGGTGTAAAGGTTTACGAATACCTTACAAAGCACTTCCCCGATTGGACCAGCGAAGAGCTAACGAGAAAGCTTGAAGAGGCTATGGACAAAATAGAAAGGGGAGAACTTGACTATATGGAAGTTCTTAAAGAAGTTCACGGAATAAAGAAGCTTCTCAAGGAAGCGAGGGAGAGGGTGTAATCACTCTCCCCCGTATTCCACGCTGTCTATTTCCTCCATAAACTGTTCAACCGCAAAGGTAAGAAACTCCTTTATCTCCTTTACGTCTTTCTTTAGTATATCGGGGGATATCTCTATCTTCTTCTCAAATACGTCCCCATCACCGCTCTTGTAGATGACCTTTATATAAGGGTATTTAGGTTGATACCCGGGTGTGAGGTCAACCTCACACCCCTCTTCCTTCTCAACATCGTCAAAGCATACTTCAATATCAATGTCGGGGTCAACCATTAAGTCCTGAACCTCTTTCGCAAGCTTCTTTAGCTTTTCAATCTCTTCGTTGCTCAGAGTCATACCTACCTCCCTGAAAAAATTATACCACCTACTTTTTCCGCAGAGGTCAATACGTGTTTACTTACTTAAAAGGTTAATAAAAAAAAGAGAAAAAGGCTTATGACTTTGCGGTAGCCTTCGGTGTAACCATTACCATCTCTACGCAGTGTCTCTTAAGGAGGTCCGAGCATACGTAAACACAGATTTCACAACCCTTGCACCTGTCGTACCAGACCCATGCGCTGTTTGTGCTTGCACGGAAGTTAAGACAGTTGGGCTCAGGACAGAAGAGAACGCACTGTTTACAGTTGTACTGGGCACATTCTTTTTCTTTAACGTCCGCAACAAAATACATCTATCTTTACCTCCTCAAGTTTTTACTTCTTCCGTTTCCGTTTCTACCCAGCCGTTCTCTTCCGCAAGCTTCATCGTGTACTTTATAACTTCCATGTTCTTTGCAAGGAGTTCTTGCTTCTTCTTGAACTTCTTTTCTATAGCGGAGTCAAGGGCTGTCGTTCCACCGGATGCTACGAAGGTTCCTCCGAGGAATCTCTCTATCAGTGCCTTTTCTATGTGTTCAAGGTTTACGAGTCTCGTAATACCGAAGAAGAGTCCTACCATAGCCATGTTCGTTGCAAGCTCCGTTCCCGCTATGTCTCTCGCTATCTGTGTCGCGGGTATCATGTATATCCTTGCGTTAAGTTCTTCAAGAACCTTTCTGTCTTCCTCGGGAATTATATCAACGTCGGAGTTTATTATTACCATTCCATTCTCTTTCAGTCCAGAGTAGAAGGGCATCGTGTAGGACTTACCGTGGGTGATAACCTGAGGGTGGTAAATCATGATAACGTTGGGGTAAACAACCTCACCGACTTCGTATATGGGCTGGTCTGAAACACGAACGTAAGCCTCAACGGGAGCCATTCTCTTTTCGGAACCGAAGAAGGGAACGAGGGATGCGTACTTTCCGGCAGCAGCCATAGCGTTACCGAGAATGTGGGCAGAGGTAACGACCCCCTGCCCGCCAACTCCCGCAATCCTTATATTGTATCTCTTCATTTCTTGACCTCCTCCTTCTCCTTCCTTTCAACCTCTTCAAGGAACTCCTTAACCTCGTCCGTCATCCATTCATAGAACTTAAAGTCTTGCTTTTCTCTCTTCCTTGCGTCCGCGAGAACTTCCCTTGTGGGTATTGAGTACTCAATGTTACAGGAGGTGTAAGCGTGTATGAATGTGGGTCCGAAGTGCCTTGCTGCCAGGATTGCCCTTCTTACGGTCTTTGCTATTCTCTTGGGGTTCGTAGGTGATATTCTTGCGACGTATACACATCCCGCGGTCTTTGCAAGCTCAACGGCGTTTATCTTGTCAAACTTCTTTCCGAGGGGTGCCATTTTGAGCTGAACGCCCTTGGGGGACATTCCGCTTTCCTGTCCACCGGTGTTTCCGTAAACCTCGTTATCAACCATTATGGTTGTGAACTTCTCCCTTCTGAACCAGGAGTGCATTGTCATTCCGAAACCGATATCTATAAGCCCACCGTCACCCGCTATAACTACAACGTCCTTAACTTTGTCGGGGAATCTTATAGAAAGTGCCCTCTTTAGACCGGAAGCAACCGCATTTGTATCTCCGTAGTTTCCGTAGATGAAGGGAACTGCAGCCTGTGAGAGTGCAAGTCTTGCACATCCCGCAGTTCCGAGAACTATCGTATCCTCGGGATTGGGGAGTGCCGCGTAGAACACTCTTATGAAGTAAGCCATGTAGCACCCTGCACACATGGGGTGCTCTTCAACGAGCTCCTTGAACTGCCCGAGTTGCATTACGTCAACTTTCTTACCGAAGGGACCGTATTTTACGAGGTCAACGTAGTCCCTGGGCATGTATTTTTCAAAGCCGGGAGAAATTCTTACGTATTCCAGACCCATATCAACACCTCCTTAAGGTTTTTTAAACAACGGTCTTCTTTTCCTTCTTAATACCAAAGGCCTTGTAAATTTCGTCCATAATAAGCTCAACGGGAAGGGTCATTCCTCCGTAAACCCTGGGTCCGTCAACAACTATACCGCTGTTGGGTATAGCTGCCTTAACCTCTTTTGCAAGCCATCCCACTATGTTGTGTTCGGGAACTATTACCGCCTTGGCGTTCTTGAGAACTTCCCTTATCTCCTGGGCGGGGAAGGGTCTCAGGGATTTTACCTTAACAAGTCCAACGTTTAGTCCTTCCATCGTTGCGTATCTTTGGGCTTCTCTTCCCTGTGCTGCTGCACAACCGGAAGCAACTACGAAAACTTCCGCATCGGGGTTTACAACTTCTATGAGACCGCCGAGGTAGTGCTTAATCCACTTTGCAGCCCTTCTGTTTGCAGACCATACTTCCTGCTGCCATACCGCGTGGATGAGGTAGCTCATGAAGTTTGACTTTTGAACGGGTGCGTCCCTCTGAATTCTTGCGGGTGGTATTTCACAATCCGTAGGCGGAACGGGTGCCTTGTAGGGGTCTCTGGGAGGTAGCTTCATATCTTCGGGAGGAAGGTCAACATATCCCTTAGCGTGGGTTACGAAGAATCCTTCCGTGGCGACTACAACGGGAAGGTAAACGTCAACCTTTTCGGAAATTACGAATCCAGCGAGGGTGAAATCAAAAACGTCCTGCTGGTTTTCAGCGTGAAGAACTACAAGACCCGAATTAAGGAGATAAGATATCTCAACGTTGTCGGGCTGTATGGATAGGGGAGCGTTTACGACTCTCGTCATTACACCGAGAACCGCGGGAATTCTGTGTCCGGGCCAGGATACTATGGCCTCAAGACCCCTCAGGAGTCCGGGTCCCGAAGTTGCGGTGAAGGCTCTCGCTCCGCCCCTTACCGCTCCCGCTATAGCGGACATAGCTCCGTATTCCTCTTCCGCTCTATAGTAATCCTTAACGTATCCCTGTGCGTAAAGGTCTCCAACGAGGTGCATCGTCTCGGATTGGGGAGTTATGGGATAGGCTATAGCGACGTCAACGTTTGCCCTTTTAACGGCTTCCGCAAAAGCCTGAGAACCCGTGATAAACTTTCTCTCCCTGGGAGCTTCTAAAATAAGGTATTCGGGGTCAACAACTCTTTGCTCAGGCATACCACACCTCCTTCAAAATTACTCGGTTTCTTCTACAATCTCGCCCCTTCTCGGGATAAGAAGGTATGCATACTCTCCGAAGTCCAGGGGAGATATCTTGACCCACTCTTCCTTCGGGAGTGAAGGGTTTTCGGGCGGTAGCTTGGGTTCCCACTCTATTCCCATCTCCTTCCTTACCTCTACGAGAACGTCCCTGAACTTCCTTATCTCATCCGCGTGAACGTCCCTGAGGGACACCATCGCGTCCTCGTGTCCCATCTCACCGCAGAGGGCTATCGTGTAGCAGTTCGTTCCCGCCCTTATCATCCTGAGGGAGAGATTTGCGTAGTGACAGTGAACTCCTACGAATATGCACACCTCAATTCTGTTGTGAAGTATCGTGAGGTTGGGGTGATTGGGATTTATCTCCGCTTCGGGGTCAATCTTGGGGTATTTTGGTCTGTAGTCGGGCATGGGAATTATCCTGCAGTTGGGAATTTCCATAGCGAGTTCAAGAACCGCCTTAGCCTTTTCCATCGCGTCTGCGTTCCATCCCCAGAGGACTAGAGGACCGGGGAATATGGTGGGGTTTTTGCGGGTAAGAAGCGCTTTTGCGGCCTCCCTCATTGCGGTTTCTTCGTCAACTATCTCACCGTAAAGTAAAGCTTTACCGGGAGGTGGCAGGTCACACCCTTGAAATGCCGCAGGGGTAGGTATGTAACCTTCAGGGCCCGGTTGTATTGGGTTCTTCTCAGCCATACATAACCTCCGCGCCTTGTTTTAGATGTGGTAAGTAAAAATACAATATAAACAAAAAGATAGTATGAGCAAGGTCAAAAACAAAACGGAGTTTTAAGTGTATATAACGTCAAACTTAAGGTCGTAAAGTTCCCTTATCTTCTTTGATATCTTCAGGAAGAAGTCGTAAGCCTCCTCCTTTGAGCCGAAAAAGCCTATGCGGAAGCGGGTTTCGTTAATGTCATAAGGCCTTTCGGGGTTCCACCTGTTTCTGTATCTCGGCTTATCGGAGGGGTAGATATCCGCAAAGTTGTTAAAGGGGTCAACGTATACGACCCAACCTTCCCCTTCTACGGGCTGGAGGGATACCTTAACGGTCTGGGCTATCTCGGAGTTCTTCATATCGGGGTTTACCTTTTGACATACTTCTCTAACGGGGGCCCCGAACCACTTAAGGTTCTCGTCAGCTTCCAAAAAGAAAAGGTTTCTGTCTCCTGCCTCTTCACATATTAACTTCAGCACTCTTCCCCACATGAAATTTATTATTTCACAAATTCCAAAAAGTGTTTTATTATTTTAATGAGGTTGTATTTACTAACTTAAAGTGTTAAAATTTGACCTTGGTAAGGAGGTGGAAAAATGGGAGATGTGTTAATATCCATTATAGCTATAGCCTTACTCTTAGGGCTCATACCTTTGTTTTCCGCACTCCTTAAGTTTTAAATTTTCTTTATGCCCCGGGGCTTACTTGCCATTTTTATTTTTATACTTTTACTGAGCGGTTGTGCCCCTAAGGTAAAGGTTAAGGGAAAGCATAAGGCGAAGTGTCCGAGATACGCATACGTAAAGGTTCGGTACTGCCCCACAAAATACGCCTATTCAAACCTATTCCAGCACCTCAGTAAGATTAAAGTTGTAAATCCGAGAAACGGGAAATCAATAAGGATTGCGGTAAGGTATAACAGAAAGGTTAATGGCTTATGTCTTCCGAGGAAGTATAAGAAAATTTTGGGGAAGCCTTTTAAAGTAAAGGTTTACGTCTTGAGGTGCGGGGAGAATAACGTAAAAAGCTGTCCCTCCGTTATAAGGGGATATGCATCATGGTATGGAAAAGAGTTTCACGGAAGGAGAACCGCATCGGGCATAAGGTTCAACTCCTACGGGCTTTACGCTGCTCACAGATATCTTCCCTTTGGAACCATACTTGAGGTGAAGAATTTGAAAAACGGAAGGAAGGTGAGGGTGAAGGTTATAGACCGGGGGCCCTACGTGAGGGGCAGGCATCTTGACCTTTCTTACGGGGCTGCAAAGAGGCTTGGAATGATTAAGGACGGGGTTATCCCTTTTGAGGCGAAAGTCATACGGTGCGGATACTGAAAATAGCATATATTTAAATCTGTTAAGATGTGCGGGATAGCCGGTGTCTTTAATTCCCCATACGCTTCGGAATACGTTTTCTTAATGATTTACTCCCTTCAGCACAGGGGCCAGGAGAGTGTGGGAATAAGTTCCTCCGACGGAGAGAAGATACACACCGTAAAGAAGGCGGGAAGGGTTCTTGAAGCCATAAGACAGGAGGACCTGAACTCCCTAAAGGGGGATATGGCAATAGCCCACGTGAGATACTCAACCGCGGGAAACGCGGGAGGATTTAACGCCCAGCCCATAGTGAGGGAGACGCCTCTCGGAGAGGTTGCCCTCGTTCACAACGGAAACCTCGTTAACTTCCTCACGTTAAGAAAAGAGCTAGAGGCAAAGGGGATAAAGTTTAACTACAACTCAGATACGGAGGTTTTCCTGGCACTCCTTGAGGAAGGAAAGGAGATAAAACCCCAAGGGTTTGACATACATCCCCTTGACAGGGATATTATCCCGAAGCTCCTTTACGTTTTTAGCAGGGTGAAGGGTGCTTACAGCCTTCTCTTTCTCTTTAAAGATAAGATTGTTGCGGTAAGGGACCCTTACGGGTTCAGACCCCTCGTTATGGGGAGAAAGGGGAAGAGCATACTCTTTGCTTCCGAGAGCTGTGCCTTTGACATTCTCGAGGGTGAGTTCTGGAGGGAGGTAAAACCCGGGGAGATATTAGTCGTTGACCAGAAGGGTATAAGGAGCTACAGAATTCTGAACGCAGACAGGAAGGCCCAGTGTATATTTGAGTTCGTTTACTTTGCAAGACCCGACAGCTATATATTCAACGACTGGGTTTACAACGTGAGAAAAGAGATGGGAAGACAGCTCGCAAGGGAGGACGACGTAGAGGCGGACGTGGTCATTCCCGTTCCCGACTCGGGTATAGTTCCGGCCCTCGGATATGCCGAAGAGAAGAAGCTTCCCTTTGAATACGGGCTCATAAGAAACCACTACGTTGGAAGGAGCTTTATAGAACCCACGCCCGAGCTGAGAAACCTGAGGGTTCTTATGAAGCTATCCCCAAACAGGGCGGTTCTTCAGGGTAAGAGAATAGTCGTTATAGACGACTCCCTTGTGAGGGGAACAACCTCAAAGAGAATCGTAAGCATGCTGAGGCGTGCGGGAGCTAAAGAGATACACATGAGGATAGCTTCCCCTCCCGTTGTGGGGCCCTGCTACTACGGAATTGACACGCCGACGAGGGAAGAGCTCATAGCCAACAGGATGCCCCTTGAGGACATAGCGAAGTTTATAGGTGTTGACAGCCTGAGGTATTTATCCCTTGAGGGATTGAGGAGGTCCGTAAAGAACGCTGGGGATTTCTGCGATGCCTGCTTCAGCCTGAACTACCCCGTTGAGGTTGAGGACCTTAAACTTTCTAAACTTAAGTCTTGAGTTCCTCAAGCTCCTTAAGGAAGCTTCTCTTGAACTCTTCTTTAAACTTGTGGGAGTAAAAGGCTATCTTTGCCCTGCTTCCCTCAACCCTTATCCATACCTTTCTGTGAACGGTGTAAAAGGCGGTTGCCATACCGAGAACGAGGATTATTGAGCCGAGCCATATAAGGGGGGTGCCGGGCTGGTAGGATACCTCAAATCCCGAGAAGAAGAGAGGCTCAAAGCCGTTCATAAAGAACATGTAGGGAAAGTCCTTAAGCTCATCCATCTGGGAAAAGACGAGTGCGGTAAGTCGGGGGTCGTATATAACGGGAACGTTGTAGGGCTTCCTGTCAAGGAGAACCTTTAAAACAACCCCGGGTGCGAGCTCGTTCTGGTTGTTGGGGTCGTGTATGTTCAGGATTACCCTATCTATGGATATGAGCATATTTTTAAACTCAACTACCTGACCGCTTCTTATGTTAAACATGCCTATAACCGCGTTTTCGGGGTCCTCATGGGCCTTCTTTCTGTCAACGACTATAACGCCCATGTTACTCGTTCCCTCAAGGAGTCCATACGTTGCCTGAAAGAGTCTGTATCTTCCGAAATCAAAGGGCTCGTTAACCTTAACAGTTCCCTTTGCGACAACCTTCCCAGAGTTTATTACCTCTATATCGCTCTCGTAAGAGCTAACAGCCTGGGCGAAACGCTCGTCAACCCTGGGGTTTTCCTCGCCGTACGTTTTTATTCTGAAATCTATCAGGTGAACCGCAAAGGGAAGCTTATAACTCTTCTGTTCGGGACCTACGAACATAACGTCGTTTGTATCTCCTTCAGCAACTATCAGGCTTCCCCTGACCCCGACTATGGCGTCTATTAAAGCACCCGCCATTATCACGAGGAGGGCTATGTGGGTTATATAAACGCCGAGTCTTGAGAACCTTCCCTTTTCCGCAAATATGTAAGTTCTCTCTCCTTCCCTTTCCATAAATACCTTAAATCCCTTCTTTGCGAGGAACTTAACGAGCTTCTCAACATCCCCTATGTTTGCGGTTATGGGCTTTAGGTGCTTTTCCGCCTTCTCGTCAAGCTTTGTTATCCTCTCCTTACTGAAGGCCTGCTTCCAGACCCTCGGAAGCCTCTTTATTGAGCAAACGATTAGGTTAACCGCGAGAAGAACTATGAATAGTATGTAATACCAGGAGTGGAAGACGTCGTTCAGGTAAAGCTTCCATACCCATATACCCACAGTATAACCGAACTGGTCCAGATACCACTCAAAGGGCTGGTTCTGCTTTATGTAGGTTGAACCGAGCATAGAGAGTATGCCGAGAACGAGCATTATGAATATAGCGAGCTTAAGCGAGGCAAAGAAGTCGTATAAGAAAGAGAAAAAGTTCCCGTGCTTCCTGTAGTCTTTTATTAAAGCCTTTATCCAGCCAGCAAGGTTAAGGAAAAAGGAGACCGCAAATATAATAGAAGAAAGGGAAAAGACAAACCAGTATAAGACGTTTACCTCCTCAAGGTGAAAGAGTCCTGCTATCACTACCGCTGTGAAGAGAATAAAGCCTAAGATTAATCCTCCGAAGCCCGAAAGAAACTCAAGAACCTTCTTCATACTCTAACTCCTGAACCTTCTCCTTGTAAAAATCAACGAGCTTTCTCCTAATCTCCTCGTTAAGCTCCTTTGAGAGTATCTCTACTACGGGCACGTTCCTGTCCTTCACCTGAAAGGAGGGCATGGCTACGAACATACCTCCGTAAACGTTTCGGATAAGCTTAACATTTCTTATTAATATTTCCCCGTATAGGAGTATGTCAAAGTATGCGAGAAGCTTTCCCCGCTTGTATGGAACCTCAAAGGGGTAAAACTTAACTATCTTCACCCTTTCCATCAAAACTCCGCAAGGTAAAACAGAGGCGTGTATGCGTTTATAACCTTCAGCTCCTCAAGGTCCGCACCCACGAGCCTCTTAAGAAAAGATTTCTCCTCCTGAATGAATAAGGGCTTTGCCTCGGGATAACCGGAGAGCTCTTTAGCCTTTTCTATGGCATCGTAAAGGGAACCTATCCCGTCAACGAGTCCGAGCTTCAGGGCTTCCTCTCCTGTGAAAACCCTCCCGTCCGCTATGGTCCTCAGCTTCTCCTCGTTAATCTTTTCTTTTCTGTATTTCAGTATCGCCTGTATGAACTGCTCTAAGGCGGTATTTACGAGCTCTTGGAGGTATTTCCTCTCCTCCTCCGAAAGCTCCTTAAAGGGGCTCAGAGTGTCCTTGAACTTTCCCGTTTTTATTGAGGTCGCCTTTATACCGAGCTTGTTTAAAAGCTCCCTGTAAGTCATGTGCTGGATAATCACACCTATGCTTCCCGTTATCGTTCCGGGATTTGCGTATATATACGTTCCCGCGGAGGCAACGTAATAACCGCCTGAAGCGGCTATGTTTCCCATAGATATTACAACGGGTTTCCCGCTTTCCCTGAACCTTTCAAGCGCCCTGTATATCTCCTGGGAAGCCCCAACCGAACCGCCGGGGGAGTCAACCCTCAGAACCAGAGCAACGACGTTTTTTGACTTTCTCAGCTTCTCTATCCTGCTTACGAGAGGGTAAGGGTTCACTATAACGCCCATGAGCTTTAGGACTGCTATCTTTTTTCCGAGGGGGATTTTCGTTATCACAGCTTGGAACATCGTAAGAAAAATTATAAGGAGGATTAAAAATAGAACCGTCCTCTTAAGCCACTTCATGGTTTTTTCTCCTTTCCGCCAGATAGACGAGGAAGACGAGGAACAAGAAGAGCCCAATCATGTAAAATCTCGTAACCCATACGGTCCAGTGGGTTTCGGAAACGACCTTCGGTATGTATTCCTTTGCCCAAACTATAAGGAGAATAGCAAGGAATGCGGGAGTTATGAACCTCATAACGTAGTAGTAAAACCTCGGAACTTTTATTATTCCTCCCCTGTTTATCTCCTCCCAGGCCTTGTCCGCTCCGAAAATCCAGAAGAATATGAGAATCTCAACGAGTCCGAAGAACACAACCCCTATAGTTCCAGCCCAGAAATCCATCTCGTCAAGGGATTTATTCAGAAATATAACGAGGTGGGCACTGAAGAAAACGATTCCCGCCGTGAGTAAAACCGCCTGTTTTCTCGTAAATTTAAGTTCGTCCTCAAAGAAAGCTATAAGGGGCTGCATGAGGGCCAAGGATGAAGTGAGTCCAGCAAAGAAGAGAAGGAAGAACCATAGAAATCCCAGGAAAACGCCCCCCGCGGTCTGGGAAAATATTGCGGGCAGGGTTATGAAACCGAGGTTAAAAGCTCCTCCCTTCGCTATCGCAACTGCGTTAGCAACCCCGAAGAAGGCAACCGCTGCGGGTATGGCTATTGAACCACCGAGAATTACCTCCGCCTTCTCGTTAAGGGTTGACGCGGTAAGACCGCTGAGAACTATATCGTCATCCTTCCTTATGTATGAAGCGTAAGTGATTATCGCACCAAATCCCAGGCTCAAGGTAAAGAATATCTGACCTACCGCCGCTATCCAGACGCTCGGGTCCTTTAGTTTCTCAAAATCGGGGGTCCAGAGGAAACTCAGGCCTTCCACCGCGGAGCCATTGGGAGTTTCAAGGAGAAAAACCCTTATAACGAGAAATACCGCGAGAATAAAGAGGGTTGGCATCGCTATCTTTGCGAACTTTTCTATACCTTCTGATATTCCCCTTATGAGTATGCCCACGTTTATAGCCATAGTTATGAGGAAGACGAGGTATGCGAACAGGGAGGGCTTTAATATGGGTTCATCTCCTTCGGGAAAACCTACGTATTTAAATAGAAACTCTTTGAAAGGATGGAGAACCGCGTCGGGACTTGTTGCACCGGGAGGGGGTTCGGGAACGAGTCCAACGAGGAACTTTATCGCAAATCCTAAGGTCCAGCTTTCTATGTATATGTAGTAAATTATCACGACAAGGGGTATCCATAAGCCGAACACCCCGAGGATTTTTGCAAACCTATTTCTCCACATAAGGTAAAAGATTGATGGAGTTGTGCCGTGCCCGTGTGCTCCCCCGTATCTACCCATAGCCCACTCTATCCACATAAGGGGGATACCTACGAGGAGAAAGGCTATTATGTATGGAATCATAAAAGCCCCGCCCCCGTTTTCCGCGGCCTGAACGGGGAACCTGAGGAAGTTCCCTAGCCCTACCGCATTACCCGCCATAGCGAGGATTAGACCTATACGGGTAGCCCAGTGTTCCCTTTTCACTTCCATAGGAGAATATTTTAAAGAGATGGTTAAGGTTAAAATCTGCGGATTAACAAACGCAGAAGACGCACTTCACGTGGCAAGAAGCGGAGCGGACTATGTAGGAGTAATAACCTACCCCAAAAGCCCGAGGTTTACTCCAAAAGAGAGAAGGCTTGAGATAATAAAAGCTCTGGAAGATTATCCCGTAAAAAAGGTGGCTGTTGTAGTTAACGAAGGGTATGAATTTTTAAAAGAGCTCCTTGATGAGGGATTTGACCTCATTCAGCTCCACGGAGACGAGGACATAAGCCTCGGAAGAAAAATCGGACTCGGAAGGGTGATAAAGGTATTCAGGGTAAAAGATAACGTTCCCGAGGTGGGGGAGTGGAAAGAGGCTTACGCTCTTTTGCTTGACACTTACTCCGAGAAGGCTTACGGAGGGACCGGAAAAACCTTTAACTGGGATATAGCGAAAAGGCTCGTTGAGGAAGGATACAGGATGTTCCTCTCGGGAGGGCTTAATCCGGAGAACGTAAAAAGAGCGGTTGAGTACGTTAAACCTTACGGGGTAGATGTTTCCTCAGGTGTTGAGAAAAGTAAGGGAAAGAAGGATAGGGAGAAGGTTGAGAGGTTCATAAGTGAGGCAAAAGGCTAATCTTGATAAGGTCAAGCGATAAATTTATAAGTATGGATTTAGCTTTAAAATATCCGCCCAAATATACGCTTAAAGATTACACAACTTGGGAAGGGGACTGGGAGCTTATAGAAGGAGTTCCCTACGCCCTTGCCTCTCCCACCTTTGAACACCAGAGAGTCGTATTGAAAATATCAAGATTTCTTGACGAAGAACTTGAAAAAAACTGTCAAAATTGCTCCGTAGGTATAGATACCGATTATGTGATAGATGAACATACCGTTGTGAGACCTGATGTATTCATTGTTTGCGGAAAGGTTGAAAAAAGGATTTATAAAACCCCTAAGGTAATCTTTGAGGTAGTTTCTGAAAACACCGCGGAGAAAGACGAAAAACTGAAGTATGAACTCTATGAGAGGGAAGGTGTGGAGTATTACATTATAGTTTTTCCGTCAATTAGAAAAGCGAAAGTTTATAAAATCCAAGAAGGAAGATATAGAAAGCTTACAGATATAATAGACGAAACTCTTGAACTGAAAGTAGAAGATTGCCTGATTCGTTTAGATTTCTCAAAGGTATGGCCCTGAAGGCTTAAGAGTTTTTTAGTAATTAACAGCATTTTAAGCATCGGGGCGGCGGGACTTGAACCCGCGACCTTCGGCTCCCAAAGCCGACGCGCTACCACCTGCGCTACGCCCCGTCGGTATATAAGATATTATAGAATCCTTTAGGGAGGTTAGGAAATGGTGAGAAAGTGGCTACTTACCGGCTTGATATTGAGCGGATTGGGCTTTGGAATGCCAATAAAGATGGATTTTAAGGAGGTTAAGAAGTTTCCTTACATAAAGTACACAACCGCCTGGAAGGGAACGCCCGCGGAAACCAAGGATGTTGCGGTTCCGAACGTTTACATAGTTGTAGGCAAAGAGGAAGGTAAGGAAATACTTTCCTCCGCGGTTAAGATAGCCTTTTATCTCGGGCAGTGGACCGACGGAATAGGTCTTAACCCCAGTCTTGTGAAGGCGGGAAGAATTCCCAAAATTCTCATTAACGACGATGAAATTGAGAAGTTTAAGGACAGGCACTTAATCGTTGTGGGAACGAATAACAAAATAGTTAAAGCTCTCGGTGTGAAGTTTGATGGACCTTCCCTCAAGGTTTTTGAAAGGGACGGAAGGAAGATACTCGTCGTTGGGGGAAGGAATACGAAGGAGATTGTAAAGGCTGCACGCTTTCTCGCGGACAGGGTTTTAGCCTTCAAAGCGGGCGCTTACGCAACCTTCTTCAGCTGGGTAAAGGTAAGGGGCATGATTGAGCACAGGGAGTTCGTTTCCGCCCTTGATACACTCAGGGACTCAAGAGGTGTTCACGCGTGCGGTAGGAATATGTCCTTAGCAGCGCCCATGATGGCAAAATTTCCGCCCGAAGTCAAGAAGGTTGTGAAGAAGCGAAACAAGATAATGTACGTTGAACTTCCCAAAGCCCTTGAGGAAAAGGATAAAGAGAAGGCAAAGAAGCTCTGGAGGGAAGCTATGATAACCTGCTTCCAGTGCCACCAGGGAATAGGCATTCCGAGGCTAAGGAAGTTTGAACCCCTTGCGGATATACACTCAAAGCACCAGAGAATAGCAGAAAGATACGGACTCAGCTGTAAAGACTGCCACTACGGAATTACGGAATACAGGGGATACGAAGAGGGAACGGTTGAGAGATGAGAATATATCTCGTCGGTTTTATGTGCAGCGGAAAGAGCACGGTCGGGAGGCTTCTTTCCTCCTGCCTTGATGTTCCCTTTTACGACGTTGACGAGGAGATAGTAAAAAGGGAGAGGATGAGCATTCCAGAGATATTTGAGAAAAGGGGAGAAGAATACTTCAGGGAGATTGAGTTCAGCGTTTTGAGGGAGCTCTCGGAAAATGAAAACTTTGTTATATCAACGGGAGGAGGGCTCGGAGCAAACGAAAGGGCTATGGAGTTTATGAAAGAGAAGGGAAAGGTTATATACATTAATGTGAACTTTGAAACATTTCTTGAAAGATGCGGTAAGGACCCAAACAGACCACTCCTTAAAAGACCCCTTTCAGAGATAAAGGAGCTTTTTAAAAAGAGAAAAAAGGTTTACGAAAAAGCCCACATAAAGGTGGAGGGGGAAAAAGCCCCCGAGGAAGTTGTTAATGAGATTTTATCAGCCCTTGAAGGGGACACCTTTCGTAGGTGAGGAGGGAACTGCGTAAGTTCTTTTGGGCATTCTTCCCGCAAGGTATGCAAGCCTTCCCGCTATAGTTGCGTACTTCATGGCAACAGCCATCTTTATGGGGTCCTTTGCTTCCGCAAGTGCTGTATTTGTGAGAACTCCGTCAACACCGAGCTCCATAACGGGGGGTATATCGGTAGCACTTCCTATGCCCGCATCAACTATAACGGGAACCGAAACCGCTTCCTTTATGAATATGAGGTTATAAGGGTTCTGGAGACCGAGTCCCGAGCCTATTGGTGCCGCGAGGGGCATCACCGCAGCACACCCTATATCCTCAAACTTCTTGGCATAGACGGGGTCGTCAAAAATGTAGGGAAGAACTACAAATCCTTCCTTTACAAGAACCTTTGCGGCTTTATAGGTCTCCTCCATATCGGGAAGGAGTGTCTTCTGGTCTCCTATTACCTCCAGTTTAACCCAGTTTATGCCGGTTGCCTCCCTTGCCATCATGGCTGTCTTTATGGCTTCTTCCGCGGTATAGCATCCCGCGGTATTGGGAAGTATGAGGTATTTATTGGGGTCTATGTAATCAAGGAGGTTCTCCTTCGTGGGGTCCGTTATGTTAACCCTTCTCACCGCAACGGTTATTATTTCCGCTCCGGAGGCCTCAAGGACCTCCTTAGTCTGCTGGAAGTCCTTAAACTTTCCGGAGCCTATTATGAGCCTTGATTTGAATTTCCTTCCAGCTATCTCAAGGTAGTCGTCCTGAAGGAGTTTTTCCCAGTCCTGCATAAAGCTTACCTCCGAAGGATTTATTAAAACTTTTAGCCTCCTCCTACAAGCTGAACAACCTCAACCTTATCCCCTTCCTTTACCTTTCTCGTGTTGTATTCGGACTTCGGAACCACTTCCTCGTTTATCGCCACCGCGAGACCTATCTCCCTGAACTTTATGCCGAGCTCGTTCAGAAGCTCCATAACGGTAAGCTCACGGGGTATCTCTTTTTCCTCTCCGTTAAGGATTATCCTCGGCATCGTAATTTTTTAATATATGAAAATCACTTTATACCTGCCACCGCTCACTCCCACTCAATGGTTGAGGGAGGCTTTGAGGACACATCGTAAACGACCCTGTTCACTCCTTCAACCTCGTTTATTATCCTCCTCATCACTCTGTCAAGGAAGTCGTAAGGGAGTCTATACCAGTCCGCTGTCATCCCGTCAACGCTCTCAACAGCCCTGAGGGCTATAACCTTTTCGTAAGTTCTCACATCTCCCATTACCCCGACGCTTTTTACGGGAAGTAGAACCGCAAAAGCCTGCCATATCCTGTCGTAAAGCCCTTCCTTTTTAAGCTCTTCTATAAATATGTAATCCGCTTTTCTGAGGATTTCTAAATCCCTCTCGTTTACCTCGCCTATAATCCTTATGGCAAGCCCGGGACCGGGGAAGGGGTGTCTCTTTAGTATTTCCTCGGGAATGCCGAGAAGCCTTCCTATCTGCCTTACCTCGTCCTTAAAGAGCTCCCTGAAGGGCTCAAGGAGTTTGAGGTTCATCCTCTCGGGAAGTCCACCGACGTTGTGGTGGGTCTTTATCTTCGCACTCCCCTTTATCCCCGCACTCTCAACAACGTCCGGGTAGAGGGTTCCCTGAAGGAGATACTCCGCTCCCTCTATCTTCTTGGCTTCCTTCTCAAATACTTCTATGAAGGTTCTCCCTATTATCTTTCTCTTTTCCTCGGGGTCCTCAACACCTTTCAGCCTCTCAAGGAATAATTTGCTCGCGTCAACAACGGTAAGGGGAAGCCCTAAAGCCCTGAGATTTCTCTCAACCTCCTCCCTTTCCCCAAGCCTTAAAAGGCCATGGTCTATAAAAAAGCAGTGGAGCTTATCCCCTATAGCTCTGTGGGTTAAAACTGCGGCAACCGTTGAGTCAACACCCCCCGAGAGTGCAGCTATAACCTTTGCGTTTCCCACCGTTTTCCTTATTTCTTCAATCTTCTCCTTTATGAAGTCTCCCATCTCCCAGTTTCTTTCCGCCTTGCACACTCCGTAAACGAAGTTTGCGAGCATCTCCCTTCCGTAAACGGTGTGGGTGACCTCGGGGTGAAACTGAAAGCCGTAAATCTTCTTTTCCCTGTTCGCTATAACCGCGTAAGGGGAGTTTTCGGAAACCGCAAGAACTTCAAAACCTTCCGGAAGCTCAACAACCTTGTCAGCGTGGGACATCCAGACATCGCTCTCCTTAGGAATACCTTCAAATATCACATCTTCCTTAACTATTCTCAGCCTTGCCCTTCCGTATTCCTGCTTTTCGGACCTTGCGACCTTCCCGCCGAGCTGGTGTGTGATTACCTGAAGCCCGTAGCATATGCCGAGAATAGGAATGCCGAGCTCATAAATGCGGGGGTCGGGAAGGGGTGCTCCTTCCGCGTAAACAGAGGCAGGACCTCCCGAGAAAATTATCCCGTAAGGCTCTCTCTCTTTAATTTCCTCAAGGGGAGTATCCCAGTGGACAATCTCGCTGTAAACGCCGAGCTCCCTTATCCTTCTCGCTATGAGCTGAACGTATTGGGAGCCGAAGTTAACGACGATGATAGGTCTCTTCCGCATAAGATTTAATAATATATGAGCTAAATAATTACTTTATAAGGGACCATTCCGTAAAATCTCTCTTATGGCTATAGACAAGGAGAAGATAAAGCAGGCTGTAAGGCTTTTCCTTGAAGGAATAGGCGAGGACCCGGACCGCGAAGGCTTGAGGGAAACCCCCGAGAGAGTTGCGCGCATGTGGGAAGAGTTTGAGAGAATGAGAAGCTTTGATATGAAGCTATTTGAGGAGTTCGGGGGATACAACGAGATGGTTCTCGTTAAAGATATACGTTTCTACAGTTTATGTGAGCATCATCTCCTTCCCTTCTTCGGGAAGGTTCATATAGCTTACATTCCCGATAAAAAGATATCGGGACTCTCAAAGCTCGTGAGGACCGTAAGGGCTTTCGCGTTAAGACCCCAGGTTCAGGAAAGACTCACGGAGGAGATAGCGGACTTCCTTGAGAGGGAGCTTGAACCAAGAGGCGTAGGTGTGGTTATAGAGGCTGAACACCTCTGTATGTCCATGAGGGGTGTTATGTCCCCGGGACACATAACGGTAACCTCAGCCCTCAGGGGTGTGTTCCTCAAAGACTTGAGAACGCGGGAGGAGTTTTTAAAGCTCGTGAGGGGTGGCTGAGTTAGGGAACTTTAACAGCATCAAGGCACTCTTTTATAACCCTCTGGGCTTGAGCCCCTTCTCTTAATATCAGTCTGTGGGGAACGACGTAGGGTATGTTATCAAGGATGTCCTCGGGAACGACGAAGTCCCTTCCCCTGGCGTAAGCCTGGGCACGGGCAACCTGAACGAGGTGAATTAATCCTCTCGTTGATATGCCGAGGAGAACATCTGGATGATTTCTCAGGACGTTTGCAAAATCCACAATAAACTCGGCAATTTCCTCCGATATGTAAACTCCTTTAATTTCCTCCATAGTCCTTAAGATTTCCTGAGGATTGGAGAGAACGGATAAGCTGTTTATCCTTTCCATAGGATTTATGCCCCTAACAATCTCAGCCTCGTATTCCTTGGGAGGGTATCCCACGCTTAACCTCATAGTGAAGCGGTCCAGCTGTGCCTCGGGAAGGGGATAGGTTCCGTAATGTTCAACGGGGTTCTGGGTAGCTATAACGAAGAAGGGTTGCGGGAGCTTGTATGTTTTTCCATCAACGCTTACCTGCCTTTCCGCCATCGCTTCAAGGAGAGCACTTTGGGTTTTTGGAGTTCCCCTGTTTATCTCGTCCGCGAGAACGACGTTGTGAAATATGGGACCTTTTTTAAACTCAAACTCCCTACTTTTTGGATTGAAAACGTTCACACCCGTTATGTCCGACGGCATTAGGTCGCTCGTAAACTGAATACGGGCAAAGGATAAGCCGAGAACCCTTGCAAGGGTGAGGGCAAGGGTTGTTTTCCCCGTTCCGGGAACGTCTTCTATGAGTAGGTGTCCACCCGAAAGGAGACAGAGAAGGGCTTTCTCTATTACCTTCTCCTTTCCTTTTAATACCCTTGATGCCTCGGAAAGTACACCTTCAATATCCATTGGTATAATTTTAAAAAGCAAGGAGGATGAGCGTGAACGAGCTATACCAAGTGCCCCAAATACCCCAGGGATTCGTTGAGTATCCTTTAATGCCTTTAAGGGACATAGTTATCTTTCCCACCATGGTTCAGCCTCTCTTTGTTGGAAGACGCTTCTCCATAAGGGCTATTGAAGAGGCAAATAAAAAGGATAAACTTATATTCCTCGTTCTTCAGAAGGATAAAGATATAGAGGAGCCTAAGGAAGAAGATATATACAAGGTTGGTGTCGTTGCCCACATACTCAGAACCGTTCCCATAGAGGACGGAAGGGTAAAGATTCTCGTTCAGGGATTAAAAAGGGCTGTTTTAAAGAAGCTTGAATGGAAGGAGGACCACTGGGTCGCAACCGTTGAGGTTGTTGAAGAGAAAGACATTCCTCCCTCGGACCAGACGATAGAGGATAAGGCACTCATAAAAGCAGTTAAAGAGTCCGTTGATAAACTTGTAAGCCTCGGAAAGCAGATAATTCCCGACTTTTTAGTTCTCATAAAGGAGATAGAGGAACCCGGAAAGCTCGCGGATATGGTCGCTTCCATACTGGACATAAAGGCCTCCCAGGCACAGGAGATACTTGAGACCTTTGACCCGAGAGTAAGACTCCAAAAAGTCCACAAGCTCCTCCAGGACGAGATAGGTCTTCTTGAGGTAAAACAGAGGATAAGCGAGCTCGCAAGGGAGAAAATGGAAAAGGAACAGAGGGAGTACTTCCTACGCCAGCAGTTAAAGGCCATACAGGAGGAACTGGGAGAAGCGGGGGGAATAAAAGCGGAAATAGAGGAATATACGAAGAAGTTTGAGAAGATTAAGGACTGCCTCCCCGAGGAGGGCGTTAAGGAAATAGAAAAGAACATTAAGAGGCTTGAGAGACTTCACCCCGATTCGGCAGAAGCGGGTGTGATAAGGACGTGGCTTGACTGGGTTCTTGACCTTCCCTGGTGTGAGAGAACGGAGGATAACTACGACCTTGAAAGGGCAAGGGAAATACTCGACAGGGACCACTACGACCTTGAGAAGGTAAAGGACAGAATTATAGAGTATCTGGCTATAAGGAAGTTAACTCAGGGTAAAGAGGCACCGACCCAGATTCTCGCCTTTGTAGGTCCTCCCGGTGTCGGTAAGACATCTCTCGGAAGGTCCATAGCGGAAGCCCTCGGAAGGAAGTTCGTGAGGATAGCCCTGGGAGGTATAAGGGACGAAGCGGAGATAAGGGGACACAGGAGAACATACGTCGGTGCTATGCCCGGAAGGATAATACAGGCCATAAAACAGGCGGGAACGAAGAATCCCGTCATAATGCTGGACGAGATAGATAAGCTCGCAATATCCTTCCAAGGAGACCCCGCCGCAGCGCTCCTTGAGGTTTTAGACCCCGAGCAGAATAAGAAGTTTACGGACCTCTACATAGGAATTCCCTTTGACCTCTCCGAGGTGATATTCATATGCACCGGAAACAGGGCGGACACCATTCCCACACCCCTTCTTGACAGGATGGAATTAATACTCCTTTCGGGATATTCTGAAGAGGAGAAGCTATTCATAGCTAAAAAGCACCTTATTCCCAAGCTCATACCCTTGCACGGACTGAAGCCCGAAGAGGTTGAGTTTACCGATGAGGCAATCCTTGAAATAATAAGGGGATACACCAGGGAAGCGGGTGTAAGAAATCTCCAGAGACAGATTTCCGCGGTTCTGAGAAAGCTTGCCGTTAAAAAACTCCAAGGTGAGCGTGGACCATTCAAGGTTGATAAGGAGCTTGTGAGGAAGCTTCTCGGTGTTCCGAGATACAGGCCCGAAAGGGAGAAAAAGCCCCTCGTGGGTGTTGCAACGGGTCTTGCCTGGACAGAGGTCGGCGGGGAGATAATGTTCATAGAAGCGACTAAGATGAAAGGAAAGGGTTCCCTTGTTCTTACGGGTTCCCTCGGGGACATTATGAAAGAGAGCGCTCAGGCCGCCCTTTCCTTTATACGCTCAAAGGCGGAGGAATACGGAATAGACCCCGACATATTCTCCCAGGTTGACGTTCACGTTCACGTTCCCGAAGGTGCGGTTCCGAAAGATGGTCCTTCGGCAGGTGTTGCGATAGCTACGGCCCTTCTTTCGCTATTTACGGATATACCCGTGAGAATGGACGTAGCTATGACCGGAGAAATCACCCTAAGGGGAAGAGTTCTTCCCGTCGGAGGCTTAAAGGAAAAGATACTCGCCGCGAAAAGGGCGGAGATTTACGAGGTTATACTTCCGGCAAAGAACAAGGACGAGGTTCTTGAAGAGCTTCCCGAATACGTCAGGGAAAAGATGACCCTTCACTTCGTTGAGAACCTGGACGAAGTGTTTAAGATAGCTCTCGTGAGGGAGCCCAAGCCCATTAAAGAGGTCTGAGCTCCACCAGGTATATATCTCCCCTGTTCTGTATCGGGAGTGTTCCCTTTCTCCCGGTTATTACAAAAACCCTTCCCTCGGAGTCCCTCACTACGGCCTGAATGGCCTCCTCAAACTTCCTTCCCCTGAGCTTTACAGCTTCAAAAACTCCTTTTTTCTTCTCTATAACGCCCCAGAGCTCTCCTTCTATAAACTTCGTAAAGCCCACTATGGAGAAAACTGCGGAACTCTTATTTTTAGGAATCAAAGGAATAACCTTTCGGAATACCTCCGTAAAGGAGGGCTTTGCGTAAAAGATATACTTATTGCCGTCCGCATAGCTGTATTCTTCGGGCAGTTCCGCGGTTGTGTAAGAGGCTCCGAAACCATCCTCCGAAAGAACCTCGTTTCCTCTGTAGTAAATCCTTAACCTTCTATCGCTATCAACAAAGATGAGAAGGTCATCAAGGACTAAAGCTCCGTCAATTCTGAAATCTTCCGGAAGATTCAACCTGTCAGATTTAATGAGCTTATCACCCCTCAATTCAAACCTGTAAACCTCTCCCCAGTAATCCCTTTCGTTGAACTCCTGTCCTACGAGAACTTTTTTTCCCTTCTTCAGAAGGTAGCCGAATATATAGGGAATGTCTTTCTCAACCAGTATAAAAGAATCTCCTATCGGCTTTAGCATAACGCTTGAGGCCCTTCCGTTTGTAATTACGTTCACGAAAATGTGTTTTTCATAGCAGACAACACCAACGGGATATCCGGGGGGTAGTGCGTAAGAGTTAACCTCAACAAAGTCGCTCTTTAGAACCTCGTAAACCTTTATACCGCTTTCATAAAGAACAACGAGATAATCCTTCTTGCCGAAGAGCTTGCATATATCCGCTGAAAGGGGTAAGTAACCTAAGCTCCTCACATACCTCGCTTTAACTACAAAATCCTCGGGATACTTTTCCTTTTCCGCGTAAATTTTTCTCTCAACGGGGAAAAAGGCTATAGGCCTTCCGAGGTAAGAAACTCCGTAGCCGTTCTCAAGCTCCTTAACGAGATAAGTACAGTTATCAATCCCTCTTTTGAGATTCTTGACTATACCGCTGAGAGCGTAAAAGCCCTCATCGCTCCCTTCGTAACAAACGGTTCCCGTTATCAGTCTTACCTTATCCCCCTCCTTTATGCCCATATCCTCAACAATTTTTGCGTAGGAGTAATTCTCTTTAGGCTCCGTTACCTCAACCTCTCCCGTTTTCTTCTCCTCATATCCGAGAACTTTCTTTGTAACGGGGTGAACTATTGGCTCTCCTTTCGTTATTACCTCAAATCTCTCCCCGGGGAAAGCTTTTCCCTTCGGAAGGTCAATTATTACACTATTTCCCTCCCTTTTCACTACGTAACCTTCCCTCTGGAAGAACTTAATAAGCTCTTGGGGGACCTGAGAAAAAGAAAAGGTTATCAAGAGGAAGAAAAGACTAAGTATAAGCATCTTTTAACCTCTCCATGTTTTCTATAATTTTATCGGTAATTTCCTTAGTTCCCACTTTCTTGCATCCCTCGCTCCATATATCGGGAGTTCTGTATCCCTGATTCAATGTTTCCTCAACCGCCTTTTCTACAAGGTCGTGGGCTTTATCCATTCCGAAGGAGTATTTAAGCATCATGGCTGCGGAAAGTATCGTTGCTATCGGGTTTGCTATTCCCTTTCCAGCTATGTCCGGAGCGGAGCCGTGAACGGGCTCGTAAAGGGCATACCTGTCTCCCACGCTCGCGGAAGGTAGCATTCCGAGGCTTCCCACGACAACCCCCGCCTCGTCCGATAGTATATCCCCGAATATGTTTCCCGTAACTATGACGTCAAAGGTTGTTGGTCTTCTGACAAGTTGCATAGCGCAGTTATCAACGTAAAGGTGTTCAAGCTCAACATCGGGGTAATTCTTCTTTTCCTCCTCTACTATCTCCCTCCATAGGGCACTTACCTCAAGAACGTTTGCCTTATCAACGCTCGTTAACTTCTTCCTCCTCTTTCTCGCTATCTCAAATCCCTTCCTTACGACTCTTCTTATCTCGTCTTCCGTATACTTCATAGTGTTTATCGCATATCTTTTTCCGTTCTCCGTAAAAATACCTCTTGGCTCTCCGTAGTATATGCCCGAGGTAAGCTCCCTTATCACGAGCATATCGGTTCCCTTAACGACTTCCTCCTTCAGGGGAGATGCGGATACGAGGGCATCCCAAACTTTAGCGGGTCTAAGGTTCGCGTAAAGGTCAAGCTCCTTCCTTATCCTTAGAAGACCCTTCTCTGGTCTCTTATCGGTTGGAAGGTTGTCCCACTTTGGCCCTCCCACTGCTCCAAGAAGTATGGCATCGGATTCTTTGCAGAGTTCAAGTGTTTCATCGGGAAGAGGTGTTCCCATTCTGTCTATTGCTTCTCCCCCTATCAATCCCTCCCTGTATTCAAACTCAACTCCGTATATCTCTGCTACCTTGTTGAGAACTCTGAGGGCCTGCTCAACTATCTCTGGACCTATTCCGTCTCCCTTCAGAACCGCTATTTTGAACTTCTTCATAAGGAAGTATTTTAAACGATAAAACTCTTGACATCTTTTTCGGGAATCTCTATAATAAGATTTCGTCAAGGTTAGATGTAAGGAGAAAAGGGGTGGTAGCCCCCGTCGTCTAGCCTGGCCTAGGACGCCGGCCTTTCACGCCGGAAACGCGGGTTCAAATCCCGCCGGGGGTGCCACCTTTTTTTTATAAACTCAAAGGCGGGTAGCTCAGTTGGGAGAGCGCCGCCCTTACAAGGCGGAGGTCGCGGGTTCGAGTCCCGCCCCGCCTACCATATGAATTATCTCTATTCTTTCCTTTACGAAAAACTACCTATTTACAAGGAGGGTTTAGAAAAAGCAAAGAGAGAAGACGCTATAAACCTCTACAGGGAATTGGGACTTCCCCCTGAAAGGATAGCAAAAATCCTGAATGTCCCGAAAGATAAAGCTGTAAAGTGGCTGAAAGAAGAAAAGCTTATTGATTAACAAAGAAGAGAAAAATAAAATTTACCTAAACAGCTGTGAGGGGGATACTTTGGGGAACTCCTTACACTCCACCGTTAGCTTTTTCGTTATCTCGCAAGAGTAAAAATAGCTTCTGCGGTCGGAGAGTTCAACGCTTACTTTCAACCTTCTTATATCCCTGAGGTCTATCGTTATTGGCGTGGTTAAATAGCCCTTTCCGTAAGGGGTAAACTCCACTTCCTCGCCTTCCAAGAGGACACGGTTAACCTCCCCACCAGTTGCCCCAAAGAGAATAAACTCAACGTAAGGAAGGTTTACCGAGGTTATAAATCCCGCAACGGGAGGAAGGGCTTCCACCTTTAGCTTTTCTAAAAGAGGTGTTTCTAAAACTCAATTGTATTCTTCGGGAAAAATCTTATATTCACTTCCAGACCTTACCGCAAAAATAAACTTTCTTCCCTCGGGAATTATGAAGGTCTTACCTCTGTAGGTATATGTAATTCTCTCGGGAGCTACCAAGTAATTCAGGGAAGGAACTTCAATAGATTTCTCTTTAATTAAAGGTTCAATTGGTGAATAATAAATTCTTCCCATAGTATTCCCATAAAAGCTTGACCAGACCACTTTTCCGTGCTCCCTCGTAGCTTCAAAAACGTAAAGGTATCCATCTTGAGAAGCTACCACAAGGTCAAGATATCCGTCTTTGTCAAGGTCCCCGAGTGCGGGGGACGAAACAATTGCACCGCCCGTTTTGAATGTCCAGAGAGGTACCCCGCTTTTCCCCGAAATTACATAAACGTTGAAATCTCCACTTCCAACTATTACATCAGGAATATTGTCATTATCAAGGTCCGCAAGCACAGGAGAAGAATCAACACCATCATCCGTTTTAAATTTCCATATAAGCTCCCCAGTTTTGCCAGATATTGCATATATATTATCGTCCCAGCTTCCTACAACTACATCAGGGGTTCCATCTCCATCAAGGTCTCCGAGTGCGGGAGAAGAGCCTATTCCATTCCCTGTCTCGAACTTCCATATAAGCTTTCCATTTTTGCCTGAAATCGCATATATGTTTTTGTCCCAGCTTCCCACAACCACATCAGGAGTTCCGTCCCCATCAAGGTCTCCAAGTGCGGGGGAAGAACGCGTAAAAAAACTAGTTTTAAATTTCCAGATAAACCTTCCACCTTTACCAGAAATTGCATAAATGTAGTCGCTATCACTACCTATAACCACATCAAGATATCCATCATCATCAAGGTTTCCAAGTGCAGGGGAAGAGAGAATCCAATAACCTATTTCAAACCTCCACAAAAGCTTTCCACTTTTGCCCGAAATCGCATATATGTTTTTGTCCCAGCTTCCCACTACAGCATCGGGTGTTCCGTCATTATCTATATCCCCTAAGGAAAGTGCAGTAATTCCTTTACTTGCTTTGAACCTCCAAATGAGTTTTCCATCCCAAGAAAGGGCATAGACGTAACCATTATCGTCCGCGGTGAGTATATATTCCGAGCAGGCTATAACACCTTGCATATCACTTGTTCCCTCAAAGCTCCAAAGGAGCTTTCCATTCTCATTAAAGACATAAAGCTTGTCGTATTCGTCTTTCCCATTTTCATCCCCATTCGTAGCGTGCAGGACATAACTTCCGAATATGATGGGGTTATTGTTTATAAAGTTCTCCTTCCCCACATAGGCTTTCCACTTTAGCTTAAACAGCTCTTCCGAGAAGGAGAGGGACAAAAGGAGCAGAAAAATAAACCAGAGTCTTTTCATTTCTTCCTCCCTCTTTGCATATTATAAAGAATTTATTGTTTTACCGCTTTTTCCCTTGTAAATTTCTTATTATGGGGGGTAGGTTCTTACTGGTTTCCCTCGCCGGTGCGTTAATATTTCTCTCACCGGGGGTAGGGGTCGGGTTTCCTCCTCCGAGCGGTATGGAAGGTGTTCAGGTAAACACTAAGCAGGTAAGCGGTGAGATTACCGAGCGGTTTATTCATAAAATCCTTTCCTCGGAAGGCTGGGAACAGATTGAAGCGAAATACAGCTCGGGAAAGGGTATAGACCTGCTTTATGTGAAGCGGGGCCCCCGGGGAGAAATTAAGGAGGTTTTAGTCGTAGAAAGTAAGTATAACACTTCCACCTTGGGGAGAGCGTCCTACGGAAAGCAGATGTCAAAGGAATGGATTCTCGGCTCTCTGGATAAGAAACTTGAAGAAATAGAAAAGGAAATAAAAACGACAAAGGACCCCTACCGAAAGCGGGAGCTTGAAAAACTAAAAAAAGACCTAACGAAGGTTAAGAAACTAATTCAAGAGAACCGATACAGAGCACGTATATATAAACTTGAAAAGTTAAGCGAGAATAGATACGTCCTTAAAAGGAAGATTATCCCTCCCGGTGCTACAGAAGAAGCGATGAAAACTTTAAATAATTCCTTTGAAGTAGTTAAGGAAATTGACTTAAAAAGGAATGATAAGCTTTCAAAAATTCTGAAGGAAACTATAGAAGAAACCTACTCGGAAAGACTCCTCAAAGCTATAAACCAGCCAAGACACTTAAGGTATATAACCGTAGAAATGCCGGTAAAAGGATTTAAGACCGAAACAACAGAAAAAGTAGTTCGCTCCCTTCGCACCCTAAAGGTGGCTTCCGTAGGAAAAGGCGTTCTGGAAGCCATACCCATAATAGGCGGTTTTCTGGCAGCAGGGGCTCAGGTAGCTTATGATATAGCCCTCGCTAATACGATAGAACGACTGGCAAAAGAACAGGAAATTCTCGGAAAGAAAGTAGCCCTTTTAGAAGAACAGCAGTATGCTACACAGATATTCCTGAAAGCAATAAAGGTGCGCCAGGACGAGATAATAACAAAGGTTAACACTCTGAGCAACGGTCTGAACATGGTAAGAAACCAGATAGAGGAGATAAAAAAGGGAATTTTCATAAGCGGTCTTGAACTATTGAGAGACTATTACATAACCGGGAATAAGGATTATCTTTCTCAGGCTATCGGTCAACTTGTAACCGCAAGGAATGTAAAAAATCCGAAGCTTGAACCTTTTATCGCTTTTTACCTAACAAATGCCCGTGCGGAAACGTATAAATTAACAGGAAACGATAAAGAACTCCTTCTTTTAAGGGAAGAGTTTAAGAAATTAGCATATGTTACCGACAAAAATAACATAAATCTCCTGTTCACAGCATACAGACTCCTTGGAGATATACCCCTGGAAGGAAAAGAAGAGATATTAAGAACCGCAACCACTAAAGTTGTTAACAACCTGATAAAGGAAAAAAGATTTGAAACCGCTTTAAACATAGCCAAAGCCTATTTCTCCTTCACGGGAGATAAATCCTTGGTAAGCTTTGCGGAAGAAGAAAGAAAGAAAAACTATCTGGCTTATAAAAACTTCCGTTCTCCCGAGGAAGCCCTTAAAGTAATTGAGGGAAACGAGAACAGCCTTCTCGTAAAAGAAGCCTTTAATTACCTGTTTAGGAATAACTATTTCAGACTTGCCCTTGAAGTTTTAAGTAAATACCCCCTGGATGAAAGCTTTAGAATAACGGGCTACTTAGCGGTTTTCTACGCTACGGGTGAGTTTCAAAGGGCAGAAGCTTTAATTAAACTTGTCAAAGAAAATCCTACCTATTCCTTCAGAACTAAAAAAGCGGTTATGGAATTTGAAAATCATATTAAGCAAAAACTTCTCTTTGAAGAGGTAGAAGAGCGTAAAGGGAATAATTTCTTCTCCTTGTAAAACATTACCCTTATCCACTTCCCTCAAACTTGACACAGGTCAGTGAGATAATAAATTCTTTTGAGTGATGTCTTCAGACATAGAGGAGCTTCGGCGGGAACTTGATATAGTTGATGTAATCTCCGAATACGTAAGCCTTGAAAGGGTAGGTTCTAATTACAGGACCAACTGCCCCTTTCATCCGGACAGAACTCCTTCCTTTTACGTTTCTCCGTCAAAGCAGATATTCAAGTGTTTTGGTTGCGGAGTCGGGGGAGATGCGATAAAGTTCGTTTCCCTGTATGAAGGCATATCCTACCTTGAGGCTGCGGTTGAGCTTGCAAAGAAATATGGAATTAAGTTTGATGTAAAGAGCATCTCAAGAAACGAAAAGGTTTTAATAGCCCTTGATAAGGTTTCGGACTTCTACAGGGAAAAGCTTTTAAAAAATAACGAAGCAACGAGGTATCTTTTGGAAAGGGGGATAGACGGAAAGGTCGTTAAGAAGTTCGGCCTCGGTTTTTCTCCTTCAAGCGAGGAGCTTATAGATTTTCTCAAGAAAAACGAAATACTTGAGGATTACCTCAAGACTCAAAACCTTATAAAGGGAGGAGGAAACAGCTACAGAGATTTATTCGTCGGAAGGATTGTAATACCCATAAGAAATATGCAGGGAAGGGTAATAGGCTTCGGTGGAAGGAGAATAAGGGAGGATAAAAGTCCAAAGTA
Organism: Aquifex pyrophilus; assembly: GCF_054656935.1. NCBI lineage: Bacteria > Pseudomonadati > Aquificota > Aquificia > Aquificales > Aquificaceae > Aquifex > Aquifex pyrophilus. The sequence continues at coordinate 58,067 of NZ_BAAHXJ010000003.1, read as the reverse complement.
TATAAACTCACCCGATAGCGAGGTTTTCAAAAAGGGGAAAAACCTGTTCGGACTTTACGAGGCAAAGGATTACATAAAAGAAGAAGGTTACGCGGTTCTCGTGGAGGGATACTTTGACGTCATAAAGCTCTTTTCGGATGGGATAAGGAACGTAGTCGCACCCCTTGGGACCGCACTCACGGAAGAACAGGCAAAGCTCCTCTCAAAATACACAAAGAAAGTTTACATACTCTATGACGGGGACGAAGCGGGAAGGAAAGCAACCAGAAAAGCAATCTCCCTTCTCCTTGATGCGGGAATAGAGGTTTACCCCGTAGAACTTCCCGAGGGATACGACCCCGACGAATTTGTAAAATCTTACGGAGTAAAAGCCTTAAAGGAATTGATACTCAATACTAAAGAGCTATTCAGGGGATTGATAGAAGCGGGAAGGGATAACCTGGAAGAAAACCTTAAACTCTTCAAAGAATACATACAGCACGTCAAGGATACCGCACTCAGAACGGCCCTCATAGCGGATTTTGCGACTAAAAACAAAGTTCCTATGGAGAGGCTAATAATACCTCCTAAATCTCAAAATGAGTATCAAAAAATTGAGTTAAAGTTCAGAGATAAGGTATTAATAAAGGGATTTTTGGAGTTTAAACCGAATATATCCCCTGATAATCTTCCGATTGATGAAGAGGTAAAGGAGCTTTGCAGGAAAGCCCTTCTCGGATATGAGGACGAAATACCGAAAGAAGCCTTAGAGGTGGAGGCACAAGACTTCAAAGCGCTATTTGAAAACACTCTGAAAGAAGTAATAGAAGGAAAAGTCGGTAAAAAATTAAGAAAAAGGGGATTGAAAAATGCGTACAAATAATTATTTTAATAAATTTTTATGTCAGGAGGTAAGGAATGCTGGAGAAGGACGGTGTGAAACAGCTCATTGAGATGGGAAAGGAAAAGGGATACCTCACCTACGACGAGATTAACGAAGTTCTTGACGAAGACTTCGTATCCTCGGATATGTTTGAGGACCTCATGGACCTTCTCCACAGGATGAACATTCAGGTTGTTGAGAAGAAGGAGGACCTTGAAGAGGAGGAGGAAGAGGAAGAAGTTGTAGTCTCCAGCACCTTCACCGTATCCGCAAGGGATGGGGACCCCGTAAAGCTTTACCTCAGGGAGATGGGGAAGATTCCCCTCCTGAAGAGGGAGGAGGAGATTTACTACGCCCGGCAGATAGAGATAGGAAGAAAGATAATGAGAAGGGGGCTCACGAGAACCTCTTTCCTCGTTGAGAAGATACTCGACGACTGGGCAAAGCTCTGCAACGGAAAACTGAAGATTCACGAAGTTATGGACCTCGTTGAGCATGAAAACGACGATGACTTTGAGGACAGGTTTGACGAGTTTAAACGGTACTTCATAAGGAAGGGATACGAGCTCGCAAAGGCTTACAGAAATCTCCTTGAGGTAAGGGAAGAGTATATAAAGAATCCAACACCCGAAAACAGAAAGAGATATCTCTACACGCACGCAAGAATGAACAAGGTAATAAAGGATATGAAGATTAAATACGCAAAGTTTGAGAGAGTTACCGAGGAGATAATAAAGCTCTTCAAGGAGTATGCGAGGAAGAAGAAGGATTTAAACGCAAGGATAAGGAAGATAAAGGCCCTTCACAGGGACCCCGATTACTTTGCTAAAAACTACCTCACGGACCCCGAAATTCAAAAAACCATTAAGGAAAAGGGAATACCCTTTGAGAAAATTACGAACCTCGTAAACGAGTATATATCCCTAAAAAGGGAAGTGGAGAGATTCCAGAGAACGATAGGCGTTTACCCCGAAGAGGAGATTCCCAAGGTTATGAAGATAATTGAACAGGGAAGGAAGAAGGTCGTTGAGGCAAAGCAGATAATGATACAGTCTAACCTCAGGTTAGTTGTATCAATAGCGAAGAAATACGTAAACAGGGGACTCCACTTCCTTGACCTCATACAGGAAGGAAACATAGGGCTAATGAAAGCGGTTGATAAATATGACTACAGGAAGGGATACAAGTTCTCAACTTACGCTACCTGGTGGATAAGACAGGCAATAACGAGGGCAATAGCGGACCAGGCGAGAACCATAAGAATTCCCGTTCACATGATAGAAACGATAAACAAGATAATAAAGGCCTCAAAGAAACTATTCCAGGAAAACGGAAGGGAGCCCACTCCCGAGGAGATAGCGGAATACCTTGACATTCCCGTTGAAAAGGTCATAAAGGTTATGAAGTTCTCCCAGGAGCCCATATCCCTTGAAACACCCATAGGAGACGACGAAGACACATTCCTAAAGGACTTCATAGAGGACAAATCCATACCAAACCCCGAAGAGCAGGTTACGAGAAAACTCCTCAGGGAACAGCTTGAGAAGGTCTTACAGACCCTTTCCGAAAAGGAGAGGGAAATCCTTATGTATCGCTACGGACTCGTTGACGGAACGGAATACACCCTTGAACAGGTAGGAAAGATGTTTAACGTGACGAGGGAAAGGATTAGACAGATAGAGAACAAGGCATTGAGGAAGTTAAGACACCCCTCAAGGGCAAAGTATCTCAAGGACTTTGAGCTCTAACCCCCTCCTCTTCTTCGTCCTCACAATATTCCCCCGCATAATAGAGTGTTACACCGAATACGGCATAGTAAGGCAGGCTATCAAAAAGAAAAAGGTTGAGATACACACAATAGACCTCAGGGAGTTCGCACCGAAGGGACAGGTTGACGACGTTCCTTACGGCGGACTTCCCGGTATGGTTTTAAAGCCTGAACCCATTTTTAAGGCTTACGACAACGTTGTTGAAAAATTCGGAAAGCCCTACGTCCTTCTAACCGAGCCCTGGGGGGAGAGAATAAACCAGAAGCTTTTAGAAGAGCTTACGAAGAAGGAAAGGATAATGATTATATGCGGGAGGTATGAGGGGGTTGACGAGAGGGTGAAGACAATAGTTGATAAGGAGATATCCCTTGGGGACTTTATACTCTCGGGCGGGGAGCTTGTAGCCCTTGCCGTTATAGACGGGGTGAGCAGGCTACTTCCGGGCGTTCTTAGCGAACCAAAAAGCCTTGAGGAGGATAGCTTCTCAAACAGGTGGCTCGGGTATCCCGTTTATACACGGCCCAGGGAGTTCAGGGGTATGAAGGTTCCCGAAGAGCTCCTTTCGGGAAATCACAAGCTTATAGAACTATGGAAACTCTGGCATAGGATTGAGAACACGTTAAAGAAAAGACCCGACTTAATACCTGAGGACTTGACAGAACTTGAAAAAGATATTTTAAATAGTATATTGTCCGGTAAGTCATTTAAGGAATGGTTAAGGGAGAGAAAAAAACTTCTTTGAAGTCTTCTTTGTTTGAAACCTCTTTGAAAATTCCTTATAATAAAAATCTTCTGGAGGAAGTTTATGAACGAGTTTGAGAAGCTCCTGGAAGAGTCTTTAACCGCTCCGGAGGAATTAAAAAAGGGGCAGATAGTAAAGGGTAAGGTTGTAAAGGTAAGCGGTGATACAGCATTTGTTGATATAGGCTACAAAACCGAAGCGGTAATTTCGAGGGAAGAGATACCCGAAGCTAAGGAAGGTGAGGAGATAGAAGCGGTTATAGTAAGATTCTCACCGAGAATGACTAACCCCGTCCTCTCCGTAAAGCCCCTAAAGGAGCAGGAAGAACTGAACAAGATAAAGGAAGCTTACCTGAATAAAGAGGATATTGTAGGAAGGATAGAGAATAAGGTAAGGGGTGGTTTTATAGTTGACATAGAAGGAATAAAGGCTTTCCTTCCCTTCTCGGAAGCGGGAAAGAAGCTAAAGGAAGGACAGGTTTTAACCTTTAAGGTTATTGATTTCAAGCTTGATACAAAAAGACCAAAGATAATAGTTTCCCATAAAGCTTACTTGGAGGAGCAGAGGGAAAAGAGAAAACAGGAGCTTCTCAACTCCTTAAAGCCCGGAGATGTTGTTGAAGGAAAAGTTGTAAAGGTTGACCCCAACAAGGGTGTAACACTTCTCATAGAGGGCGTCTTAAGGGCTTTCCTCCCGAAGGAAGAGCTATCCTGGGGAAGGGATAAGAACCCCTATAACTACACGGATGTCGGAGAAACACTGAAGGTAAAAGTAAAGAGAGTGGACAAAGCAAAAGGTTTCATAATAGTAAGCCTCAGAGAGCTTAAAGGAAATCCCTGGGAAAAATTTGTCAAGGAGCACAAAGAGGGTGATATCGTTGAAGGTAAGGTAGTAGCGGTAATACCCAAGGGTGTAATCCTTGAGCTCGCTGAAGGGGTTGAAGGATTTGTCCCCGAAGATGAACTCGCGTGGGAAGGAAAGCCCGAGTTCAAGAAGGGAGATGTGGTAAAGGCAAAGATTCTCAAGATTGAACCGAAGAGAAGAAGAATACTCCTTTCCATCAAGCGCGCACAACCGAGACCCTGGGAAGAGTTCCTCCAAAAACACCCTGTTGGTTCTAAGGTAAAGGGTAAGGTTATAAAAATTGAAGGAAGCCGCGCAATTGTGGACCTCGGGGAAGGAATTAAGGGAGTCATTCACAGAAGCGACCTCTCCTGGACAAGGCCCAAGAGAGTTGAGGAAGTTCTTAAGGAAGGTGAGGAAAGGGAGTTTGCGGTTCTCGGGCTTGAAGGCAGGTATGTTAAGCTCGGTATAAAACAGCTCACCGAAAACCCATGGGAAAAGGTAAAACAGAAGTACAAGGTTGGAGACGTTGTAAAACTCCCCGTAAAAGAGCTTGCACCCTTCGGTGCCTTCCTTGAGCTTCCCGAGGGTGTTGAGGGACTCCTTCCCTTCTCGGAAGTTCCGAAGCATATACGCCTAAAGAAGGGGCAGGAGTACGAGGTTAAGATAATAGACATAAATCCGAAGGAAGGAAAGATAACCTTCAGCATAAACGCTCTTATGGAGGAAAGGCCGAAGGAAGAGGAAAAAGAAGAGGCCGCGGTTGCAACAACTTCACCATCAAGCGGCTTCAAGCTGGGAGAGATACTGAAGAAGAAGTGGAAGATGTAATCTCTCCCCTTCCCTTTATAATATCCCTTTATGACCACAAAGAGGGATATTGTAAACATACTTTATGAAAGGCTTCCCCAAAACTCCTTCAAGAAAAAGGAGCTTTACTCTATTGTATCCGAGATATTCTGTATAATAGAAGAGAAGCTTATTGAGGGGGAAAAGGTAAAGATTTCGGGATTCGGAACCTTTACGGTGAAAACGAGAAAACCCAAAAAGGGAATGAACCTAAAAGAAATGAAGCCGGTGGAAATCCCCGAAAGGAAAGTTATACTCTTTAAGCCAAGCAGAAAGTTTATAAAGTTATGAGAAAGCTCGTAGTTGTTATGGGACTCTCGGGCTCGGGAAAATCCTTTCTGAGCTCTATTTTAAATGAGGAGTTTGGCTATAAATGGCTCAGGAGCGACGTAATAAGAAAGGAGATTATGGGTATAAAGCCCGAAAAAAGCGCTAAGGCGGTGTTCGGTAAGGGAATATACACCGAAGATATTACAAGAAAAGTTTACGAGGAGATGGTGAGAAGGGCTAAAGAGCTTTACGAAAGGTGTGAGAAGGTGGTTCTTGATGCCACTTTCCTAAAAAAGTGGCAAAGGGAACTCGTCCTTAAAAATTTCAAGGACCCTTTATTTATATGGGCTTACGCTCCCGAGGAAGTTATAAAGAAAAGGCTGGAAAAAAGGAAAGACGTATCTGATGCGGACTTCAACATATATCTTAAACAAAAAGAAGTGTTTGAAATTCCGGAGGAAGTGATTTACATAAAGGTAAATACGGATAAAACATACGAGGAGCTGAAAGAAGAGCTAAAAAGGATTATCGGAGGAGCGTAATGGGCTCGTGTCCTCTCTCACCCTTGGGGAGGTATTTCTTCCTTCCCGCTTGGAGGGTTCTAACTCCTCTTTTAAAAGCTATTCTCAGACTGGAGGTGATAGGAAGGGAGAATATCCCGACGGGGCCCTGCATAGTTGCCTCAAACCACAGGAGCCACCTGGACCCCCCCGTTCTTAACCTCGTATTTTCAGACCCTCTCGTCTTTCTCGCAAAAGAAGAACTTTTTAAGCCTCCTCTCGGTTATTTGCTCAAGCATATGAGGGCCATTCCCGTCAGGAGAAGTGCGGAAGATTTGAGCGTTCTTGAAAAGAGTGTTGAGCTTCTTAGGTCAGGTTGTAAGGTTTGCATATTCCCAGAAGGAACGAGGGCAAATCCCGGGGAGTTCAGAAGGCCTAAGCCGGGCGTGGGATACATGGCGGTAAAAAGCGGTTTTCCCGTCCTGCCCGTTTACATAGAGGGAACGGACCGCATACTCCCGAGGGGTGCAAAGCTCCCAAAACCCGGAAAGGTTAAGGTGGTTATAGGTAAGCCAGTAAGTTATGGGGGTTTAGAACCTTCGGTTAAGAACTTTAAGAAGGTATCTCTGGACATCATGGAGAGGATTAAGGAGCTCAGCTACTCCTTTGCAAGAAAGTAAAAGTGAACCTCCTTAGCTCCCTTTTCCTTCAATAGGAAAGCTACGTTCTTCGCGGTCGTTCCCGTCGTCAGTATATCGTCGTAAACGAGAATAACCTTTCCCTTTACGTCCCCCTTTAACGTATACGCATCTTTCAGGATTTTCTCCCTTTCACTCTTTCCGTATCCCGCAAGGGGCTTTGCGTATTTTCTCCTCCTCAGGAGCTTCTCAAATCTCATTCCCGTATGCTTTAAGACCTCTTCGTTGTGGTCGTATCCCCTTCCCCAGTATCTTAAAAAGTGAACGGGAACAAATGTGAGTATATCCGCGTTAATCTCTTCCTTATATCTTTTAATCTCATTCTTTATGAGATTTGCGAAAAACCTTGAAAAGGGCTTTACACTCTTGAACTTGTATAAAAGTATACACTCCCTAAGAACACCCTCATACCTTCCGAAGTAATCGTAAGAATCAACGTAAGGTATATCCTCTTTATCCTCAAAGTTTGCGGGCTTTACGCTCTTTAGGCACTCATCGCATACAAAGCCCTGTTCCTCGGGCTTGAAATTCTGATTACACACAACGCAAAGGTTTTCCGAAATGCCCATAAAATCAAGGATTTTACCCAACAACCTCATAGGTTCTGGGTTTCCACTTTGCTCCCAAGCTTTTAACGAGCTTCTCGGTCTTCTTCATATCAACCCCGTCGTAATCAACAGCGGAGACTATAACCTCAAATCCGAGCCTTCTTGCCTCCTTGATGAACTCAATAACCTTATTAAAGGCTTCCGGCTGTGCGGGTCTGCATACCTTGTTATACGTCTCATCGTCGGGTGCGTTCAGGCTCACGGAAAAGGTATCAACGAGACCTTTTAGCTCCTTCAGTTTTTCCTTAGGAAGGAATGTGAACATGAGGCCGTTTGTGTCAACCCTTACCCTTCCTCCCCTCTCCTTTACCCACTTTGCTATCTCCTTTAGGGCTGAAAACCTCAAAGTAGGCTCTCCGTATCCGCAGAAAACGACTTCATCATACCTTTTTGGGTCCCCTATCTCCCTTATCACCTCCTCAACGCTTGGGTCCCTATCAACCCATACCCAGTATCCCTTCACCCAGAAGTTCCTCTCCCTCTCCCTCTGACAAAAGACGCAGTGAAGATTGCACTTATTGGTCAGGTTTATATAAAGCTTGTTGTTTATCACGTAGGTTATCGTGTTTTTTTTTACCTCTCCGTTAAGGTTAAAGGCCTGTTTCGCGTTCTGTGTGGTCATTCTATCAACGTCTTCCAAGGAAGTATTGGGGAGGAGCTTTGCGAGAACCTCAGCGGTGTAAAAGATGTTTTTTGGTTTGTTCGGCTTTCCCCTTACGGGCTGGGGAGCCAAGAAAGGTGAGTCCGTCTCAAGAAGTATTCTGCTGGTGGGCGTTTTCTTTACAATCTCCCTCAGGTTTTCCGCATTCTTGTAGGTTATTATTCCCGAGTAGGAGATAAAGAATCCCATATCAACCGCCTTCTTCATAGTCTCGTAGCTTCCCGTAAAGCAGTGCATAACTCCCCCTACCTCATAAGCTCTCTCCTCCCTGAGTATCCTTATTGTTTCCTTTTCCGCATCTCTCATATGAATGACTATCGGGAGGCCGAGCTCCCTCGCTATCCCTATCTGCTTCCTGAAAATATCCTCCTGCTTTTTGGGGTCCGAGTAGTTCTTATAAAAGTCAAGACCTATCTCTCCTATGGCTCTCACCTTAGGGTTGCTCTCGGCGAGTTTTTTTAGCCAAGAGAGGTCCTCATCGCTTACCCTGTCCGCCTCATGGGGATGAAAACCTATAGCTATGTAAACCTTATCGTATTTGCTTGCAAACTCAATGGCGTTCTTTATCGTTTTCTTATCAAAACCTACATTTATGAGATACTCAAGCCTCTCGTCTTTTAGGGCTTCTTCCCTGTCCTTTTCTTTGAGAAGGTCAAGGTGGCAGTGGGTATCAATCATAAGGATATTAATATAAGCCTATTTATGAGCTTTGTATGAGCTCAAAAAATCAAAGGATATATCTTAATCCCTGAGGGAGGTGAAGCCATGAGAAGGTTAGTTCTTGCCCTTTTAGCTCTCGTTTTCTTTGTTTTCGGTGAGGAGCAGGCAAAGTTCGTTCAAACCCCTTACGAAGCCCCCTTCAAGGTAGTTGTAGAGTTTTACTTTGACGAGCCCGAGAAGATAAGACCGGCACTCCTCTGGGTTTCAAACATCATATACGTTCTCTCAAACGAGCCCTATAACTTCATACCCGGTGAGGATATAGACATCGTTGTGATAATTCACGGAACGGAGATAGTTACCCTCGTCAAGAAGAACAGGGAGAAGTATAAGGACATATGGGAAAGGATTGAGGGAATGACCATGTACGGGGTCAAGTTCAAGGTTTGTAAGATGGCAGCGGAACAGCTTTACGGATATACGGAAAAGGATTTTCCTCCCTTTGTTGAGCTCGTTCCTTCCGCAATTACGGAGCTTCTCCACTGGCAACAAAAAGGTTATGCACTCTTAATTCCCCGCATAATGGAGATGAAGAAAACCAGGGAAGAGATAAGGTGATATAATAGTTTTTTCGCAAAATCCCTGCGGAGGTGAAGGATTGAACGTCCTTGAGAGAATAGCTAAGGAGGTACAGGAGAAAACGAAGGTAAGGCTCCACGCAAGAAACGTTGAAAGGGTTCTTCAGGCACTTTTAAAGACGGGAGATTTTTGGAAGATTATTGACCTATCGGATATCCCCGTTCCCGCCGCTGCGGGCATCGTAAAGAAGCTCATAAGCGAGGGATACGCTTTCGTTGACGATAACGAGAACATACTCCTCACTCAGAAGGGATACGACCTTATTGCGGAGCTTGGAATTGAGCCGTACGAGGAGCACACCTGCAGGGCTTGTGAAGGAAGGGGAATTCCCTTTTACGACGACAAGGAGCTTTACAGAACCTTCGTTGAGATAGCAAAGGACAGACCAAAGCCCGTTCAGCAGTACGACCAGGGTAGCGTAACACCCGAGACAACGGTATCAAGGGTTCTCTTCCTTGACAGCAGGGGAGACCTGAGGGGTAAGGAGATAATAGTTATGGGTGCGGAAGACGACCTCACGGGTCTCGCCATAGCCCTAACGAGAAAGGCAAAGAGGGTTCTAATTATAGACATTGACGAAAGGTTAATAGACTTTGATAACAGGATAATTAGGGAGCTCGGCATAGACAACGCGGAAGCTATGGTCTGGGACCTCAGAAATCCCTATACGGAAGATTTCCTCGGAAAGTTTGACGTTTTTATAACGGACCCTCCCGAGACCTTCGCAGCCTTCAGGGCCTTCATAGGAAGGGGAATAGCAACTCTTAAAGATGCAGGGTGTGCGGGATACTTCGGGCTAACACTAAGGGACAGCTCCATATTCAGGTGGAAGGAGTTTCAGGAGATACTCATAAACGAGTACGGAGTCGTTATAACGGACATAATACAGGACTTTAACCACTATATGAACTGGGAGTATCACCCCGAAACAAGAGCGGCACAGATAGCCCCTGTGAAGAAAAACCCGACGGATATATGGTACAGGTCCGCCTGGTACAGGATAGAAACTCTTCCCGGATTCAAGAGGTGGAACGAGCCCATATCCGACGAGGTATTCTACCTTGATGAGGAAGGCTCTACTACTTAGTTTCCTCCTCTTCTTCCTTTCCCTTCCCATATCCGGATATATACCCGCGGAAGGAAAGTATTTTGAAATCTCCTACCAAGACCTAAACTTCTTCATAAGTGCTCCCGAAGCGCATAAGGAATTAATTGAAAACTTAAAAACACCCGAGGAAGCAAGGCCAAGTATATGGCCTGTTGTAGGCGTTGTCACTTCAAAATACGGATGGAGAAGGAGAGGAAGGTACAGGGAGTTTCACGCAGGTATAGACATAGCCGCACCTACGGGAACGCCGATAGTCGCAACGGCGGACGGGATAGTGATATTCAGCGGGTACGTAAGGGGATACGGATACGTCGTCGTACTATACCACGGATACGGATACACGACCCTTTACGCCCATATGTCGGGAAGGGAAGTTAATGTAGGGGAAAGGGTTGTTAAGGGAAAAGTTATCGGATACGTGGGAAGAACGGGAAGAACAACGGGACCTCATCTACACTACGAGGTCCTGAAATACGGGATAAGACAGAACCCGATACTTTACCTTCCCTAAGCAAGTCCCCTCTTCTTTAGTTCGTCCTCGTATATCCTCCTCCAAAGTATGTTCCACTCGGGACTTCCCTCCAGTATATCCCTTGAGTACTTCCTTATCCTCTTTCTCACCTCCTTTTCTATCTCTTCCTCTATCTTCAGCGCTCCCATAACTATCTCCCTTATCTTTCTCCTTATAACGGGTGGGTCCTCGTAAATCTCAACGGTTTCGTCTTTCATTATCAGTTCCATAATCTTGTTTATTATCTGGTTTAGCCTTTCCCTTTTCCCCACGTTTACGTTCATCTCTTCAGCCAGCTTTCTCTTCACCGCAAGAAAGGCTGTTCTGTAGTCAATGTTTTCCTTCTCAAGAAGCTCAAGGTTTTGCCTCAATACCGCCTTTGCCTTTTCCTCCAGCTCCTTTTCCTCCTCCTCAGCCTCCTTAAAGATTTTTATTATCTTCTTCTTAAATGTTGAGGGGTCATCAAGCTCAAGTATTTTTTCTTTATTCGCAAGCTCCTCAACTATGGATTCCGCTATAGCCTCTACGAGCCTCTCAGGTAACTTCATTTTAAATCATTATACAAAAGCCTATCTTTATTAATAAGGAGGTGGGAGATATGCCCCTTTACGTAATGCTTACAAAGATATCACCTTACGCCGTTAAGAATCTTGAAAAACTGAAGGAGATTGAGAAAGAGGCCGAGCGTCTTATAGAGGAGAACTGCCCGAGCGTTAAGTGGGTTATGAACCTTGTTGTTTTCGGCCCCTACGATTACCTTGATATATTTGAAGCTGCAAACGACGAGGAGGCGGCGAAGGTTGCAATGATTATACGATCCTTCGGACACGCAACCACGGAAACCTGGCCTGCAATCCAGTGGAAAGACTTCAAGGAAATTATAGGAACGATAAAAGGGGTCCCCGGAGGGAAGTCATAAGAAGTTGTCAAGAAGCTCCCTCACGAAGGGGGTGTATCCCTTTTCTTCGTTTATAATGAGGGGCTCCTCGCACTCAAGGGGGCCCTTGACGTTTCTTATACCTACAATTATTGAAAGTCTCGCCTTTTTAAAAAGGGTCGGATAAATAAGTGCCAGATATCTCGGGGGCAGGTTATACGTTTCCATCAAGCTGAAGGCTTCCGAGGTTCTGAAACAGGGGAGAAGAATATTTAAGTATCCCCCGTCCCTGAGGAGGTAGGAAGAGGCCCTTATAAAGTCCTTCAGGCTTCCCCTTAGCTCAAAGTGGTAGGGGTCGGGTTTCGGTGAGAAATGGGGAGGGTAAAAGGGGGGATTGGTTATAACCACATCAAAAGAAGCCCTTTTAAAAACCTTTTCAACCTCCCTCACGTCCCCTTTTACGACCTCAACGAGGTTCTCAACATTGTTTATCTCAACGTTCTTTTTTAAAAGCTCAAGCATGAGGTCCTCTATCTCAAGGGCTACAACCTTAACGCCGAACTTTTTAGCAAGTGTTATTGAGAGAAAGCCGAAGCCCGCACCGAGGTCTATAACGCGGGAGCTTCTCTTTATGCCCCTTACCTTTGATAAGAATACGAGAAGGTCAACGGATATCTTATGGTTCTCAGGCTGGTAGAACCTGAGCTTTCCCCCGAAAAAGGGAACGGGCTTATCCGTACTTTTCAATTATTTCAAGGAGCGTTCTTGCCTTTTCCGCAGCCTTTTCCCACTCTTTTAGCTCTTCCATAGTTTGAGCTGTTGCCTGCTGTTTTACCGCCTTTTCAAACTCTTCTCTTACCTTTGATTCGGGAGGAAGCTCTCCGAGCTTGTATCCCTCCTCTGTGAGGATTAAAACCTTCTTCGGTGTTACATCAAGTATTCCATAAGTTACAACTATCCCGTTTTTATCGTCCCCGTTGAAGTAAACGAGTCCGGGCTTTAAGAGGGTCATAAGGTACATATGGTTCTCCAGAATTCCGACTTCCCCTTCAACCGTGGGAACGTTTACGCTCTCAACCTCTCCGGTGTAAAGGAGTCCTTGCGGGGAAACAACCTCAACCTGTATCATGTCTCTGTATTATCCAACAATTTTCCTGTTTATGCAAGGTGGAGCCCAGGACCGGACTCGAACCGGCGCCCTCACCCTTACCAAGGGTGCGCTCTACCGACTGAGCTACCTGGGCTATTTATGGTAATTTATCATTCAAAAGGAAAAAATTCAAGGTGCGAGCCCGAAAACGGGGATGCGGTATTCCCTTGATTTATTTATAAACTCCTCCTTCTCAGTTATGAAAACCTTACCCGCTTCCAGAAAAAGGGCAAAAGAACCCACCTTTCTCATAACCTCAAGGGTTTTTGGTCCGACAGTGGGAACGTCTATCCTGAAGTCCTGATTTTTCCTCGCAACCTTTATAACGACCGTTCCCCTTCCGGCGAGTTTTCCTCCCCTCCTTATGGTTTCCTGGGTTCCCTCCATCGCTTCAACCGCAACGACCGCCTTATCCTTCACAACAACCGTCTGGCCTATGTCCATAGACGCGAGCTCCTTCGCTATCCGAAAGCCCCACAATCCGTTTTCAAGAAGCTCATCATTTGGAACAAGCCCGTTTATGCTTCCCCTTTCCGCTAATATGTGGGAGAGGTAGGGTTTTGGGTCTATAAACTCAAATCCCTTCTTCTCAAGGAAGCTCATAAAAACTTTTATCAGTGTTTCGGGTCTTTTGTCTTTTGCTTTCCTGAGGAGGTTAAAAGCTGTCAGGTCCATCTTTAAAAAATCGGTGTATATGAGCCTGTGTTCAAACTTTCCGAGCATAACTATTTTCCGAATATTTTCTCTTTCAAGTATTTTTAGGAGTTTTCCAACTTTTCCCAGCGGAAGCAGGTAGTTCGTTTTAAAATCCGTTATCCTTTCAACTCCTATCGTTATAACCTCTTCTCCCTTTTCCTGTGCGGACCTCTTGAACTCAATCGGAAGGCTACCCGCACCCGCAATAAGTCCAATCTTATCCATGCCTACGTATTAAAAAGTTTAAAATATCTATCTGGTGTTTAGCGAGGTTGAGGTATTTATCAGCGGAAGCGAGCATCTCGTTTTCACATTAGTTCTATCCGAGGGAAGTATAGTAGATTTTCTTGCGGAGAAAAGGGATTCGAGTCGGCTTATAGGTTCCGTTTTCAAAGGCATTGTGAAGAGGGAGTGTAAAAGTCTTGACGGATACTTTGTGGATATAGGCCTTCATAAGGAAGCATTCCTTCAGGAAAAAAATACGTGTGGTAAGAAACTGAAGATAGGTGATAGCGTTATAGTCCAGTTGAAAAGGGAGGAAACGGAACTAAAGGGTGCTAAGGTAACCTGTAAGATAAACCTGCCCGGTAAGTATATCGTTTACTTTCCGACGGTAAAGAAACTGAAGATATCTTCAAAGATAAAAAAGTATCCTTACTCAAGGGAGCTCGCACAGTTCGTAAAGGAGCACTTAAGGGATAATGAGGGCGTGATAATAAGGGCTTCCGCTTTGAAGGCGAGTAAAGAGGATATTCTTAAAGAACTTCAGGAGCTAAGGAATCTCTGGAATGAGATTCTTAAAAAGAGCGGTAAGGTTAGTAAAGGTTTACTCCATGAGGAAATTCCGGGATTTGCAAAGGTAATAAGAGATTACTGGGGGTATATAAAGGAGATATGCGTAGATAACGCAGATGTATGGAAAGAAATAAGCGGTATATTTGGAGAGGAAATCAGGGAAAAACTAAGGTTCAGCAAGGATTTTGAAAAGCTTTTAAAGAATTTTTCCTTTTATCAGTTAATATCACGGCTTTTTTCAAAACAGGTGTGGCTTAAAAACGGGGGCTTTATAGTTATTGAGGAAACAGAGGCTATGGTCGTTGTAGACGTAAACAGCGGGGAGGGATGCGGTGAGTCCTTTGAGGAAAATGCCTTGAGAACGAACCTGGAGGCTGTAGAGGAGGTTGCAAGGCAGATAAAATTGAGGAACTTGGCGGGAATAATAGTAATTGACCTGATAGAGATGAGAAAGGAAGAGACTAAGGATTACTTCCTGAGAGAGGTGAAGAAGATATTTGAAAGGGAAGGGCTAAAGGTAAAGGTTCACGGCATTACGAGCACGGGACTTCTTGAGCTCACGAGAAAGAGGGAGGGAAACAGTATAACGGAAATTTTAGGAGAGGAATGTCCCTGTTGCAGGGGAAGGGGAAAGGTGAAGAGCTCGGAGTTTATTCTCTACACAATAGAAAAGGAAATAGAGAGGCATGTAGGCAGAAAAGTAGAGATTAGGGCTCACCCGAGGATTGTTAGGAACTTGAGGGAGTTTTTAAGAAGGAAAAAACTGAACGGATTGGTTAGTATAAAAGAGGTATGGGAAGAAGAACCCGATTACTACCGCTTATTCTTTTCGGACTACTCCTGATAAGCCTCGCTTGTGCTCCCAAGTCCGAGGAGAGGAGAAGGGGATACGCCTTAGAGTTTTACAGAAAGGGACTAAAGGAGTACAGGAAGGGGGATTACGGGGATGCAAAGAAGGCCTTTGAGAACGCCCTTAACTACCTTGAACACCTATCACCGGAGCAGATAAAGAAGGCAAAGTATTTACTTGTTAAGTCCGCTTTTAAGGATAAGGACTACATAGACGCCGCGGTTTATGCTGAGGACTTTCTTTCCAACTACCCGGGAAGTCCAGAAGCGGAAGAGGTTTTTTATATACTCGTTGAGAGTCTTGTAAAGGTTGCACCCGACCCCTACAGGGACCAGAGCTACACAATTAAGGCCATTCAGAAGGCTAAGGAGTTTCTCTCAAGGTATCCGGAAAGCAGGTTCAGGACTAAGGTTGAGGAAGTCCTTGAGGAAGCAAACAGAAAGCTCGCATATCACGAGTATTACATAGCGGAATTTTACGAGGAATACGGATATCCCTACAACGCAGCTCTAAGATACAGGGAGGTTCTTATAAACTTCCCCACATACTTCTCGGAAGAGAGACTTGCATACAAGTATATAAAGAACCTTATAATGACGCCAGAGCAGGCAAAAAGGGAGAAGGAGAAGATACTTGAGCTCATAAAAGAGGCAAGGGAGAGCCTTGAGGAGGTGAAAAATCCCGAAGAGGTAAAGGCCATAAGGAACAGAATTCGCTTTCTAAAAGGCGAGATAGAAAGGTGGAACGAGATTGAGAAAAGGGCAAGGGAAGAGACAAAAAAGGCTTTAAAGAGTTATAAGGAAGTTTACGGGGAAAACTATTATTACAGGAAGTTGCTAAAATTAATTGAAAAATGGAAAAGCTAAAGCTCATAAAGGAACTCCTTGAGAATAAGAAAGCGGAAAATATAGTAATCCTTGACGTGTCAAACCTCACCAACCTTGCGGACTACTTCGTTATAGCGACCGCAAACTCCCCAACTCACGCACGGGCACTTGCGGATTACCTTGAGGAGGAACTTGAAAAAAGAGGCTATACCGTGGACCACGTTGAGGGAAAGGAATACGGAAACTGGATTCTCCTTGACCTGATAGACACTATAGTTCACATATTCACCCCCGAAACGAGAGAGTATTACGGGCTTGAATGGATATGGGCGGACGCAAAAAGAGTTGAGCTTTAAGTGTTTACCCTCTCTTCTACAACTTTGCCGTCCCTGAGTATCAAGGTTCTGTGGGTTTGTTTTGCCAGTTCCTCTTCGTGAGTTACCATCACAATGGTTGTTCCCTCTCCGTTTATCTCCTTGAATATGTTCATAACATTTTGGGTATTTACGGAGTCAAGGTTTCCCGTGGGTTCGTCCGCAAGGAGTAAAACCGGTTCGTTTGCAAGGGCCCGTGCTATGGCCACCCTTTGTTGTTCTCCTCCCGAGAGTTGATAAGGCTTTCTGTTTAGCTTGTCTCCAAGTCCAAGCCTTTCTAATATCTCTTTTCCCTTTTCCCTTGCCCTTGAAAAGGGAAGACCCTTTTTTAGAAGGGGAATAATCACGTTCTCAAGGGCTGTAAGCTCGGGAATGAGGTAGTGAAACTGAAAGACAAAACCGAGGTAGTTATTCCTCAGGAAGCTAAGCTCCTTTTCCATTGAGAAATTAACCTTCTTTCCCAGGAGGAAAAGCTCCCCATCGTCCGGTGCGTCGAGGAGTCCAAGAATGTATAAAAGGGTGCTCTTCCCAGAGCCCGAGGGTCCCATCACGCTTAAGAACTCTCCCCTTTTCACCTCAAGGTCTATCCCTTTAAGGATTTCGTAATTCCTTATGAACTTTTTTATTCCCTTTGCCCTAAGTATAGTTTTATCCACCGCTTCTGAACACCTCCACAGGGTGAAAGGTTGAAGCCCTGTAAGAGGGGTAGTAGGAAGCTACAAAGGAAACGAGAAGTGCGAACAGGAAGCCGAAAAGGTGATAATAAAGGCTCCTGTCAAGGATAAAGCCCTTAGCCCTTATTATTCCCTCAACTTCTATTCTAACGGTCTCAAGCCACTCAAGGGTTATATACGCGCCCACGTTCCCTATAATTCCCCCAAGAACGCCGATTATTACACCCTGAAGGGCGAAAACGAGGATTATATCCCTCTTCTCGTATCCCATCGCCTTCAGAATAGCTATCTCCCTTCTCTTCTCCATAACGGTCATCATTATTATGTTGAATATCCCGAAGCCCGAAACGAGGAGTATTGCAAAGACGACCGAACGGGTTATTATCTTCTGAATTTTGAAGATAGATAAAAAGTTCTTAAAGGACTCCTGCCAGCTTTCCGCTTTGTATCCCGTTTCTTTTTTCAGCTTCTGGGCAAATTGGGGAGCCTTATCAGGGTCCTTCAGCTTTAAGACGACTTCATTCACCTCTCCCTGTCTTCCGAGTATATCCTGGAGTTTCTTTATATGTAGGTAGACGCGGGACTTGTCTATCTCGGTTATGCCCGTATTTAAAAGGTCCACAACCTTTAAGACGTGAAGGCTTCCCGTTGGGGATACGAGTGTTATTTTCTTTCCCGCCTCCCTTATCCCGAGCTCTTCCGCCAGTTTTATGCCGAGAATAACGCCGTTCTTGTTCCTTTCAATCTCCTCAAGATTTCCCTCAACGAGGTAAGAGGATACGCTCAGCGTTCTGTCCTCAAGTTTCGGAACTATTCCTACAAAGGTAGCTGGCTTTTCCTTAACCCCGTAGGTCACAACTCCGTTCCCGACGAGGTGTATCGTTATACCGACCACTTCGGGATTCTTCTGGTATTTCTGAAGTATGAACCTGTAGTTTGATATCTTGTCCTTTTTTGGCTGGGGCTTTGCACCCAGAACCTCAAAAGCTCCCCCTTTGTAAACATTCCTCAGAATTTTTCCCTCGTCCACGGGACTCTCCACGAAGACTTTGACATGTCCGTTTATATTGAGGGCTTCCTCAAGGAAGTATTTTTGAAATCCGTTAACCATAGAGCTCATAACTATGAATGCTGCGGTTCCTATAGCCACACCGAGGGTCGCTATTATACTCTGCCTCTTCCTCTCAAGGAAGAACTTGTAAGCGAGGAAGAGTATTCCTCTCATCTCAGAACCACTTTATCCCCTTCTTCTAATCCTCTGAGAACTTCAACGAGATTTCCGTATCTCTCCCCTAAAACAACGTCCTTTTCAAAAATCTTTCCCTCTTTCAGGACCTTTACCTTATTCTCTTCAATAGCCTCCTCGGGAACCGCTATACCCTCTTTTTCCGATAGGATTATGTTCGCCTCAACGGTAGTTCCCGAAAGGATATCACTTCCGTAATCAGCCCTCACTTCAACCTCAAAGGTTTTCCTGCCCTTATCAACGAATCGGTAAACCTTAACGACTTTTCCCTCAAATACTTTACCTTTCAGGGCTTCAACGTATATGTAAACCTTCTGACGTTCCTTGACAAGACCGCCATACTCCTCATCAACCTCAAGAATGGTTTTTACCTCTCCTTTCTTTCCCACTATGAAGAGGGGCTTTGTCTCCATAAAGGTGTTGACGTAATCCCCCTCCTCAACGTTTCTCTTGAGAATTACTCCGTCCACGGGACTCCTTACGTAGTGTTCAAAAAGCTTAGATTCAAGCTCTTCAAGTCTCTTCTTTAAGGTTCTTAGCTTTCTTCTCACCTCTCTTACGCTCTCCTCGTAATCGCTTTTTAGGGCTCTCAGGGTGCTCAGTTCAGCCTTATACTTCCTTTCAAGTTCAAGGTAGCTCTCTCTGGATATGAGTTCCCTCTCGTAAAGCTTTTTTCTTCTTTTGAGTTTCTCCTCAAGGATTTTTATTCTCTCCTCTTGTGCTTTAATCCTTTCCTCATAACTTTTTCTAAAGGGAGAGCCCTTTCTTATCTTTTCCTTCAGGTTTTCTATCTCCGTTTTTACCCTCTCAATTTCCTTCTCAAGGGGCTTATTCTCTATAAAAGCTAATACCTCCCCCTTTCTCACCTCATCTCCCGTATCCTTAAATATCCTCACGACGTATCCCGATACCTTTGCCTTTACCTCTACCTCGTTCTCGGTCTTTACGTATCCCGTTGCGTAAACAGCTTTAACGAGGGGCATTTTCCTGACCACATAAACCTCGTAATCCTTGTGAAATAAGAGCTTGTAAAGGGGAATGATTGAAAGTAGCAGGAGAAATAGAAAAAATGAAGCCTTCTTCATGTTCCCTCTAACTTATACTTCATATAAAGGAACCTTAGTATTCCCAGAACTCCGAGTATTAAAGCGTAAGATAAACCTACATCTAACTCAAGCTTCTTGTATGTGAATATTATTATAAGAAGCTCCCTTATGGAAAATATCATCGCGGTATCTATTATGAGGTTGAGCTTTATCCTGTTTTCCTCAAAGGCGGTCAGAAGGGTTGTAAAAAGCTCGTATATTATGAGAATGTTGAGAACCTTTATGATTATCTCGTGGGTATCAAAGAGTGTAAGGTTCTGAATGCTTTTTAATATTTTTACAACGAGGCTCACGAATTCAAAGCCTATAGTTATCCACATAAAGGACTGTATCAACACCGAAAAGAGTTTATGGAGCCTTTCCCTTAAGTTTCCCATTAATGGTATAAGTATATTAAATGTTTGCGGATTTCATACTTCTCGCTGTAGGGATAGCCTTTCTTGTAAAGGGTGCGGACCTCCTCATAGACGGCTCAAGCTCTCTCGCAAGAAGCCTTGGCATTCCCCAGTTCGTAATAGGGCTTACGGTTGTTGCCTTTGGGACTTCCCTCCCCGAGCTTACGGTAAACGTTGCCGCTGCGTTAAAGGGGGCCTCCGGCATATCCTTGGGAAACGTGATAGGTTCAAATATAGCGAATATTCTCCTGATACTCGGAGTTGCGTCCCTCATAACTCCCCTCTCAATACACGCAACCTTCGTAAAGAAAGAGATTCCCGTAAACTTCTTCCTCACCTTAACACTTATGGCTATGGCAAACGATAGAATTCTGAACGGAGACAGCGTATCTTCGATATCAAGAACGGACGGAATAGTTCTCATAATCACCTTCATAGGCTATATGTATTTTCTCGTTGCCTACCTTGAGAGAGAAGCCTTATCGGAAGAGGAGGAGGATAAGCTTTTATCCCCCTTAAAGGCTCTGGTCTTTACGATTTTGGGTCTTATCGGTCTTGTTTTGGGAGCGGACTGGACTGTAAATGGAGCTGTGGGCGTCGCTAAAGCTCTCGGAGTGAGCGAGGCTATTATAGGTCTTTTTATGGTTGCGATAGGAACGTCACTTCCCGAGCTTTTTGCCTCAGCGGTTGCAGCGAGGAAGGGAAACCCCGATATAGCCCTCGGGAACGTTGCGGGGTCAAATATCTTTAACGTTACACTCGTTCTGGGTGCGAGCTCCGTTATAAGGAGCGTTCCCGTTCCAGAAAGAACGAATGTAGACCTTGGTGTTCTCTTTGTTGCTACGCTCGTTCTACTTCTTTCCGCATTCTGGGGAAGAAGCAAATACGTCATAGACAAATGGGAAGGGGCTTTATTTCTGCTTATTTACACGGTTTACGCTTTCCTTTCTTGGTTCCTTGAACTCAGGTAAAGACCTCTTTATAAAGCTTTTCGTCTATTCTTCTCAGTTTGTGTCTCTCTTTCGGAACCTCTTCAACTTCAACAAAGTAAAGACAGTTCGTAACGCACTTCTCAACGCAGGAGGGTAGGAGTCCCTGTTCTACTCTTTTATAACAGTAATCGCACTTCTCAACCTTCTGGGTTGAGGGGTTAAAGGTTATCGCCCCGTAAGGGCATGCTATTATACATGCCTTACACCCTATACAGAGGGTCTGCTCAACGTAAACTATCCTGTCCTCTTCCCTCTTCCTCATTGCGGAAGTGGGACATGCGAGGACACAGGGAGCAGGTTCGCAGTGAAAGCAGTTCATCGGGTAATAAAAGGCTCCCGGCTCCTTTCCCACACCCTCAACCCTTAAAACCCTCATGGGTCTTATATGGAGCTGTTCAAGTCCCTTTTCCTGAACGCACGCAACTTCACAGGAGAGGCATCCTATACATCTGTCAAGGTCTATGAGCATTACTGGTCGCTTCATCGGAATAACCTCAGAAGGAGTGTGAGGATAAGTATAAGAATGAGGGGAGAAAAGTCAATGCCGTTAACGGGTTTTATGACGCTCCTTATGGGCCTGAGAAGGGGCTCAACAATCCAGTCTATATACCAGTAAAGCTTGCTCCTCCTTACGGAGGGAAACCAGGAGCCGAGGGCGTGGATAAAAACGAGAATAATAAGGAGCTGGAGGAAGAGCTTAACGAGCTTTATTATCACTACTCAACCCACTCAATTATAGCCATCTCCGCGCCGTCACCCCTTCTCCTGAAGGGGAGCTTTATTATCCTTACGTATCCCCCGTTTCTTCCTTCAAACCTCGGTGCTATTTCCTCAAAGAGCTTCTTTATTGCGGGTTTGTCGGGTAGCCTGCTGAGTGCCTGTCTCCTTGCGTGGAGCGTTCCCTCCTTTGCAAGCTCAACGAGAGGTTCTATAAAGCTCCTTAGTGCCTTTGCCCTCTCAACTGTAGTTTCTATTCTCTCATCAAATATTAAAGCCCTTGCAAGAGACCTGTAAAGGGCGAGCCTCTGCTCCTTAGTTCTGTCAAAATGCTTCTTCTTAACCCTGTGCCTCATCTCACCTACCTCTGAACGTCAATATTCATTCCGAGATGCAAGCCCATCTTCTCAAGGGCTTCCTTTATCTCAGCGAGAGCTTTCCTACCTATATTCTTAGTGTTTTTAAGCTCTTCTTCGGTCATCTTAACGAGGTCACCAATCGTGTTTATACCTATCCTCTTGAGGGAGTTAAGAGCCCTCTGGGATATATCAAGCTCCTCAATGGAGAGGGAGAGCTTCTCGGTGAGTTCATCGGAAACGACTTTCTGTTCCACAACGGGCTTCTTCTCGGAAACGTTCTCAAGGAGCTCGTAATGTTTCTTGAGTATCTCAAGGGCCTCTTTAAGGGAGTCGCTCGGGGACTTAACGCCGTTTGTGAATATCTCCATAATCAACCTTTCGTAGGTTGATTTCTTACCGACACGGACGTTTTCTATCCTGAAACCAACCTTTTTTACGGGAGAGAAATCCGCATCAACGAGAATCCATCCCACTTCCCCTATCGTTTCCATTTCCTCCGTGGGAACGTATCCCCTTCCCCTCTCAAGCCTTATCTCAATGTTTAACTCCTTGTTGGGGTCCGTTATCGTGGCTATATACTGGTCGGGGTTCAGTATCTCAACACTCGGGGGAGCTTTTATATCAGAGGCCTTCACCTCACCCTCTCCCTTTTTCTGTATGTAGAGAATCTCAACGTCGCTCTCACCTTTCATAACGAACTTAACCTTTTTGAGGTTCGCTATGAGCTCTATAGCGTCCTCCTGAACGCCCTCAATTGCGGAAAACTCGTGGTAAATTCCCTCTACCTTTACCGCGGTTATCGCGGTTCCCGTAATGGAGGAGAGGAGAACCCTCCTAAGGGAGTTTCCAACGGTAGTTCCGAATCCCCTCTCAAGGGGTTCAACAACGAGCCTTCCGTAGGTATCCGATAACTCCTCCCAGAATATTTTATTGGGATATACAAACTCGTTAAGCATACAAGCCCTCCGTTATACCTTAGAGTAGAACTCAATTATGTACTGGAGGTTTACGGGTATCTCCAGATACTCCTGAACGTTTTCGGGAAGCCTTATCACCCTTCCCCTGAAGTTGTCCTTATCAAGCTCAAGCCAGGAGGGTATTGAACGGGGGTCAACGTTTTCAAGGTTTTCCTTTATGAAGGGAATATCCCTTGACTTTTCCTTAATCTCAATAACGTCACCGGGCTCAACGAGGTAGGAGGGGATGTTTACCTTCTTTCCGTTTACGAGGACGTGCCCGTGGGCTACGAGCTGTCTTGCCTGCCTCCTCGTTGATGCGAATCCCAGCCTGTAAACTACGTTATCAAGCCTCCTCTCAAGGTATTGGAGAAGCATCTCTCCCGTGTTTTCCTTTGACTTTGAAGCCATATCAAAGTATCTCTTGAACTGCTTTTCCCTCAGTCCTCCGTATAGGAACTTGAGCTTCTGCTTTTCCATAAGGCGGAGTCCGTACTCGGTAAGCTTCTTCCTTCTTCCGTACTTCCTTCCGTGCTGTCCAGGGGGATAATTCCTCTTTGCGAGAATCTTGGGAGCGGATTTCTTGCCCGAAACTACAACTCCGAACCTTCTGTCAAGTTTTACCCAAGGTCCTATATACCTACCCATTTACACTCTCCTCCTCGCAGGGGGTCTGCAACCGTTGTGGGGAATGGGAGTAACGTCCCTTATCGCGGTAACCTTAACGCCCGAGGCGAAAACCGCCCTTACCGCGGACTCCCTTCCCGCGCCGGGTCCCTTTACCCATATCTCAACTTCCTGGAGTCCGTGTTCCTTTGCCATCTTCATCGCCTTCTGGGCTGCGAGTTGTGCAGCGTAGGGTGTTGACTTCCTCGTTCCCTTAAACCCTACGGTCCCACCGCTTGCCCAAGCTATAGTATTTCCCTGCATATCGGTAACGTTCACTATGGTGTTGTTAAAGGTTGTGTATATGTGAACTATTCCCTTTGTTACCTGTCTCTTTTGCTTCTTCTTCTTCGCCATTTTACCTACCTCCCTTACTTGGCCTTACCCTTTCTCGTGGTTCCTCCGACGGTTCTTCTCTTACCCTTTCTCGTTCTCGCGTTTGTTCTCGTCTGCTGTCCCCTTACGGGGAGTCCTCTCGCGTGCCTTATTCCCCTGTAACATCCCATATCCCTGAGCTTCTTAATGTTCAGCTGAACCTCCCTTCTCAAATCACCCTCAACCTTGTAGTTCTCGTCTATGAACTTTCTGAGTGTGTTTAGCTCGTCAGGGGTCAGGTCTCCTACCCTCTTCGTGCAGGGAATACCCGTCTTTTCGCATATCTCCCTTGCCCTTGACCATCCTATACCGTATATGTAGGTAAGGGCTACCTCAAGCTTCTTGTGGTTGGGAAGGTCAACGCCCGCTATTCTCGCCATCTCTTACCTCCGTTATCCCTGTCTCTGCTTGTGGCTGGGTATCTCACATATAACCATAACCCTTCCTTTTCTCCTTATAATCTTACACTTAGCACACCTTTTTCTTACGGAAGACCTTACCTTCATAAGCTACCTCCGAGTCGGAATACTTTAGTTTAACCTAACTCTTTGTAAATTGCAAGTTCAGAGCCTGTAGATTATCCTTCCCCTCGTGAGGTCGTAAGGGGAGAGCTCAACTTTCACCCTGTCTCCAGGCAGTATCCTTATGAAGTTGACCCTGAGCTTGCCCGCTATGTGGGCAAGAACTTCCTGCCCCGTATCAAGCTTAACCCTGAACATACCATTAGGAAGGGCTTCAACCACCTCACCTTCCAGAACTATGCCCCTCTCCTTTTCGTGCTCCTGCTTTCTCTTCTTCTTACCCATCTTACAACTCCGTTAAAATTATAGGCCCTTTTTTCGTTATAGCGACCGTGTGTTCAAAGTGAGCGGCAAGACTTCCGTCCTTTGTCTTTACGGTCCATCCGTCCCCGTCCTCAACGGTTTCCTCTGTACCGAGGGAAAGCATAGGCTCAATGGCTATAACCATTCCCTGCCTAAGCCTCGGGTTTTTCTTCCCGACGTCCTTTAAATTGTTAGGAATGAAAGGCTCTTCGTGAACCCTTCTTCCCACTCCATGCCCCCCGTATCGCTGTATCGTCTTAAATCCGTATCTTTCAGCCGTTTCCTGTATCGCCCTCGTTATATCTCCCACCTTTTTCCCGGGAATTGCCTTCTCTATTGCGTTGTAAAGGGCTTCCTTTGTTGCCTTGAGGAGCTTTTCTGCTTCGGGTGAGCCCTTTCCCGCTATTACCGTTATCGCGGAGTCTCCCGCATACCCATCAAGTATAGCCCCGAAGTCTATGCTTACCACGTCCCCCTCTTTTATTACCTTCTCCTTCTTCGGAAGCCCGTGAACAACCTCATCGTTTACGGATATACAAAGGGCGGCAGGATAGCTGACGTCCGAAAAGGGAGGTTTATAACCTAAAAAGGCGGGCTTTGCTCCCCTTTTCTTAGTCTCCTCCCTCGCTATCATCTCAAGATCCCAGGTTGAGACCCCGGGCTTCACGTTTTCCGCAACTATATGAAGGACCTCAGCAACAACCTTTGCCGCCCTCTTTATCTTCTCAATCTCCCTGTTTGAGTAAAGCTCAATTGCCATTTCCTATAACCTCTAAGATTTCCTTATAAACCTCATCTATGGGCTTGGTAGCGTCCAGTTTCTTTAATATATTTTTCCTCTCGTAATATTCAATGAGGGGAGCTGTCTGCTTCCTGTAAACCTCCAGTCTCTTTTTTATTACCTCGGGTTTATCGTCCTCCCTCTGGATGACCTCAACGCCGGGAGGCGGAGGGTTGTATTTAATATGGTAAACCTTTCCGGTTTTCGGGTCTATCCTCCTTCCCGAAAGCCTTTCTATTACGACCTCGTCGGGGACGTCAAAGAGAAAGACGTATTCAACCTTAAGTCCCCTTTTTTGGAGCATCTCGTCAAGGGCCTTTGCCTGTGCAACGGTTCTCGGAAATCCGTCAAATATAACCTTCCCGTGCTGGGGGAAAACTTCCTCTATGAGGGCTATTATGAGCTCGTCGGGAACGAGCTCCCCCCTGTCCATATACTCCTTTGCCTTCCTGCCGAGGGGCGTTCCCTTCTGAACCGCTTCCCTGAGAAGGTCTCCCGTTGATATATGGACAAAACCCTTCTCCTCCGCGAGTTTCTTTGCCTGGGTTCCCTTCCCCGCACCGGGAGGGCCCAAGAATACGAGTATCATTCCTTACCTCCTTACGTAGCTTTTATACTTTTTCTGTATCAGATAGGTCTCTATCTGCCTGAAGGTATCAAGGGCCACACCGACGACTATCAGAGCAGTAGTCCCTCCGAAGTAAAAGGGAATGTTCAGCCACACGCTCACGAGTATGGGAATGAGGGCTATTACCGAAAGAAAGAGTGCTCCGAAGAAGACAAGCCTGTTTATTATTCTCTCAAGGTATTTAACCGTGTCCTGACCTGGTCTAACGCCTGGTATGAATGCACCCGCTTTGTGGAGGTTTTCGGCAACCTCAACGGGGTTTATGAGAACAGCGGTGTAAAAGTAAGTGAAGAACACTATAAAGACAACGTAAAGGAAGTTATAAAAGATTGAGCCGGGCGCGAACATATCCGCAAACACCTTAACGAAGGGGTTCTCTATAACGTTGAGAATGGTTGAGGGAATGAGAAGGAGAGCCTGGGCAAAGATTATGGGTATAACACCGGCGGGGTTAATCTTAATGGGGAGGTATGTCCTTCTTCCCGCGTATAGCTGTCTTCCGACCTGCCTTCCGGGGTATTGTATGGGTATCCTTCTTTCCGCCTCCTGAACGTAAACTATTCCCACTATTATCCCTATAACGAGGGCGACTATCAGGAGAAGTGTAAGGGGTCCCACGTCCCCCGTTTTTACCTTTTCCCAGAACTGAATTAAGGCATTCGGAAATCCCGCAACTATTCCCGCAAAGATTATGAGAGAAGCACCGTTTCCTATTCCCCTCTCGGTTATTCGGTCCGCAATCCAGACGAGAAACATCGTTCCTGTAACGAGGGTTAAAACCGCTATGAGAATGAATCCTATGCCCGGATTTTCAACAACGGGAATTCCCTTTGGGGATACCTGTCCCCTCACCCAGAGGACTATACCTATGGACTGGACAATCGCGACGAAGAGTGTTAGGTATCGGGTGTACTCGTTTATCTTATACCTTCCGTAGTCTCCCTCTTCCTTTGCGAGTCTTTGGAGGTGGGGAATGGCTACCGTGAGGAGTTGCATCATTATGGAGGCGGATATGTAGGGCATAACGCCGAGGGCGAAAACCGTGAGCCTGCTCAAGTTTCCCCCAGAGAATATGTCGTAAAGGGCAAATATGGACCCCTCAAGGGATTTAAGAAAGTCCTGAAGGGCGTCGGGATTTATCCCGGGAATGGGTATGTGGCTTCCGAGCCTGTAAATGGCGAACATAAGGAGAGTAAATATGAACTTGTCCCTTAGCTCTTTTAACTCAAAAATGGCCTTCAGGTATTCCGACATGTAAAAAGATTTTATAATAGGCTTCTCTTGAAAAAGGGACAAGCGGAGAGATATTTTAATCTTTATGCTGGAACTCTTAACGGAAAAGTTTAGCGGAGCCCTTGATAAGCTCACGAAGGCGAGAAAGATAACCGAGAAAAACGTAAACCAGACCTTAAGGGAGATAAGGCTCGCACTCCTTGAGGCGGATGTTGATTACGAGGTTGCTAAGAACTTCGTAAAGAGGATAAGGGAAAAGGTTGTGGGAAGGGAGGTTCCCAAGAACTTAAGCCCTGCGGAGTTCGTTATAAAGACCGTATATGAGGAGCTTGTAAACATACTGGGAGGGGAAAGGGAAGAGCTTAAAGAGGGAACGGTTTTATTCGTAGGTCTTCAGGGAACGGGTAAGACTACGACCATAGGAAAGCTCGCAAACCTTTTGAAGAAGGAAGGAAAGAAGGTTGCGGTTTCTTCAACGGACGTGAGAAGACCCGCGGCTATGCTCCAGCTTGAGAGACTTGCGGAAAGGGTTGGTGTTCCCTACTATGGATTTGAGGAAGGTCTTAGTGCTGTTGACATAGCTAAAAGGGCGGTATCAAAGGCGAAGGAAGAAGGGGTTGATTACCTGCTCCTTGATACCGCGGGAAGGCTTCACGTTGACGAGGAACTTATGACGGAGCTTGAGGAGATTAAGAGTGTGACGAATCCCTCGGAGATTATTTACGTTGCGGACGCCATGCAGGGTCAGACCGCCCTTGAGACCGCAAAGACCTTCCACGAAAGGTTAGGACTCACGGGTGTGATACTCACGAAGATGGACGGCGACGCGAGGGGAGGTGTAGCCCTCTCGGTAAAGGAAGTCCTCGGAGTTCCCATAAAGTTCATAGGTGTAGGGGAGAAGATAGAGGATTTAGAGCCCTTCTATCCCGACAGGATAGCCCAGAGAATTCTCGGACTCGGAGATATCCAGAGCCTCGTTGAGAGGGCACAGGAGGTAATAACAGAGGATAAGGCTCAGGTAATGGCGACGAAGGTAATGACGGGGGAGTTTGACCTTGAGGACCTAAGAGACATGCTCAGAATGATTCAACAGATGGGACCCCTTGATAAGCTCCTCTCAATGATTCCGGGTGTTGCTCCCCAGTTGAAGCATATAAAGGTTGACGAGAAGCAGTTTAAGAAGATTGAGGCGATTATAAACTCCATGACTCCCGAGGAGAGGAGAAATCCCAAAATCATAAACATGAGCAGGAAGAAGAGAATAGCGAAGGGTAGCGGGACAACGGTTTCGGACGTGAACAAACTCTTGAAGCGTTACGAGGAGATGAAGAAGATGATGAAGAAGCTCCAAAAGGCCGGCGGAATTCCCCATATGCCGAAGATGCCCAAATTCCCCTTCGGAGGTTTCAGGTTCTAAAAAATTTTTTTGTGATACAATATTCCTTCCGAGTTCTGAAAACGGAGGTAATGGGAATTGGCGGTAAGGATTAGACTCGCTAAGTTCGGGAGAAGGCACCACCCCATATACAGGATTGTTGTGATGGACGCGAAGTCCCCAAGAGAGGGAAGATATCTTGATATCCTTGGAACCTATGACCCCAAGAGGAAGGTCTTAATCAACGTTTACCCCGAGAAGGTAAAGGAGTGGGTTTTAAAAGGTGTTGAGCTTTCTCATAGAGCAAAAGCTATTTTATGGAACCATGGTATACTAAAGGAGGTCGTTCCCGAAGATTACGAGATGAAAAGGGTAGGTGATTACTACGTTTTTGAAAAGCGTAAATCCAAAAAATCCAAAGGAGGTGAAGCGGCATGAGCGCACTTAAGGACATCGTGGAAATAACCGCAAAAGAGCTTGTGGACAACAAGGATAAGGTAAGGGTTACTGAGATTGAGGGAGAGAAGACTGTTGTAATTGAGCTCAGGGTTGACCCCGCTGAGCTCGGAAAGGTGATAGGTAAGCAGGGCAGAATCGCAAGAGCCCTCAGAACCATCCTCACAGCAATAGGAAGAAAGATAGGAAAGAGGGTGGTTCTGGAGATACTTGAGTAATAAAGCCCCTCTCTGGGGCTTCCCCCTTTAATTATGAAAGAGAAATTAGTTATTTCTTTACTTTCTTTTTTCCTCGGATTAGGTAGTTTTTTCAGTTTTTATGTAGCTCCCACCCTTTTCAGGGTTCTTGAGCGTCAGCAGGCGGGTGCGGTAGTAGAGAAGGTTTTCCCCGTTTATTTCGGTATAGGAATTCTCTTAGTTTTAATTTCCCTGATTATCGGATACAGCTTCGGTAAGCTTTTTACCGCCTTAGCCCTCGCAAATTTGCTCCTCCTTTTCCTTGAGGAGTTTTACATAGTTCCCACAATGCACAGCCTTAAACAAACGGATTACAATCTCTTTATGAAGTATCACGGCATATCCATGCTCATAAATCTCCTCATACTTCTCCTCACTTTTGTGAAAATCGTTATACTAATACTAAAGAGGTAAAGTATGAGTGCAAAGGATACGGTTCGTTCAATGGTGATAGAGTTCGCAAAAAACATAAACGAGACTGAGCCCTTTAATACAAAGCTTACGGAGTTTAAGCTAAAGCTAAAGTCAACCATAACGATGCTCCTCTTCCAGATTCCCGACCAGGAGGTTAAACAGGAGCAGTTTAAGGACGTTGTTGAGGGCATAAACGAGGCTATCGTTGAGATAAGCAAGGAGATTAAATACGACAACGAAAAGCTCCTTGAAAGGTATGCCCTCTTTTTTGAGACCTTAAATGGCGTTCTTAAGGAGTATCTTGAGAGGGAAGACCTCAACGACAAGCACGAGCTTTCACAGCTGAGCAGTAAGATATCAAAGATACTTGAGAGGATAAGGCTTGAACTCAAGGAGAAGAAGGGAGGAATACTTAAACTTATAAAGAGAATGATTTTCAGGTCTTAATGTTTCTTCCCCTTATCGTTTACACAGCCGGGTGGTTTTTTCAGGCCTTCACGGGTTTCGGTGCGGGTATATTCATAGTCGGAATACTATCCCTCATATACGACCCGAAGGAGGTAATAGTCTCCTCAACGGTTGTTAATCTCCTCGGAATAATCTTTATGTTCCTTTTTCTGAAAAGAAGGCCCGCTTTTTCCTTGCTTTATCCCCTTATTCTCGGTTCCTTTTTCGGCATAGCCATAAGCTCAAAGCTGTTAATCCTGATAAACAAAGAAGCCCTTAAAGTCTTAATAGGTTTGTTCATTCTGTTCCTCGGCTTTTACGATTACCTCGTTCAGAGCAAAAAGCTGAGGTTCTCTTTAAAACCTTCGCCATTTAACGGATTCGTTGCCGGTTTCCTGAGCGGTATATTTGCGGGATTAATAGGGATGGGTGGACCTCCTCCGGTCGTTTACCTGAACCAGGTCTGCAAGGATATAGAGAGGTTCAAGGCAACCCTTACCTTCTTCTTCGGAACCAATGTCCTAATGAGGATATTCTTTTATACTTTTTACGGCTCTGATTACTGGAATGCGGAGCTTATAATTCCCGCCTTCCTTTCCGTTCCCCTCGGTGTTTTTTCGGGTCTCCTTTTATCGCGATACGTGAGTGCTCCCTTCCTTAAGCGGTTTATCGCCCTCAGCATACTCCTCCTCGGTGTGTTTCTCACCTTCAGCGGTTTTGAAGAGTTTCTCGGTCTCCCTTTTAAACATTAGGTAGTAAAAAACAGCCCTAACGAAGGTCTCAAAGGTCATGTATCCCCAGGGAACGAGTGGAGAGTGAATTACCTTGAGGGTGAAGTAAGAGGGGATAATTCGGAAAATCCAGAAGGAGGATATGTTAACGATAAGGGGAATGGTAGTTCTTCCCATTCCCTTTAAGGCTCCTGAGAATATGGCTGCGTATGCCATCGCGGGCTGGGATATAGCAACTATCCTGAGGTAGTAGGAAGCCCACTCTATAACTTCATTATCCCTGCTGAAGGGATAAACGAAGATGTGGGGAAAAAGGAAGAGAATAAGCCCGAGGATGCTCATAACGAGTGCTGTGAAGTTCGCGGCAACCCTTACCGCGTGAACCATACCCCTGTAGTTCTTTGCACCGAAGTTCTGGCCCGCAAGGGTTGTGCTCGCAACCATAACACCGAAACCCACCATAAAGGATATGCTCTCAACCCTCAAGCCTATCTGGTGAGCCGCGAGAACTTTATCCCCGAACTTTGCGAGAAATCCGACAAACACGTTAAAGGAAAGGGTTGTGATAGCCCTCTCAAGGGCGGTCGGTGTTCCGAGCCTAATCATTCTGAGGAGAATTCCCGGTTCGTATTCCGGCTTAATGGGAAAGGGCTTCTTATAAAAGAGTAAAAGAAAACTGTATATGAAAAAGGCGAGGGTTTCCGAGACAGCTATACCCCAGCCCGCTCCCTGAACTCCGAGAGCGGGAAAACCGAACTTTCCGTTTATTAAGGTGTATGCGGTGAGTATGTGGGTTATGTTCATAAGTATGGCAACCTTCATGGGTGTTTTCGTATCTCCCGCACCGTTATAAGCTCCGTAAAAGGTGTTAGTTAGGAAACCTATCGGTATGAACCAGAAAATCGGTTTCAGATATTCCCCTGCGAGTTCTCTTACCGTCTTGCTCGCTCCGAGCAGTTCCATAAGCTGAAGAACGAGCTCCCTCCCGTAGAAGAAGAGGGGAAGGGATATGAGAAAGGAGAGGAGAAGGCCGTTTATTAGAACGGGGGAAGGGTTTTTTTTCGCTCCCACAAACTGGGCTATCAGTATATTCGTACCCGAGTAGGATATGGCCATAAAAGAGTAAACGAACCAGAGGAGTGAGAGAGAGAATCCCGTTGCGGCAACTGCCGACGGAGATATGGAAGAGACGAGAACCATTGATATCATATTCTCAATCGTGTAGAGGAGGTTAACGACTATTATGGGAACCGAAAGCTTTATTACCTTTTTTACAATGCTCGTAAAGGGCTCATCGGGGCTGACGATAATTCTCTGCATGGAAACTTTTTAATTTTAACTAAAATAAAGGCAATGGAAAACTTAAAGGCTGTGATGTACGCTCTCCTTTCCGCGTTAATATGGGGAAGTGCACCTATACTTTTCAAGCTCGGACTAAAGGGAGATATCCCACCCCTTGCGGGTATCTTTATACACAACCTTACCGCAACAATCTTTGCATTGATTTTACTCCTTCTCTTGAGGGAAAATCCCTTTTCCTACCCATACAAGGAAGTTCTGACGGTAGCTCTCGGGGGTTTCGTTTCGGGATTTTTGGGACTCCTCGTTTATTACAAGGCTGTGAAGGTGGGGGAGGTCTCAATCGTTGCCCCCATAGCCTCCAGCTCCCCGTTATTTTCCGTTCTCTTTGCGGTAATCTTTCTCGGTGAGAGCTTTTCCCTTGTAAAGCTTCTGGGAACGCTCCTTGTTGTGAGCGGTATAATTCTTTTAACAACCGCGAAGTAGAAATAGAATAAATTATATTGAATTCCTCAAAGCCTTTCGGAGGAGGTAAATGGCAAAGGTAAAGGGACTAAAATGCAGAGAGTGCGGAAGGGAGTATCCCGCGGAACCCATACACGTATGTGAGTTCTGCTTCGGACCCCTTGAAGTTGTATACGATTACGATGAGATAAAGCGAAATATCTCAAGGGAGAAGATTGAGAAGGGACCAAAGAGCCTATGGAGATACGTTGACCTTCTTCCCGTTGAAAACCCGACAGTGGGATTGACCGCAGGTTTTACTCCCCTGAAGAGGGCGGAAAAGCTGGGGGAGGTTCTCGGTCTGAAGAACCTTTATATAAAGGACGACAGCGTTAATCATCCAACCCTCTCTTTTAAGGATAGAGTTGTCTCGGTTGCCCTTTCAAAGGCAAAGGAGTTCGGATTTGATACAGCGGCCTGTGCCTCTACGGGAAACCTCGCAAACTCCGTGGCAGCTCACTCCGCTCAGGCGGGCATGAATTGCTTCGTTTTCATTCCCGCAAACCTTGAATCCCAGAAGATAATTGGCTCACTCGTATTTAATCCGACGGTTGTAGCGGTTGAGGGGAATTACGATGACGTTAACAGGCTCTGTTCGGAGATAGCGAACGACCTGGGGTGGGCATTCGTAAACATAAACATAAGACCTTACTACGCTGAAGGTTCAAAGACCCTTGCCTTTGAGGTTGCGGAACAGCTCGGCTGGAGGGCTCCCGACGTTGTTGTTGCTCCCGCAGCTTCTGGCTCCCTCTACACGAAGATATGGAAGGGCTTTAACGAGCTCAAGAAGGTTGGCCTCATAGACGAAGTGAGAACGAGGATGTACGGGGCACAGGCTGAAGGATGCTCCCCAATAGCCCAGGCCTGGAGGGAAGGCAGGGACTTTATAAAACCAGTAAAGCCAAATACGATAGCGAAATCCATAGCCATCGGAAACCCTGCAGACGGGATATACGCACTCCAGGTTGCCAAAGAGAGCAACGGAGCGTGGGAAACCGCAACGGACGAGGAAATCATAGAGGGCATTAAGCTCCTTGCGGAGACAGAGGGCATATTCACAGAAACCGCCGGGGGAACGACGATAGCGGTTCTCAAAAAATACGTAGAGAAGGGAATGATATCTCCGGAGGAGACGGTGGTCGTTTACATAACGGGAAACGGCTACAAGACTATGGAAGTCCTTGAAGGAAAGCTCAAAGCCCCCGTAAGGATAAAGCCCACACTTAAGGACTTTAAAGAAAAGGTTTTAGCGAGGGTGTAGTTATGAAAGAGCTTTTTCTCTTTCTTCACGTTGTTCTTGCGACCTTCTGGGTCGGCGGTATGCTTTTCCTCTCCCTCGTTGTAGCCCCTTACCTCAAGGATAAGCCCCAGATAAGGAATGAGGCCTTCCAGGAAGTCGGGAAGAGGTTTTCCCTTTACGGAACGTTCCTATCCCTTCTTTTACTTTTGATAACTGGTTTAGTAAATGCTTACTTATTACACGGAGGTTTTAGAAGAAGCATATACGAAAAGCTCTTTTTATTCTTTATCGTCGTAATCGTCTCCCTTTTCCACGACCTCTGGGCGGGAAAGAAGGCCTTATACTCGGAAAAGCACAGAAAGATAGCCAAGTGGCTCGGGATAATTAACCTCATTTTGAGCCTCCTGCTTGTTTACATGGGTGTAAGGATAAGGTTGGGTTTATAATTCTCTTTAAATGGTTTTCCTGCTTCTTATCTTATTTACCTTTGTTTACGGGGAAGTTGTCGCGGAGTTAAACGGTAGAAAAATAACTGAAAAAGAATTTAACGTAATCTTTAATACGTTCTGGAAAAGGGTGGTTCACCTATCTTCGGTAAAGCCTACGTTAAAAGAGAAAAGGGTTTTCCTGATGGATTACGTTTCAAAGTTAATCGTCTTAGAAGAAGCCCAAAAAATGGGATTAAAAGTTTCGGAAAAGGAAGTTAAAAACTTTATAAGAACAAAGGTGGGGGTAAATATTAAGGAGAAACCGGTTCTTGATATGATAAAGGCGGAAATATTAACGGAAAAGCTTATAGATAGATTAATGGATAAAGAGAAAGTAGATTTTTCCGAGGACAAGCTAAGGGCTTACTACGAGTATTACAGGAGGGAGTTTTACTATCCTACAAGCGTAAAGCTTTTGGGTATTTGGGCAAAAGACAGAAAAACGGCTTTAAAAGTTAGGGAAAACTTGTTAAAGGGTGAGGAAATTTTTGAAGAAGAAGGTGTTAAAGTCGGTAAATCTTCGTGGTTTTCGTTGTCTTCCCTTCCCAGAAAGGTGAAAAGAAATTTCCCAAGTATAAGTAAAGGCTCTGTATCCAGACCTATAAGAATAAATGGAGGATACCTCGTATTTAAGATTCTCGACAAGAGGGAAGGGGGAATCATTCCCTTTGAGAGGGCAAAACCCCTAATAAAGAAAAGGATTCTTAAAGAAAAGAGAAAGGAGGTTTTTAAAAGATGGTTTATGAACGTTTTAAAGGATTACAGGGTAAAGTTCTACTGGGAAAACTTATAGGTCTTCTTTTATTCTCTTTAGTATTCGGATACTTGATAGACAAGGTTGTCGCTTCAGTAAACGGAGAGCCAATACTTGAGAGCGATGTAAAGATGGCGGAGCTTTACTACGGCATGAAGGATAGAAAAAGCATACTTGAGAGGCTGATAGAGGTTAACCTCATATACCAGTATATGGTGTCACGGGGTATTAGCATTCCGGATAACAAAATAGACGAGATACTTAAGGATATAGCGAGGAGAAACGGTTTAAGCGTTGAGGAGCTTGCAAAGGAATTAAAAAAATACGGACTTACCTTAAAGGACTTTAAGGACTTCCTGAGGAAGGATTTGATAGCTACGGTAGGACTCAGGGAGTACCTTCTTAAGCAGGTTTCCGTTACCGATGTTGAACTGGAACTTGCAAAGCTAAAGAAGGGAAAGGTAAAGGTAAAAAAGGAGATAGAGCTTCTAATTCTTCCCAAGGAGAAGGGGAAGGAACTTTTAAACCTCCTCGGTTCTGAAGTTAACCTTAAAGGACTTTCCGAGAAGCTGGGGGGAGCGTATCAGAGGCTAATGGTGGAAAAGGGAGAGCTTATAAAGGAGCTTGATAAACAGGTTTGGAAAGCAAAGAAAGGGGAACTGGTATTTGCGGAAGATGATAAGAATATTTATGTTGTAAAAATCCTGAAGACACATACGGAGGTTGAAGGTGTTGATACCGAAAAGCTGAAAGAGGAAATACTTCAAAAAAAGCTTGAGGAGGCTTACAGGAAGCTTCTTCGGGAGCTTAAAGAGAACAGCGTTATAACTATTGTTGAGAGATGAGTTCCTTAAGTTTTTGGAAGTCCTTTATGAGCGTTTCTTCTTCTCTCGGGTTTCTTAGAACGTAAGCGGGGTGGTAGGTGAGGAATACCTTTATCTTGGGGTTGAAGGGGTATAGGAAGACCTGTCCCCGCACTTTTGTGATTTTTAGACTCTTTCCGAGGATACCTTCTCCTGCGGTTGCACCGAGACAGCATATAACTTTGGGCTGTATAACCTCTATTTCCTTCTTAAGGTAAGGGAAGCATGCCCTCATCTCAAGGGGGGTAGGCTTCCTGTTGTTGGGAGGTCTGCACTTGCACACGTTCGTTATGTAAACCTCTTTCCTTTCCATACCGAGGACTTCCCTGATGAGCCTATTTAGGAGCTGTCCCGCCCTTCCAACGAAAGGTTTCCCCTGTCTGTCTTCTTCCTCTCCGGGTGCCTCACCAACAAACATAAGAGGAGAGTAGGGATTTCCATCCCCGGGAACAACCTGGGTTCTTGATTTGTGAAGGTCACATTTTTTACAGTCCTTCCACTCTTCGTAAAGTTTCCTCAGTATTTCTTCCCTATCCTCTTTTTTATCCTTCGTTTCACTCATCATATAAATCTCCGTTATGCCTATCTGCTCAAGAGCCTTTAAGGTTTCCTTTATGCCCATTACTCTATTACCTCAACCTCTTCCTCTTCAAACTTATCACCTATTAGCTCCCAGCTTCTGTAGGAAGAAACCTTTCCCTTCTGAACCGAGAGAATTATGTAAGAGAGGTCGGGAAAGGCTCTCTGCCTGTCAAACTCCGAGGGTCTGTCGGGATGGTCGGGATGGGAGTGGTAAACTCCGATTATCTCAAGTCCCTTTGATATGGCGTAATCCTCCGCCCTCATGTAATCCTTCGGGGCTATCTCATACCTGTCGTGCTTTCTATCGGGGTTTGCATTCGGGGTTTCAAAGGCCTCAAGGGCTATCCTTTTATTCCCCTCGGTCCTTCCAAGGAGAAGTCCACACGTCTCGTAGGGGTAATCCCTCTCCGCCTGCTCCTTTATCTTCTCAATAACGTCTCTTTTTATCACCAGCATACTTTTATACTAAACTAATATGCTCTGCTACATTAACTACAAGAGGGTTGATAAACCCCTTGAAATTCCTAACCTTGAGGTTGAGATAGGTTTCGGAAGGGGGGACTTTATCGTTAAACTCGCAAAGGAAAGACCAGAGAAAAACTACCTCGGGATAGAACTTTCCCAGATATCCGTTGAGAAATTGATGAAGAGAGTGGAGAGGGAGAAACTTAAGAACGTTTACTGCACCCGCATAGACGCTTATTGGGGCTTTTTTCTTTTATTTGAAGACGAACAGGTTGAGAACATTTACATGAACTACCCCGACCCCTGGTTCAAGAAAAGACACCACAAAAGGAGGCTAACTACTCCCGAAAGGCTTTACATCTTTGCGAGAAGGCTAAAGACGGGAGGGGAGATAAGGATACGCTCCGATAACAGGGAATTTATAGACTTCACGATAGAAACCGCAAAGTTTTTGGAATGCTTTGAGATAAAGGAGGGCATACTTGACGTGAAAGAGCCTTTAACAAAGTATGAGGAAAAGTGGCTCTCCATGGGGAGAACCCTTTACAGGCTTAATTTAAAGAAGTTAAGAAAGCCCAAAGAAGTCCCGCATCCTACTATTGAGGAGGTAAGGGAGTTGTTCCCCGTAAAGGTAAAGGCAAAGGAGTTAAAAGCGGAGTTCATTGAGAACAGGGAGTTTAAACTGGGTGAGGAGGTTTACTTCAAAACCTTCAAGCTCTGGGAGAAGGATGGAAGCTATCTCATTGAGTCCCTTCTATCGGAAAAGGGATACTACCAGAAATTCTTTATACAGCTGAAGAGAAAAGGAGAAGAATTCGTTATTGATGTCTCACCTTTTAGCGAAGTGTTAAGAACGAGAAATCTGCAAAGGGCTATAAATAAGGTGGCGGAGCTTGTTGAAAGTCTTTAAGCCTTAACTTCTTGCTTTTCTTCCTTCTTTTCCTTTTCCTCTTCCTTCAGGTCCTCCGCCTTCACCTCTTTAACGTTTTCCATTTCACCTGATAGGGCTTTCCTGAAGTTCCTTATTCCTTCTCCGAGAGCCTTCCCCGCCTCGGGAAGCCTTCCCGCTCCGAAAAGGAGAAGTATTACCGCAAGGATGATTATCAACTCGGTCATGGATATACCACCGGGAAGCATTTATCCTTCCTCCTTCTTAATGTCCTTTTTTTCTTCTTGCTCTCCCGATAGGGCTTTCTTGAAGTTCCTTATCCCTTCTCCGAGACCCCTTCCAACCTCGGGGAGTTTACTGGCACCGAAGAGAACAAGTATAACGAGAAGTATGAGTATTAACTGCCAAGGTAAAGGGAAATGCATATCACCCTCCTTACGGAGTTAATTTAAAGCGGAGGGAAGGAAAAAGCAAGTTAGTAAACGACGTAAGGAAGAAGCCCAAGCTGTCTTGCCCTCTTTATCTGAACCGCAAGCCTTCTCTGGTGTTTAGCACATAACCCTGTCTGCTTTCTTCCCTTTATCCTTCCCCTCTCGGTCATAAAGTTCCTAAGCTCCTCGTAGTTCTTATAATCGGGTTCTCTCTTCTCTTCACAATACATACAAACCTTCTTCTTAGCAGCCCTTACAACCATACTTTCACCTCCATATTAAAAGGGGATTTCGTCCTCTTCATCAAAAGGTGTCTCTTCCTCAATAGTTTTCTTTATCTCCTCTTCAATGCTTTTAGCGGTTTCTTCCTCTTCGGAAACTGCTTCCTCTTCCGCACCCTTAGGCTTACTTATAATCTTCACGTTTTCCGCCATAATTCTTACCTTTGAGAACTTCCTCCCTTCCCTTTCCCACTTTTCCTGAATCAGCCTTCCTTCAACGAGAACGAGGTATCCCTTTGAGAGCCTCGTGGTGAAGTCCTCGGCCGGTTTTCCGTAAGCTTTAACCTCAAAGAAATGGGTCTCCTCCCTCCAGTCCTCGTTCACTTTAAACCTTCTGTTGTAAGCAACGGTGAACTCAACAACGGGTGTTCCGCTGGGAAGGTAAGTTAGAACAGGGTCGTTTGTAAGTCTTCCTATTAGCAGAACCTTATTTAGCATTTCCCCTTACTTCGCTCTCCTTAATCTGAAAATTTAACCACCTTATAACGTCCTCGTCAATCTTTAACTGGAAATCAAGCTCGTTGGGAAGCTGGGGATTTTCGGTCTTGAACTGAATGAGGAAATACCTTGCGTTGTTAAACTTTTGAATGGGGTATGCAAGGGTCTTCATTCCCCAGTCCTCTTCGTAAAGAAGCTCTCCTCCTTTTTGTTTGATAAATTCTTTCACCTGCTCAAACTTCTTCTTCACCTCTTCCTCGGAAAGGGTGGGTTTGAGTGCGAACACGGTCTCGTAATACCTTAAAGTTTTGTAATGCCTTGTTCTCGGCATGCTCACACCTCCTGGACCTTTTAGGGTCTCCCCGCAAAGCGGGGAAACGAGGCTAAAAACTTTATTCTAATACTTATACTCGCCGTTTACAAGTTTGTTGTAGAAACTCTCGGGAAGAAAGGCATACTCGTGCATATCCGCATCGTATATTTTTGTCTCAACCTTTACCTCCCTCACGGGGGAACGGACGGGGTATTTCTTTGACGCTATGGAGAAGGTCCACCAGTATCCCGCATATATGGGAATAACAGATGTGTAGAGGTCAACTATCGGGAAAACCTTTTTTAGTCTTTGCTGAATGGTTCTCACCATCTCAAGGTGGTAATGTATGGATTCGGTCTGAGCAACGAATATACCGTCCTCCTTCAGGGCCTTATATACATACCTGAAGAAATCTTCCGTTGTTAGGACGTGGGCAAATCCAACTGGGTCCGTTGAATCAACGATTATCACGTCAAACTCGTTTTCGTAGTCCTGTATATACCTGTATCCGTCCTCGTTCACAACTATAGCCCTGGGGTCATTGAAGCCAACAGAGAGAGTAGGAAGGTATTTCTTTGATACCTCTATAACTTCCTTGTCTATATCAACGAGAACAGCTCTCTCAACGACGTCGTGTTTTAAAACTTCCCTTAGTGTTCCGCCGTCTCCCCCTCCTATTATGAGGACATTTCTGGGGTTCGGGTGTGCGTGCAGGGGAACGTGGGCTAAATACTCGTGATAAAGGAACTCATACTTTTCGTCCAGCTGAACAACGCCGTCAAGTATGAGCATCCTTCCGAACTCGGGACTTTCTATTACCTGTATCTCCTGATAGGGACTCTTTCCCTGATATAGTATCTTTGAAACGGTATAACAGTGTCTTATGGGAGCGTAGGGGTCCCTCTCTATGAAAACAATATCCCTCATACCACTATTTTAAACTAAAGTCTTAGAATTTAGTTTTATGGCGGAAAAGAAGGCTGTTATAGGAGTTGTTACGGTTTCCGACAGGGCGAGCAGGGGCATTTACGAGGACATAAGCGGTAAAGCTATCATAGATTACTTAAAAGATGTAATAATCACGCCCTTTGAGATAGAGTATCGCGTAATTCCCGATGAGAGGGAACTTATAGAAAAGACGTTAATTGAGCTTGCGGACCAAAAGGGCTGTAGCCTAATACTCACAACGGGGGGAACGGGACCAGCTCCGAGGGATGTAACGCCTGAGGCAACGGAAGCGGTGTGTGAGAAGATGCTTCCGGGATTTGGGGAGCTCATGAGACAGGTATCCCTGAAACAGGTTCCGACAGCGATATTATCAAGGCAGACCGCGGGAATAAGGGGGAGCTGTTTAATTGTGAACCTTCCCGGAAAGCCCCAGTCAATAAAGGTGTGCCTTGATGCGGTAATGCCCGCAATTCCCTACTGCATAGACCTGATAGGAGGTGCTTACATAGATACGGACCCGTCAAAGGTTAAGGCCTTCAGACCGAAGAAGTGAGTTTATAAATTTGCTATGTTTTTTATAATTTATAAAATTGATATAATAGCTGATATAATAGTTGGAAAAAAAATGGGGGGTGTTTGAAATGATGCGTTTTGGTGCTCTTAGCTTAAGCGGTCTGCTCCTCGTTGCCCTCTCGTGCGGAGGAGGTGGAGGAGGCAGTAGTACAGGTGGAACGACAGGCGGAAGCACCCAGATAACCTCACCCGAGGAAGCCCAAGCTGTGACAGCAGTTGGTTTAAGGTTGATTAAGTCCGGAATTGGTCTGGGGCAAATGTCAAACAACCTACTTAATTCTCAATCCGTAAAGAAGAGGGGATGGCTGATGTACATAATGAGTATGTATCCACATTTAAAGGGCTTAAAAGCTCAAGGAACTCAAACGGAGAATTGTCCTGGCGGAGGTACGGTCACGCTTACCACGGATGAATCGGACAGCACGGTAAGTATAAGCGTTAATTTTGACAATTGCGTAACGGAAGATAGTTCAACAATTAACGGTTCCGTATCTATGAGCGGAACGGATGCAGATGGAAATGGTATGCCCGAATATCTCAGTATAAGTATAAAAGGTGGGTTTAGTGTGTATGCCACGGATGGAAACCTATACGTTCAAAAAGACCTTAATATGTCAATAAGGGGTAATAACGGCGATATATACGATAATAATGAGAATACAGACGCCACTATGACAATAGACGGTGGTCCCGCGGAGATGGAAGCCGAAGGAAAGAAATTTGTTGTGTCCTACGATAAGCTCTCGGTTTACATCAAAACACAGGGTGAGTGGTATGAACTTGCGGTGAATGGAGGTATAGCTTATAAAGACAATTTCTGTGTAACCGATGGTGTAAGTCTTTCTATAAAGACTGTGGAGCACTTTGAAGGCTACGCTTACTACTGCGAATACAAAGGAAAAATGTCCATAAATAACGATGCAATAGTTGTTGAAGCTTACGATAACGATAATAACCCGTACTTTTCTAATTACATTAAGGTTACTTATAATGGTGAAGTAATTTACAATGGTCTATGCGAAGAGTTTACTCTTCCCGAGACGTGCCAATAACCTAAGGCTCCAGAAGTCCTTCCTCCTCCGCCTTTCTTAAATACTCCTTTGCCTCTTCGTCGGAAAGCTGGTGAAAGTCCTGGTAAAACATACCGACCGCAAAGCTCGGTGTATCCGCTGGATAGTAGCATACAAATTTGTCCGCGTATCTCAGGAGTCTTGGTTCCGCATCCGAGGGGCATACGGGAACCGCTATTATAACCTCGGAAGCTCCCTTTTTCTTCGCGTATCCTGCCGCGGCTATTGCGGTGTATCCCGTCGCGACGCCGTCATCAATTATTATCACCTGCCTTCCTTCAAGGTTAGGGTATCCTTTGGGAACAAACTTCCTCTCCCTTTCCCTCAGTTCCTTTAGCTCCTTTTCTATTACGCTTTTTATTTCTTCTTCGGAGAGATAGCTTAGAACGTTTCTGTCGTAATATGGAGTCCCGTCGGGGTCTATAGCTCCGAATCCCGCCTCTTCGTTCCACGGAAGTCCCAGCTTCCTAACAACTATAACGGACATAGGGATTCTCAGCTTTTTTGCAACTTTGTAGGCAACGGGAATACCGCCCCTCGGTATGGCGAGGATTATGGGGTTCTTGCTCCTGTCTATGTGTTCTTCCAAAACTCCGGCGAGAAGCTCTCCCGCCTCTTCCCTATCCCTGAACATTTACCTTAGTTTACTTATAAGGCTGTCTATGTTGTCAAGTTTCCTGTATGCCTGCAGGAGAACGTAGCTTATCTGTTCGTTCGTGGCTATTGAAAGGTCGTAAAGTATTGAGCTTATATCCTTGAGTATGTTGTAAAGGGTTGTGTAGGAATTCTGGTCAAGCTTCTTTTCGGGGTTCGGTATCTCCTTGAAGACCTCCTCAACTATACGGGCGAGCCTCATGAGTTTCTCAGCAATCCCCCTTATCTCGTAATCGTATCTGTAGATTGTTATAACGTCCTCATATCTCTCCTCTATCTCCCTCAAAACACTTTTGAATAGCATCTCCTCAAGGAAGTTCAGGTCCTTCATTAATTTTAAAGATTACCTCCTTCCCTTTTATTTTCAAACATTATTTTAATACTCTATGAGTGAGGTAAAGGAGAAAAAGTACGGAGAGATTGAGATTGAAAGGGCTGAGCTTGAGGCTTGGCCAAACCCCTCACCCGAGAGGGATTACATGATAGAGATAACCTTTCCCGAGTTTACCTGTCTCTGTCCCCGCTCGGGTTATCCCGACTTTGCGACGATTAAGATAAGATACATTCCCGATAAGTATATCGTTGAGCTGAAATCCCTGAAGCTATGGCTTAATAAGTTCAGAAACAGGTATATATCCCACGAGGCTGCGACCAACGAGATTTATAAAGCCCTTTACGAACTTCTGAAACCGAGATTCCTTGAGGTTATAGGGGACTTCCACCCGAGGGGTAACGTCCACACGGTTGTGAAAGTAAGGAGTGATGAAAAATACGATTGATTTCTGGCGGAGGGGGAGGGATTCGAACCCTCGGAGGGGTTTTAGCCCCTCTGCCGCTTAGCAAGCGGCCGCCTTCGGCCTCTCGGCCACCCCTCCTTCTCAATAAAACTTTATTATAAGCTAAAATCTCCCTTTTTCCAGCCTCTTAAGGGAGTAGTAATCACCTATCCCGTAGTTATTCCATAGCTCCTCAAGCATTCTTATGAAAATTTCAGCGGTAAGAGTTGCATCCTTCAGAGCCCTGTGAACGCCGTTCGTCTCAAATCCGAGGTTTTCCGCAAGGGCCTTTAAGGAATACTTCTCAAGACCCGGGTAAAGCTTTCTCGCAAGCTTCAAAGTGCAGAGAGTAGGGTTGTTAAACCTCTTGTTCAGAAGGGAACGGGTATACTTGTTTATGAACTTCATATCCTGTTCTATAAAGTGTCCAACAACCACGCTGTCCTTAACAAAATCAAGAAATTCGGGAAGAACCTTATCAATGGTGGGCTGTCCCACAAGCATAGCGTTCGTTATGCCCGTAAGCTCCTTTATCCTCTCGGGAATGAAGTATCCTGGATAAACGAGTGTGGAGAACTTCTCGGTGATTATCCCCCCTTCCACCCTCACCGCCGCTATATCTATTATGTCCGCGGTTTCTACGTTAAAACCCGTGGCCTCAAGGTCTACGACAACGAAGGTGCCGTCAAGGAGGTTGTCCCGCATTTTTTATTCCTTTACCGAAAGCTCCTCTATCTCGTAATCCTCTATAAGGGGATTTATGAGATACTTCTCAACGAGCTTCTTCATGTCTGTATCTTCCGGAACACTTAGCTCAACAACCTTTCCAACCTTGACGTCCGATACGTTAAAGCCGTTTTCCTTTAACATCTCCTCAACGGCCCTTCCCTGGGGGTCAAGGAGTCCCTCTTTGGGCAGAATTATCACCCTTATTCTTTTCATAACTTCCTCCTTGATTTAATTATAATTTTTCCGCATGGAGCTCCTCGTTAAGAACACTGATGAGGATACCCTTTATAAGCTCGTTCTCGGACTCGTAGTTCCGAGACCAATAGGGTGGGTATCAACCGTAAGCAGAGAAGGAGTTTACAATATAGCACCCTTTAGCTTCTTTAACGCGGTGAACGATGCCCCTCCCGTTCTCATGATTTCGGTAAGCAACAGGGACGAGGGGAGCTTAAAGGATACGGTAAAAAACATCCTTGAGACAAAGGAGTTCGTAGTAAACACGGTGAGCGAGGAGCTCTTTGAGAAGATGCTCATAACCGGCGAGGAGTTCCCTCCCGAGGTTAACGAGTTTGAGAAGGCAGGGCTCACTCCCGAGCCTTCAAAAACTATAACCGCTCCCAGAATAAAGGAGGCGAAGGTCTCTTTTGAGTGTAAGCTCTTTAAAT
Source organism: Aquifex pyrophilus (assembly GCF_054656935.1). Classification (NCBI taxonomy): domain Bacteria; kingdom Pseudomonadati; phylum Aquificota; class Aquificia; order Aquificales; family Aquificaceae; genus Aquifex; species Aquifex pyrophilus. The sequence continues at coordinate 13,205 of NZ_BAAHXJ010000003.1, read as the reverse complement.
ACGTTCCTGTTTACGATATGCACGTTATATTCGGTGAGGTTTTACTCATAAAGGTTGACGATAGTATTATTACGGAAAACTTTTCCGTTAACTACGAAGCCTATAAACCTATAGGTAGATTGGGTGGAAGGTATTACGTAAGGGCTTTCGGGGATTGCAAATTAGAAAAGTGATACAATACTCCTATGGCTGCGGCACCTGTTGAGGGAAGTGGGGCAGGAATAGACATTCACACCTTATTTTTACACCTCGCAATACTCCTGTTTTCCGCAAAGCTCTTCGGAACGATATTCAAGAGACTCGGTGTTCCTCCGGTTCTCGGCGAGGTTACCGCGGGGGTAATACTCGGACAGAGTTTACTGGGGCTCATTCCCCTTTCGGAAGCTATAAAGGTTCTTGCGGAGCTCGGGGTTATCCTCCTCCTCTTTGAGGTCGGGCTTGAAGCGGACATTCACATGTTAATGAGGGTGGGGCTTTGGGCCTCCCTCGTTGCTACTGTTGGAGCTGCCCTTCCCTTTGCGGGCGGCTTCGTTGTATCCTACTACCTCTTCGGCCTTGACCTTGTTGCATCCCTTTTCATGGGAGGGGCTCTTACCGCTACGAGTATAGGTATAACGGTTAGGGTTCTTACGGACCTGGGCAAACATAAAGAGCGGTTTGCTCAGATAGTTCTGGGTGCTGCGGTCCTTGACGACATAATGGGTGTTATTATCCTTGCCGCCCTTTACGAGTTTGCTAAAACTAAATCCGTTCACTTAGACACTACCGTTAACCTCGTCATCCACATAGCGATGTTCTTCGTTATAGCTCCCTTCGTTGCGAATATAGTAGCAAAGCTCCTTTCCTTTATAGCTAAAAAGGCACAGGATACGGACATAATTCCAGCCTCGGTTATGGCGTTAATACTCCTCGCAGCTTACTCTGCCCATAAGTTCGGTTCTCCTTCCATTCTCGGTTCCTTTACAGCGGGGCTTGCCCTATCAAGGAGGTTCGTAATCCCCTTTGCCGCAGCTCTCAAGCTTGAAGAAGGTATGATTCACAAGGTTGAGGAGTCAATAAAGCCCCTCGTATGGGTTCTAGCCCCCGTTTTCTTCGTATCTGTGGGACTTGCCCTCAATCTGAAAGCAATAGACTTCTCATCTACCGAGTTCTGGACCTTCTCTGGCGCTCTGATACTCGTGGCAATCGTTGGGAAGGTTCTTTCGGGTTTTGTAGTGCCGGGAAGTTTAAAGGAGAAGGCAAGTATCGGTTTTTCAATGCTTCCCCGTGGTGAGGTGGGGCTCATATTTGCGGAGTTCGGGAGGAGCTTTCACGCAATAAACGAGGTTGAGTATGCGGTCATAGTGTTTGTTGTAGCAATAACAACGCTATTGGCTCCCATAGTTCTCAATCTACTTCTAAAAGAATGAGGCTGACATTGTCCTTGCTGTTCTCAAGCGCCAAAGAGTAAAGGCACTCTCCTTTTTCTTTAATATCTTCCTTCTTCATGCACGAAACCTTTTCGTTAAAAGATAGAACCTCCCAAAGGCCATCGGAGCATATGAGAAAGTTATCCCCCTCCCTTATATCGGTCTCCCTTACGAATACCTCGGGTATATCTGGATATCCTCCCATTACCGCTGTCTCAAGGAGGTTCCTTTCGGGGTGATGCCTCAGCTCGTCGTAGGTTATCCTCCCCTCCTTATAAAGCCTGAAAACATAGGTGTGGTCCTCCGTAAGGAGCTCAAGCTCTCCCTCCCTGAACCTGTAAACCCTGCAATCTCCAACGTTAAAGACGAAAGCCCTGTTGGGAAAAAGGTAGAGGCCTGCGAGAGCGGTTCCCATCCCGTAGCAAAACTCGTGCTCTTCTATGAACTCGTCAAGCCTCTTTTTAGCCCTGAGAATGATATCTTTTATATCTTCCGGTTTTTCAGGAATACACTCCTTTAAAACCTCAAGGGTGAGTCTGCTTGCCTTCTCTCCGCAGGAATGCCCGCCAAGCCCGTCCGCAACCGCAAAGGGGAGAACGTTTTTTAACTCAAACTCCTCATACCTCAGCGTATCAAAGGCGGTCTCACCAAAAACTTTTCCGTCAACGAGAAGGGCATCCTCGTTGTTCGGCCTCACCCTTCCCGTGTTTGTTATGCAAAGTGACTTTACCCTCATTGACCTTTTATAACCTCAAGGAGGCACTCCCTCATAAAGTCCTCGGAAGGGGAGCCTATATCCCTTATAACCTCAAAGTCCTTTCCGTATCCCTGTTCCCTCAAGCGGTTCATAAGTATCTTAAGAACATTTTTAAGCCCCTCCTTCATGGATATACCTTCTCTGAAGATGTATAGCTCGTCGTCCTCGCTGAAAAACTCAAGGCCGTAATCCTTCATATTCTTTATCTCAAAGTCAACACCGACCGCATAAGCCTGCCCGTGCTTTATCGCGTTTTCCTCGGGAATGTAGTGTTCCGAAAAGCAGTTGTATTTAATATCCCTGAAAAGCTCCTCGTTCTGAGGTGTTGCAACAACGTAAAGGGCTTCCTCCTTAAGAACCTCTCCCTTTTCGTTCACACCGGCGAGCTGTATGTAATAACTCCAGGATTTCATCTCTTACCTCCTTAAACTAATATAAACTTTTCAGAAGAGGCTTTTTGTGAGTATCTCAAGAATCCAGGGAAATCTTTCGGTGAGATAAAAGAGAAACATGTTCATGGAAAAGTGGGCTATTACGGGTGCAAGGATTGAACCGCTTCTTATGTATAGCCAGCCGAGGACTAGAGAGGGAAAGAAGGTAAGAAGGGAGTTCAGGTTAAACCAGTAAAGAACGTGTCCGAGGGAAAACATAAGGGAAACCGAAAGATTAGAAAATCTCTGCATGAGAAAGCCCCTGAAGAATATCTCCTCCGCAAAGGCTACACCGAGCTGGTTCAGAACAAAAGCGTAGCATTCGGCGTTAAGAATATAGGGAATAGCGAGGGGTAAGAAGGGCATTCCCCAGAGGAGTCCCCTTTTATACTCCTTAAATCCGAGCTCTTTATCCTTCTGAAAAAGGAGTGGTGAGAGTAATACGAGCTGTGGGATAACGCCAAGGTTGTAATACTTTGAGAGAAGGAGCGAAGCCAGGAAGGTAAGATAAAGGAGAACGTGAATCATAGTATTGAACCAAGAATCTCAAGGGCTTCGTCTATATGCTCCCTCTTCACTATAAGAGGGGGAAGGAATCTGAGGACCCTTCCCGCCGTGCAGTTTATAAGGAGTCCCCTATTTAGGGCTTCCTTCACTATTTCCCTGCAATCCCTTTCAAGCTCAAGACCGAGCATTAAGCCCCTTCCCTTTACCTTTCCGAAGGCTTTGAGTCTCTCCTTGAAGTAATTCCCAGTCTCGTTTACGTGGGGAAGGAGCTTCTTAACCTCATCTATAACCACGCTCGCCACCGAGCAGGCGAGGGGATTTCCTCCGAAGGTTGAGCCGTGGGAACCGGGGGTGAAGCTTTCCGCGACCTCGTTGACCGCAACAGTCGCACCTATCGGGACGCCACCTCCCAGTCCCTTGGCAAGGGTGATTATGTGGGGCCTGAGTTCAAAGTGCCGGTAAGCGTAAAACTTCCCCGTTCTCCCGACACCCGTCTGAACTTCGTCAATTATGAGCAATAACTTCTTATCCTCAACAAGATTCTGAAGCTCCTTAAGGAAGTTTTCTTCCGCCTCGTTAACACCTCCCTCTCCCTGTATAACCTCAATTATTACACCCGCGGTCTCTTCGTCTATGAGCTTATAAACGGAGTTTATATCGTTGAGCTTTGCGTAAGAGAATCCGGGAACCAAGGGTTCAAAGCCCCTGTGGAACTTCTCCTGCCCCGTTGCGGACAGACTCCCGTAGGTCCTCCCGTGGAAGGAGTTAAGGAAGCTCACAAACTTCCACTTATTCTTCCCCCTGTCCCTCCAGTACTTCCTTGCGAGTTTTATAGCCGCTTCCACGCTTTCGGTTCCGCTGTTTGAGAAAAAAACCTTCCCTTCCGCATGAAATTCTCTTACGAGCTTTCGGGCAACCTCCTCCTGCCAGGGATTTTCGTAAAGGTTTGATACGTGGAGAAGCTTTTCGGATTGTTCCTTAATCGTTTTTACAACCTTCGGGTGGGAATGTCCGAGGGAGTTTACGCCTATTCCCGAGATGAAGTCAAGGTATCTCTTTCCATTTTCGTCGTACAGGTAAACACCTTCTCCTTTTGCGAAGCTTACGGGAAGTCTTGCGTAGTTGTTCATAAGGTAGCTCATGGCCTTCCCATGCTTTCGTATATAAATCCGAGCTCCCTTACCCTCTGGGGCTCGTATATGTTCCTTCCGTCTATTATAACGGGTAGCTTCATCAGGCTCTTTACCTTTTCAAGGTTCGCTCTCCTGAACTCATCCCACTCGGTGAGAATGAGGAGGGCTTCAGCACCCTTCAGGGCTTCGTATTTATTCTCGCAGTATTTTAGGTCCTCCCCTTCAACGAAAAGTTTTTTGAAGTTTTCCATCGCTTTGGGGTCATAAGCCCTCACCTTTGCCCCCTCCTTGAGGAGCCTCGTTATCACCTTTATTGATGGGGCCTCCCTTATATCGTCGGTATTTGGTTTAAAAGATAATCCCCACACCGCTATCCTCTTTCCTTTGAGTATCCAGAGAACCTTTTTTAACTTTTCAATTAATTTATCAACCCTGTTCTCGTTTATCCTTATTGAGGACTCAACTATTCCCCCATCAACCCCATATTCCTCACACATCTTGACGAAAGCCTTTGTATCCTTCGGAAGACAGCTTCCTCCCCATCCGAGACCCGCCTTGAGGAACTCCTTACCTATTCTCTTGTCGTATCCCATACCAATGGCTACGTCCTCAACGTTTGCACCCACCTTTTCGCAGAGGTCCGCAACCATATTTATAAAGGAAATCTTTGTAGCGAGGAATGTATTTGAGGCATACTTGATTATTTCCGCGGTTTCCGGCGTTGTAACGAGAAGGGGGAATCCCTTATCGGTTATCGGTTTGTATATCTCTGTGAGGATTTCCTTAGCCCTTTCCGAGTCAACGCCTATCACTATTCTGTCGGGTTCAAGGAAGTCCTTAACCGCAAAGCCCTCCCTCAAGAATTCGGGATTTGACGCAACGTCATAATTAACCTCTCTCCCGTTCAGGTAAAGCTTTATCGTTTCCTTCACCCTCTTCTGGGTTCCCACTGGAACGGTTGATTTGTTAACTACGAGTTTATAGCCCTCCATATACTCAGCGGTGAGCCTTGCCACCTCTTCAACCTGGGAAAGATCCGCCGAGCCATCCACGTTTGGTGGTGTTCCCACGCACACGAAGAGAACGTCTGAGAACTCAATTCCCGCCCTTATGTCCGTTGTGAAGTCAAGCCTTCCCTCTTTTAGGCCTTCGTTAAGAAGCTCCTCAAGCCCCGGCTCGTATATGGGGCTTATTCCCTTTCTCAGTAGCTCAACTTTTTCGGGAATTTTCTCAACGACCAGGACCTCGTGCCCTATGTGGGAAAAGCAGGCTGCGGAAACGAGACCTACGTATCCTCCTCCTATCACCGTAAGCTTCATCAAAAGGTATTCTACTCGTAAACGGGCTCCTTATCCAACCTCATGTATGGGTTCCTATACTTCTTGTATATATTCTGGAGAAGACCAATAGCTATTGAGAGGCTAATCATTGAGCTCCCCCCTACGCTCACGAAGGGAAGGGGTATGCCTACAACGGGAAATAAACCCATGGTCATGAGCGTGTTCACCGTAAACTGGAAGAGAATTAGGGAAAAAACGCCCGCAACGAATAGTTTTTCGTAGCTCCTCTGGAATAGCTCGTGATAGTAAATGAGCCTTAAAAAGAATAGGAAAAATAAAGTGCTCAAGGTGAAGGCTCCCAGAAATCCGAATTCTTCACCTATTACAGCAAATATGAAGTCTGTGTGCTTTTCGGGAAGGAACATAAGGTGAGTCTGTGTTCCCTTTAGGAGTCCCTTTCCCGTAAGCATTCCCGAGCCTATAGCTATCTTTGACTGTATGAGCTGGTATCCGCTCCCGTAGTAATCGCTCATGGGGTCTATGACTGCTAGTATCCTCTTTTTCTGGTAGGGCTTCAGAAAGTATTTCCAGAGGAAAGGAGTAAGGGAGAGAAGAAAGATACCGAAGAGAAGGAAATACCTAAGGGGGACTCCTCTCACGAGGAGCATAAAGAAGAGGGGAATGAAGTAGGCAACCGTTGTTCCGAGGTCGGGCTGTTTCAAGGTTATCACCGAAGGTATGGCGTATATGAGGAGAAGGAGGATAACCCTCCTGTCCTTAACTCCCTTTATGAGGGGAAGGAGGTAAGCGGTTATGAGTATAAGGGATATCTTCATAAACTCCGAGGGCTGAATGTTTATAAATCCTAAGCCGAGCCACCTCTTAGAGCCGTAAACTTCCTTTCCGCCAACGAGAACCAGGATTAGTAAAAAGAGATTGAGGAGATAAATGTAAAGGGAAAGGTCAAGGACGTTCTCAAACTTCTCAAAGGAGAAAAGGAAGATGAGAAGCCAGCCTATTCCTATATAAACAAGGTGCTTGTAAACGAAGAGGGACACTCCACCGCTGTAGGTTGCGCTGTAAACCGCCACAACTCCGAAGGCCTGTATGAGGAGTATTAAGAGAAAAAGGAGGTAATCAAGGTTTTTAAGCTCCTCCAGAAATCGCATTAACCACCCTTACCTCGTCTCCCTCTTCAACGTATTCCTCCTCGGATATAACTTCTCCGTTCTTAACAACCAGAGAGGAAAGGGGGGAGAGCCCCAGGCGTTTCAGGAGCTCCCTCGCCTTTATCTTCTTTTCGGGAATCTCTATCTCTTTTCCTCTGTAAATAACCTTTATGGGCATATCTCGGTATCAGATTCTATCTCATCTATTAAATCAAGGAAAGCCTCAAAGGGACCCATGTTCTTCATCGCTACGAAACGGGGACCCTCAAACTTCAACCTCCCGAACAGCATCGCCTTCATCGGTCCGTATTCCTTCATTCCCATCTCAAGCCATCTCTTTGTGTCCGCATACATTAAAAAGTCATCGTCTGTCTTTTCATCCTTCTTCCATCCCCCGTAAACGCATATCGCCTTCCCGTTCTCGTTCTTTATGGTTAGCTGAATCTGTTTATCGGTACCGCAGTCCTTCCTGTAAAGGAACAGCTTTCTCACGGGCTTTTCCGCCCAGCTCTCACTCTTCCCCAGCTTCTCGGAAAGCTCAGGGGTCTTATTCCAAAGTTCACAGAACTTCTTTGCCCATTCGGCATCCATGAATACGGGCTTTCCGAATGCAACTCCAGCAAGAAGAACTCCCGCTAAAACCTTTTTCATCTTTCCACCTCCCCAGAATTTTTATTTAAGATACCCTTTTACCTTAAGGAGTTCTATAAGTTTTTCGTATGGGAGGGGCTTTGAAAAGTAATAACCCTGAGCCTCATCGCAACCGAGCTTTTTTAGCTCCCTCACCTGCTCTTTTGTCTCAACGCCTTCCGCTAAAGATAGAGCTCCTACATTATGGGAAAGGTTTATCACACTTTTTACTATTGTCCACGACTTTTTATCGTCCAGAATTCCATCTATAAACTTTTTATCAATCTTTATTCTATCAACGTTAAATTCAACGAGATACTCCATAGAGGAGAATCCCGTTCCGAAATCGTCTATAGCAATCTTTACCCCAAGTGCTTTCAATTCGTCTATTATGATTTTCGCCTTTTTAGGGTTCTCCATCATAGTCCTTTCCGTTATTTCCAGAACAAGTTTATGTGCAGGGAAATTGTATTTACATAGAAACTTTCTTATTTCTGAAGGTAAGTTTTCATCTTTAAACTGCCTCGCGGAGAAATTTATAAAAAGGGAAAAATTCCTATCCAGTTGTGCAATATCCCTGATAGCATGTCTAAGAACAAAGTAGCTTAAATTCTTTATAAGTTTGTCGTATTTTTCCGCAACTTCTATAAACAAATCTGTGGATATGTAAACTTTCCCGTTTTTTATCCACCTCAGCAGAGCTTCAAATCCTATTATTTTCTCATCGTATAACCTAACAATAGGCTGGTAATAAAGAGTTATTTCACCTTTTTTTAATGCTTCCTCAAGCTTTGTTCTTATCTCTATGTTTCTTTTTATAAATTTTTCACATTTTTCTGAATATACGTATATATTTCCATCACTTTCTCCACATAGAACCATATAAAGGGCAAGCTCTGCCTTTCTCATAAGCTCTTCAACATCCTTTCCATGGGCGGGAAATAGGGAAACACCGATTTTTACATCGGGAGTAAAGATATCACTTTTAACGGGTATAGGCTTTGCAAGTTCCTTTAAAAGTTTTTCAAGAAAAGTCCTTACGTGTTTCTGTGAAAAGCAACAACCGAAAATAGTTCCGTAAATTCTCCCAACAACCGAGTTATTACCACATTTTTCCTGCAACCTACGAGCAATTTCCTTTATTACATTATCTCCCTCTTTAAATCCGTAAAGGGTATTTACCTGCCATATATTTTCTACCTTTATAAGAGCAATTGCTAACTCTTTCCCCTCTTGTAGAAACTCCCTTACTTTCTCCCTAAAGTATATATTTGAAAACAATCCCGTTAAGTTGTCATAGGGATTGCATACCTTTTCCATTTTAAATATTAATTTAGTAGGTTTTCTGTAAATACCATTATAAGGAGGTAAAAATATGGCGGAACTGACACCTTTGGAGGAAGCCTTAAAGGTTGTTATAGAAAGTGCCAAGCCCCTTGATACGGAAAGGGTTTTCATACACGAAGCCCTCGGGAGAGTTCTCGCGGAGGACGTTTTATCGGACTCGGACAAACCCCCCTTTGATAACTCCGCTATGGACGGATACGCGGTAAGACATGAGGATATACAAAACGTTCCCGCAAAGCTGAAGATAATCGGTGAGTATGCAGCTGGAACGGGAGAGAAACTAAGGGTTGAGAAGGGGACAGCAGTAAGGATTTTTACGGGTGCCCCTATTCCCGAGGGTGCGGATACCGTCGTTCCCGTTGAGTTCACAGAAGTATCGGACGGGTACGTAATCATTAAGAAAAGCTTTAAGAAGGGAGCAAACATAAGGAGAAAGGGTGAGGATGTGAGAAAGGGAGAGGTGGTAATACCAAAGGGAAAGGAGATTAGGCCTTACGAGATGGGTATGCTTGCTTCTGTAAACAAAGCGGTTGTGAGCGTATACAGAAGGCCGAACGTAGGAATACTCTCAACGGGTGATGAGATACTTGACCTGTGCGAGGAGATGACGAACCCCTCCCAAATAAGAACCTCAAACAACTATATGCTTTATGGACAGGTTCTCGGTGCGGGTGGTATTCCCCACAATCTCGGCATAGCTCCAGATGACCCAGAGGAACTAAAAAAGGTTTTGAGGAACATCCATAAATACGATGTTTTTATAACCACGGGCGGTGTATCAATGGGGGAGAAGGATTATGTTAAATACCTCGTTCAGGAGCTCGGTATAGACGTCAAGTTTCACAAGCTCAGGATTAAGCCCGCAAAACCCGTTTTATTCGGCGTTTACGGGGATAACAAGCTCTTCTTCGGTCTTCCGGGAAATCCCGTATCTACCGCGGTAGCTTTTGACCTCCTCGTTTACCCCGCCCTGAGGATAATGCAGGGCTACAAGAATATATTTAAAGAAAAGGTAAAGGCGGTTCTTGAGAGGGGATACAGGAGAAAGAACGCGGACAGAAGGGAGTTCGCAAGGTGCAAAGTGTGGTATGAAGACGGAATGTACAAGTGTGAACCTTACCCCAAGCAGGACAGCCATATGCTTACATCCCTCGTAAATGCAAACGCATACATGGTTGTTTACGAGGGTGTAAATGAATTAAAGGAAGGCGAGGAGGTGGAGGTAATCCTATTTTGAGGAGGGAGAGTTATGGGTTTCAAAAACGCCTCTCTTCTTTTGGGAATATTTCTCTTCCTATACTTCCTTTTTTTGTCTCCCTTTGATGAGGGTGTGAGGAAAGGGCTATCCATTTTATCCCTTGCTGCGGTTCTCTGGATTACCGAGGCAATACCTTTAAGCGTTACCGCCTTGCTCATTCCCATTCTCGGGGTTCTGCTGGGTGTTTTTGATGTAAAGACGGGACTTTCCTACTTTGCCCATCCCCTCATATTCCTCTTCTTCGGTGGATTCGTTCTCGCAACCGCCCTCTCAAAATACGAGATAGACAGGTATATAGCCCACAGGATAGTGAGCACCGCACGGGGAAGCTTTATAGTTTCGGTGTTCTTCCTTATGCTCGCAACATCATTAATCTCCATGTGGATAAGCAACACATCAACGACTGCGATGATGCTACCCCTCGCCCTCGGAATACTCTCAACAGCTGGGAGGGAAATCCCCGAAAGGGTTTACACTTTCACCCTTCTGGGTGTTGCATACGCGGCAAGCGTAGGGGGTATAGGAACGCTCGTGGGAAGCCCCCCAAACGGTATAGCCGCAAGCCTTCTTGAGCTTTCCTTTTCCGACTGGCTCAAGTTCGGCCTTCCCGTTTTCGTAATTCTCTTCCCGCTCCTGTTTATAGTTCTATTCCTCGTCTTCAGGCCTCCCGTTAACATTGAAGTAAAAGCCCTTGAGGGATTAAGCTTCAGCTTTACGAGAGAGAGGGTTCTCGTTCTACTTATATTCCTTTTTACAGCCCTTGCTTGGATATTCAGCAAACAGATAGCACCGATTTTCGGAGTGAAGAAGTATTTTGACACCGTTATAGCCCTTCTTGCTGTAATTGCCCTCGTTGTTTTCAGACTTCTTGACTGGAAGGATATAAACAGAGGTGTTTCTTGGGGAACGCTTCTCCTATTCGGTGGTGGTTTGGCCTTGAGCGGGATAATGAAGAAAACGGGAACCGCTAAGTTCATCTCCCAGAAACTCATAAACGTTCTTGACGGGCTTCCGACCTTTTTCTTTATACTCGCGGTCGTTCTGTTCGTTATATTCCTGACGGAGCTTATGAGCAACACCGCGACAACAGCACTTTTAGCCCCCATACTCCTCTCAACCGCTCAGGGGCTGGGAAAGCCTCCGGAGCTTCTCGTTATCCCTGCAGCGGTTGCAGCATCCTGTGCCTTTATGCTTCCCGTTGCAACCCCTCCGAACGCGATAGTTTACGGAACGGGCTACATTAAGCAGACTGATATGATGAGAGTAGGGTTTATACTTAACTTAGTGTTCAGCTTGGTTCTCGCTTTATTCTTTACAGTTTACGTGGGGGTTGAGAGATGAGTCTGAAGGAGAAGCTTATCAGAAGGGATAAATACATATGGGAGCTCCCCGAGGGAACGATTGAGGGACAAAAAGTTCCCGTAATTCTTTACCTGAGCGACCTCTTATTTGAACAGCTTGAGGAGGACGCAATAAGGCAGGCCGCGAATGCAGCAACGCTTCCCGGCGTTCAGAAGGCCATATATGTTATGCCTGACGTTCACGTCGGATACGGATTTCCCGTAGGGGGAGTGATGGCAACTCATACAAAGACGGGTATAATAAGCCCCGGCTCAATAGGATACGACATAAACTGCGGTGTTAGATTGATTGCCACTAACCTGAAAGCGGTTGATATAGTCCCGAGGATAAAGGAGATAATGAACGAGGTTTTAAGGAACGTTCCCGCGGGTGTTGGCTCAACGAGCGAGATAAAGCTCTCAAAGTCCCAGATGAAGGAGGTTCTCGTAAGGGGAGCGGGATGGGCTATTGATTACGGATTCGGATTTCCGGAGGACCTCCAGCACATAGAGGGCTTCGGAGCGCTCCCAAATGCGGACCCGGATAAAGCCTCTAACGAGGCATACGCAAGGGGTTCGGATGAACTCGGAACGGTAGGGAGCGGTAATCACTTCGTTGAGATACAGGCTGTTGAGGCTATTTACGACGAGGATGCCGCCCAGAAGCTCGGTATATGGGAGGGGCAGGTTGTAATAATGGTTCACTCGGGTTCAAGGGGATTCGGACACCAGGTATGCACCGATTACCTGAGAGTAGCCCTGAAGGTTAGGGATAAGTATAAGATAAAGCTGCCGGACCCTCAGCTCGCCTGCATGCCCTTTTCCTCCCCCGAAGGTCAGGACTACTTTAAGGCTATGAATGCAGCCGCAAATTACGCCTTTGCCAACAGGCAGATTCTCGGCTTTAAAACCGCAAACACCGTGAGGAAGTTCCTCGGAATATCTTGGGAGGAGTTCGGATACAGACTCATATACGACCACGCCCACAACATAGGAAAGGTTGAGAAGCACAGGGTAAACGGTCAGGAGGTTGAGGTCGTTGTTCACAGAAAGGGAGCAACAAGGGCGTTCCCCCCTCACAACCCTGAAGTTCCCCCAGCCTACAGGGATATAGGACAGCCCGTTATTATTCCCGGGGATATGGGAAGGGCTTCCTTCCTCCTCGTGGGTCAGCCAAAATCCATGGAGATGTCCTTCGGAAGCGCCTGCCACGGAGCTGGAAGGGTTATGTCAAGGAGACAGGCGAAGAAGTTCGTCAAAGAGGTCGGGCTTGAGAAGGTTATAGGAAACCTCGTAGTTGTTGCAAGGGGAAAGGGAACGATAATGGAGGAAATACCTCAGGCCTACAAAGACGTTACGGAGGTCGTTAGGGTAATAGACGAGCTCGGAATAGCGAAAGCTGTTGCAAAGCTCAAACCCCTCGGAACGCTGAAAGGATGAAGGTTCTCCACATACTTGACGGCTCTTCTTTCGTTTACAGGAGTTTCTTTGCACTTCCCAAACTCTCAACGAGTAAGGGATTTCCCACAAACGCCATATACGGCTTTCTCAGGATGCTTTTTGCCCTTATGAAGAGGGAAAAACCCGAGTATCTCGTCGTCGTATTTGACGCTCCCGCAAAGACAAAGAGGGAGAAGATTTACTCGGAGTATAAGAAGCAAAGACCGAAGACCCCGGACCCCTTAAAGGTTCAAATACCCGTTATAAAGGAAATACTCAGGATTGCGGGCATACCCGTTATTGAGGTTCCCGGATACGAGGCGGACGACGTTATAGCATACCTCGCCAGGAAGTTTTCCCAGAAGGGCTTTAAGGTAAAGATATACTCCCCCGATAAGGACCTCCTCCAGCTCGTTTCGGAAAAGGTAATAGTTATAAACCCTATGAACAACGAAGTGTTTAACAAAGAGAAAGTAATAAAGAAGTTCGGAGTGCCTCCCAAAA
>NZ_BAAHXJ010000002.1:0-43471 GCF_054656935.1 Aquifex pyrophilus | reverse complement strand
TTTCCGAATATTTCGTTCATTAAAAGCTTTACATACATATTTCCGTTGTAATCACACCTCACGAAAATGCTTCCTGTATCCTTCAAAAATTCCCTTGCAAGCCTTAACCTGTTTTCCAGCATCGTTATCCATGTGGCGTCCTTATACTTTACCGAGTAAAAGTAATCAGCCTCCTGTTCTTTATTAAAGGGAGGGTCTATGTAAATTGTTTGAACTTCTCCCTTGAACTTCGGAAGAATTGTATTAAGTGCTTGATAATTTTCGCTTTTTATAAGCCATCCGTCAAGAGCTTCATCAAGATTATCAAAAAGCGAAATTATTTCCCCTTCTAAATCCTTAAAATATTTTGTATCAACAGGTAAAAACCTGTATTTATCGTTCAGCTTTCCTTCAAATATAATATCTTCTCCTCTGAATTTTTCATCAACTATTTTTAAGCTTTTCCATTCCTGAACTTGTTTTTCAAAATTTTTATGTTTTATAATTTTTTCTATAACTTTTAGACCGCCTTCTCTTTCTGCAATTCTGTTAAGCGTAATTACGTAGTTAGAATTAAGAACAAATCTCGGTTTGTTCCATACTTTTACTAATTCCTCTTCAAATTGAGATATAAAGTTTATAATTTTAAGTGCTATATCCCTTAGGACTTGGATTTGTTTAATTCTTTTTTCATTCCATACGTTTGAACCTTTAAAAAGGTATCTGTATAGCCAGAGTTCAAACTGCTCTCTTAAGAACTCCCTTGGGTTTTTATTCAGGAAAAAATCTACCTCCCCCTGTTTCTCAAAAATTCTGAATGCTCTTTCAAGCTCCTCTTCACCTAAATCTATTCCATTTTTCTTTAATTCTTTTAAAATCTCTTTTTTATTCGTTTTCCTTCCTCTTTCCGAGTATTTAACTGAAAAAATAACATTCTTATCATCACTTATCTCTTTAAGTTCATAAATTAATTCCCTTTTCTCATTAGCCTTTTTATATTCAATATCTGAGGCATCAAAATGAAATCTAATGCCATTCAATTCTAAATTAAGACTTTTAAAAATTTTATCGGTTTTTATGTAATATAATCCACGAGTTTTCCAAAATAGAATTACATCCCTCTCATCGGTATATATCTTTTCGTAAATATCCTTATAAAGCGGTGTTTTAGCAAAGTATATGGAACCGCTTTCGGAAAAATACACGCTGAAGAAATCGTACAGCTTATCAAAGAGCTCCTCCCTGAATTCGGGAAACTCTTTTAAAGCTTCTTCTATATCCCGCTTAAGTCTTGGATATACAACTTTTTCGTAATATTTTGATTTTATCTTCATTAAGTTTATATAGCCTGACTTTCCTTCTACCTTTTCTCCTATAAAAAGTTCTTTTAAAGCTTTAAAAAACTTTCTCTCCTTATCATCACTTTTCATAAATTAATCCTCCCAGATACATATTTATAATACCTGAATAGGTAATGAAAGAGCGATATCACTATGAATAATACGGTTAATGGTTCTAAAACCATAAGAAGATTTTGTAAAATTGGAATGGCGTTTACGTTTAAAGTTGCCGTTAATACTAAACATATAGATACGAAAAAGGTTGTTAATTTTCCGTAAACGGACGGTGAAGGAATTAAGTTCTTCCTTAGAAGTATAATTCCTCCCGTGATTAAGAGAGTATCCCTAAACAGAAGCAAAAAGAAAATTATAGGATTTAAGGTGTAGTTGGATAGGAAAGTGTATGAAAATAGGGAAAAAGCCGTAAAAATTTTATCACCCAGAGGGTCAAGAATTTTTCCTTCTTTTGTTTCTTGTTTTAATTTCCTGGCTATATATCCGTCGAGGAAGTCTGTTAATGCGAGAGATGATATGAGAATGAGAGAAAATAAATAATTTTCCTTTAATACGAGTAGGGGAATAAAAGGTGAGAGAAGAATTCTAAGTATGCTTAGAGTATTCGGGATGTTCATATATTATCTTCATTACTTTTTTAAATACTTCTTCGATATTCATTCCCGTAGTATCAACAATTATAGCATCTTCAGCAGGTCTGAAGGGATACTTGGGTCTTTCCATATCCCTTTTATCCCTTTCAAGAATTTTTTGTAAAACTTCTTCGTAAGAAATATCAATTCCCATTTCCCTCAGTTGTTCGTATCTCCTTTTAGCCCTTTCCTCGGGGGAAGCGGTTATAAAAATCTTCACATCCGCTTCGGGGATTATATGTGTTCCAGCGTCCCTTCCTTCAACAACCATTTGTTTCTCATCTATTATCTCCCTGAACAGCTTATTTATCCTTTCCCTGAACTCGGGAATGGCGCCCAGTTCAGAGGCTCTTTTTCCTACTTCCTCGGTTTTCAATAAATTTTCCTTCAGTTCTTCTCCTTTAATCTTTACGATAGTCTTACCTATTTCTGGTATCACCTCAAAGCTTTTCTTAAAAACTTCTTCAAAATTCTCGGGGGGGATATTTTCTTTAACGGATATATAGGCTAATGTCCTGTAAACGAGGCCCGTTTCCAAATAAGGTATTCCCAACTTTTCGGAAATATACTTCGCTATCGTACTCTTCCCGCTTGCGGAAGGTCCGTCTATTGCTATCTTCATATTATGTAATGAATATATCATCTTCTCCCGATACGCTTTCGCTACTTATACCTTTCAGCCTGAGTTCAAGGTCCGCGGGTCTTCTCGCATAAAGGAGTGCGGTATCGAGGTCTATCAATCCTTTTTTATAAAGCTCTTCAAGGTGCTGGTCAAAGGTTTGAGAGCCGTAAACAGACTTACCTTTTTCTATTAGCTCGGGAATTTCGTGGAGTCTGTTTTCCAGAATGGCTTCCTTTATTGATTGGGTCATAATCATAATTTCAACTGCGGGGATTTTACCTCCCCCTTTCTTCGGAATTAATCTTTGCGAGTAAACCGCTATAAGCGTGGATGCGAGCATCTGTCTTATCTGCTCTCTATGTTCTAAGGGAAACATTCCAACAAACCTGTTAATAGTTTCTACAGCGTCAAGGGTGTGAAGGGTTGAGAAAACGAGGTGTCCCGTCTCCGCAGCGTGGAGTGCAGTTTTCGCGGTTTCGGGGTCCCTGATTTCACCCACCATTATTACGTCTGGGTCCTCTCTCAGTGCTGCCCTAAGCCCAAGGAAAAAGCTTTCCGTATCCCATCCAACTTCTCTTTGAATAATAAAGGACATAATATCCTTGAAAAGGAACTCTATCGGATCCTCAATCGTTATTATAACTTTCCTGAAACGTTTGTTTATCTCGTTAATAATTGCTGCGAGGGTTGTTGATTTTCCCGAACCTGTAGGTCCCGTAACCAGAATAAGCCCTGCCGAATGTTTTAAGGCGGTTTGTAACATTACAGGAGGCAAGTTAAGTTTTTTGAACTCGGGTATTTCAAAGGGAATGACTCTCAGGGCCATACCGAAAGTTCCCCTCTGTTTGTAAAGGTTTACACGGAACCTTGAGACCTTAGGTATAGAGTAAGAAAGGTCAACTTGACCTTCTTCCTCAAGTTCTCTCCTCTTTTTTGGTTGATTTTTCAGTATATCGTTTATAAAGATTTCAAAAAGTTCTATGGAAATAGGGGGAAACTCCTCAAGGGTTTCCAGCCCGTTTGGAGTCCTGATTACGGGCTTTGAGCCCACCTTGAGGTGAATATCACTCGCTCTTTTCTCCAACGCTGTTTTCAGTATCTGGTCTAACAAGTCCCGACACCTCTCTTACTTTTCTCTCTATTTCCTCAAGCATTTCGGGATGTTCAAGCAGGTATTTCTTAGCCTGTTCCCTTCCCTGTCCCAGCCTCTTTTCTCCGTAGCTGTACCAGGAACCGCTCTTCGTTATAACTCCGAGATTTGCAGCAGTATCAATGATATCGCATATCCTGCATATTCCTTCACCGTATATAACGTCAAACTCCGCCTCCTGGAATGGGGGCGCGAGCTTATTCTTAACAACCCTAACCTTCACTCTGTAGCCTTTCTTTTCTCCTCCTTCCTTAACGTCTCCGAGTCTTCTCACTTCAAGTCTCATATCGGAAAAGAACTTTAATGCCCTTCCACCGGGTGTTGTCTCCGGATTTCCGAACATCACTCCTATCTTCTCCCTTATCTGGTTTATGAATATGAGTGCGGTGTTGCTTCTGTGAACCGCACCTTTAAGCTTTCTCAGTGCCTGGGACATGAGCCTTGCCTGTTTGCCCACCTGGGCTTCTCCCATCTCGCCCTCAAGCTCGTCCTTGGGAACGAGTGCAGCTACGGAGTCAACGACTATAACATCAACCGCTCCGCTGTTTATTAGACTCTCCGCTATTTCAAGGGCCTGCTCTCCATAGTCGGGCTGGGATATGTAAAGATTATCAACGTCCACACCAAGCTTCTTAGCATACTTGGGGTCAAGAGCGTGTTCCGCATCAATGAATACCGCTACTCCTCCCCTTTTTTGGGCTTCCGCTATTACGTGAAGTGCGAGGGTTGTTTTCCCGGAGCTCTCAACACCGAATATCTCGGTTATTCTACCCTTCGGGATTCCTCCGACTCCCGTAGCTATATCAAGGGAGATGGAGCCAGTGGGTATAGTTTCAACCTCAACGGTCTCAACAGCTTTAAGGGGCATAACCGCCCCTTTGCCGAAACGCTTCTCAATACTGCTTAAAGCTACCTCAAGAGCCTTCATCTTCTCAGATAAGTTTTCAGAAACCCTTGCCATCTATTACACCTCCACAACTCTCGGAACTACAAAAAATCCGTCTTCCCTCTCGGGAGCGTTCATAAGGGCCTTCTCCCTGTCAAGGGAAGGCCTCGGTTCATCCTCTCTCATAGGAGTCGTTTCCGAAGAAAGAATGAAAGGTTCTACTCCTTCTGTGTTCACTTCATTTAGCTTATTCACGAACTCAAGTATATCCCCGAGCTGTTTTTGGAAAAGCTCTACTTCCTCCTCCGTTAGCTTTAGTCTTGCGAGATGTGCAATCTTCAGAACCCAATCCCTGTCAACCATTATGAAATATAAATTATATAATCTAAAGCAAAAGCAAGTGCTTATATGAGTTCAGTCAATAATATTGAGTGTTGAGTTGTTAAATTTAAACTTATGAGAGTTGAGGCAAAATGGTGGAAGAAAACTGAGGACGGAAAAGTTGAGTGTTATCTCTGCCCTGTAAGTTGTAAGTTGAAGGATGGGGGAGTGGGCTCCTGCGGTGTGAGGGCAAACATCGGAGGAAAACTCTACACATTTACCTACGGCTCCCTTATATCCGCTGCTATAGACCCCGTTGAGAAGAAGCCTCTATTTCACTTCCTCCCCGGACACAGAACGTTAACGATAGCGACGCCCGGTTGTAATCTCCACTGCAAGGGATGCCAAAACTGGGAAATATCCCAGGTTCCCAAGGGAGAAGTATTCAAAAACAGGTTTTACGACGAGACTTTTGTTCCCCCGGAATTAATAGTCGAGAAAGCCCTTGAACACGGATGCGAAAGCATATCTTACTCCTACTCGGACCCAACGATATTTGCGGAATACATGCTTGACGTAGCAAAGAAGGCAAAGGAAGCTGGACTAAAGAATATAATGGTAACCGCGGGATTCATAAATCCCGAGCCCCTTGAGGAAATAGACAAATATATGGACGCGTACAGCATAGACCTGAAGTTCTTTGACGATAAAGCTTACAGGGAGTATTCAAAGGGGAGACTCCAGCCCGTCCTTGAGACGATAAAATACGTGTTTAGCAAAGGAAAATGGGTTGAGCTAACTACCCTTATAGTTCCGAAGTATCTAACTGAAGAGCAGATAAAGAAGATTGCGGAATGGATAGGAAACGAGCTTGCACCCTGGGTTCCCTGGCATCTATCAAGGTTCTTCCCTCACTACAAGGCTACGGACCTTCCTCCGACACCAGTTGAGGAGCTTATAAAGGCTTACAATATAGGAAAAGAAGTAGGACTTGAATATGTTTTCGTCGGAAATCTTCCGGGAAACAATTATGAAAGCACATACTGCCCCAAATGCGGAAACACGGTAATAGGAAGGACAGGATACTTTATCACAGATGTAAATTTAAAGGAAGGCAAATGTAATAAATGCGGATACGAAATTAAAGGAGTTTGGGAAAAGAACCCCGCCCCGAGCGGGGTTTAAAGGAATTTTTAGAAGTTATAGAAGATGGAGAGGGTTACGTCGGTGTAGGAATCGTCCGCCCCTTGGCCAACGTTTACATCATCAAGCTTAACGTTATCTACAGCAAGAGCTATTCTGTTAGCGTATCCCTTGATGTAATAGTTTACACCTATACCCCAGGTTGTGAGCTTGGGCTTAACATCTTTACCGCTGAAATCTGTAACTTCACATCCCTTTCCGTCACACTCGCTTCTTACATACTTAACTACAAGTGCTGGCTTTCCGAGGAATATCTTTTGGTCGTAGAGGAGTTGTCCTTGAACGAGCCATCCGAATCTGTCGTCGTCTTTCCATCCTTCATAGTTGTTATGTTTTACATAACCAATTTGGAGGTTAGGAACAATTGTTTCAAACTTTTGTTCCCACATTACGTCAACGCCCCAAGATGTTTGGTCATCTATGTCAGGGTCTCCACCAGACCTATAACCCTGGTGAGCATAAGAAAGACCAACTGTAAGAACATCTTTCTTTCCTACGTAGGTATTCTTAAGAACGTACCCTTTCTCAGGTTTGTATCCGAGCATCGTTGGTGTGAACTGAACCCTTATAGCAAATCCTGTTTTAGGTTCACCCGCAGCATTTGTTTCATCATCTGTATCAAAGATACCAGCATAATACTTGAACATTCCCCCAGCTATATTACCCCAGAATGTTACGCCTGCACTTCTTGAACCACTCCTGAAAGGCTTATGAGCCAAAGGATTTGTGAAAACATGCTTAGCGGTGTAAACTTGATTTTCTACAGTATCAAGGATTTTTACCTTACCGTATGTCGGACCCGTCGGGAAGAGAACACTCCATCCACTTTGTAATCCGCTGTGTCTCTCAAAAGGAACCTTGTATGAACCAGCTATGATGTTGAACTCGGGAGCAAATGCGAGATTGATATAGGAGTCAAGGATTTCAATGTCAGAATCTGAATTGCCATCACCATTCACATCAAGTAACTTGTTTACACCTATAAATTCCGTTTGAAATCCAGCACTCAGGATTTTGTTGAACTTATACTTGAAGTAAATCCTTGCATTTCTGTGGCTGAATTGGAGGTCGCTTTTGTCATTCTTAAGGGTATCAATATCTTTGTAATAATCCCTTTCTCCACGTAAGGTTGCGTCTATGATTCCCCTTGCACCGAACTTAAGGGTCTGGTTTTCATCAATCTTAATCGTTACCGCGTTTGCGCTTTGTGCAAGTACACCTAAGCTGAATACAGCCCCTGCGAGGAGCAGACCTTTCTTCATAACTAAACACCTCCCTTTAGGTTTCTAAAGCTGGAAATAATTATATAGCATCCTTTTATAGTTTGTCAACTATTTTTTGAGGAAAATCACTTGAAAAATTTAAGTATATGAATATATTTAAATACAGGTTCTTCAGGGGAGGGAATTCCTTCCTTTGAGAACCTACAAGCTAAATTCTACAGGAGGTTTTGTCGTTATGTCGGTCAGAGGTGTAGTTAAGTGGTTCAGCAAGGACAAGGGCTACGGCTTTATAACGAGAGAGGATAACAACTCGGATGTCTTCGTTCACTTTACGGATATCTTAATGGACGGTTTCAAGACGCTCCAAAAGGGCCAGCTCGTTGAGTTTGAAGTTGTTGACGACACAAAAGGACCAAGGGCAAAGAACGTAAAAGTCCTCGGTTAAACCCTTTCTCTTTTTTTCTTTCCTTTTAAAATTTCTTTATTTGATGTTTCGTGTTGGTCAGGTTTCTTACCTGAATACGGTTCCCCTGTTTTATAAACTCCGTTCCTTTGAAGTTATCAAGGAAGTCCCCTCAAAACTCGTTGAGCTTTTAAGGAAAGGAGAAATACAGGTGGGTATTGTTTCCTCGGTTGAGTTTTTCTTTAATCCTGAAAAGTATTACATACTTCCCGATATATCTATATCCTCAAGGGGAGAGGTTTGTTCTGTTAAGCTCTTTTCAAAGAAGCCCATTCAGGAAGTTGAAAGGGTAAGCATAACGAAGGCTTCACTTACCTCCCGTTATCTTCTTCATTACATAATGGAAGAGAAGTTCAGAAAAGAAATTATTGAGGTCTCAGAAGGGGAGGCAAAGCTCCTTATAGGTGATGAGGCCATGGAAACGGACCAGTATCCCTTTATATACGACCTCGGTAAGGAGTGGTATGAAATTCATAAACTTCCCTTTGTTTTTGCTCTCTTTCTCGTGAGAAGGGATGCGGACCTGAATAAAGCAAAACTACTTTTAAAGGAGATAAAGGAGAGCCTTAACGAGTTTTTCAGTAATTTCCCGAAGGAGTATAGGGATTACGAGTATTACTTTAAGGAGTGTATTGATTACTCCCTTAAGGAGGAGCACTTAAAAAGCCTGGATATATTCTTTAATTACCTTTCTAAAAAGTTTAAAAGGGAGAAACCAAAGCCCCAGTTTTTGAAATAATTATCTTTCTCTTTCTCCCCTTATGAACTCTTCAACCATCTTCTTTGCCTGCCAGTCGGGATATTGTATGGGCGGGTGTTTCATCGTGTAAGCGCTTATTGAGTACAGCGGTCCCGCTACTCCCCTGTCCCTTGCGAGCTTAGCACATCTTATCGCATCTATCATTGAACCTGCACTGTTGGGAGAGTCTTCAACGTCAAGCTTTAGCTCAATATACATGGGAACGTCGCCGAAGAGTCTTCCTTCCATCCTGATGTAAGCTATCTTCCTGTCATTGAGCCAGGGAACCCAGTCGGAAGGTCCTATATGAACGTTTTCCCATCCGAGGTCGTAGGGAAGTAGTGATGTTACCGCTTCGGTCTTTGAAACCTTCTTAGTCTTCAGCCTTTCCCTTGCAAGCATGTTGAGGAAGTCCGTATTTCCTCCGAAGTTAAGCTGGTAAGTTCTGTCAAGCTTAACACCTCTGTCCACGAATAGCTGTGTTAGAACTCTGTGAACGATTGTAGCTCCTACCTGTGACTTTATATCGTCTCCCACTACGGGTATTCCAGCTTCCTCAAACCTCTTTGCCCATTCGGGGTCCGAAACTATGAATGTGGGCATTGCGTTTATGAAGGAAACTCCAGCCCTTAAGCAAGCTTCCGCGTAAAACCTTGCAGCCTGTTCCGCTCCTACGGGAACGTAGTTAATGAGAACGTCCGCCTGGGTTTCTTTTAGAACCGCTACAACGTCCTCGAGCTCGTCTTCCTTTTCGTCCGCAAGAACGAAAGTTCTTTCGGGAGGATACTCTTTCATGTGGGGAGCAAATCCGTCAAGAACCTTCCCCATCCTTACCTTTACGCCCATATGGGGAACGTCCGGTTCAAAAACTGCTGTGCAGTTCGGGGGTGCGAATATAGCTTCCGAAACGTCCTTTCCGACCTTCCTTGCGTCAATGTCCCATGCTGCAACTATCTCAATGTCCCAGGGCTTGTAACCGCCTATGTCCTCGTGCATAAGCCCGCTGACGTCAACGGTTCCCTTCTTCTTGTAGTAGTAAATTCCCTGTATGAGGGAGCTCGCACAGTTACCCACTCCCGCGATAGCCACCCTCACCTTCTTTTCTGCCATTACGTCACCTCCTTTTAGTTTTTTTGCCTTCAAATAAAGGCTTATAAAATTTTATCTATCCAATATAAAATTATATACCTCAGCTTTTGAAAGGTCAAATTTCACACCTGTGTTTAAAATATTGTTAGAAAAATTTTAAGGAGGTGTGAAAATGCTACCCAGAGATTTAATAGATTTGATGAGGGATTTAAACGTCTTCCCCGTTGTAGTTTCAACGGTTGATAAGGAAGGAAATATACACATAACCTTCATAACATGGGTCTATCCCGTTGATGAGAGAACGATAAGAATCGCGGTAAGCTCAAAGGCTAAAACCTCTCAAAACATAAGGGAAACGGGAAAGGTCGCAATACAGATTTTCGCCCCAGACAAAGCTCTCAGCTGTTACGGAAACGCCAAGGAGATAGTTGAGAAAATAGAAGATATTCCCTTTCCCGTCTCGGTGTTTGAGGTTGAGATTGACACCGTTGAGAACTCCCTCTTTCCCGGAGCTACGATAACGGGAATAATTCCCTTTGCTCATACGGGGAATGTCCTAAAGATGACCGAGCTTGACGATAAAGTTCTCCGTGCCCTGAAGGCTTAATTTATATTTTTGTGCTTCTTAAAGTTATAATTCCGAACGGACGGACTAAACTCGTTCAAGCGGGTAAAATTCCCGAAAACCCAATAGGAAGAAGAGTGATAATAAGGAACTACGAAAACGGAAAGTTTATAACCGGTATAGTAATAGGAAAAGCTACGGGTGAAGCGGAGGGAGAAGTTTTATGCTTTCCAGATCCTCTTCCCTTCGTTCTGCCCCATGCTTTTGAGGTTGCGAGGGAGCTTGAGAAAAAAAGCACGGATTTTTACACAAAAATTCTATGGGATTTCCTCCCCTCTCAGTTTGACTGGTATGAGGAGGAGTTTGTTTATCTCAAGAGACAAAACCTAAAATCTGTGGACCCGGAAACGTTAAAACTCGTTGAGTTCCTGAGAAATAAGGAAAGAGTCCCATATGAAATTTTAAAGAAAAGTTTTTCCTGGAAATTAATACATTTCCTTTCGGAGAAAAAAATAATAGAAAAGAAGAAAGAGTGGATAATTCCCGATATAACTGAAGAAGCTTTCCTTTTAGCCGTTCCCGTTGAGAAAGCTATAAAAGGTCTTAGGTCGGAAGAGAAAAAGAGATTAATTGAGTTCATAGAAAAAAATCCCTTATCCTCAAGGGAGGATATAAGAAATGCGGGATTTGAGACCGCATACCTGGGAGAGTTGGTAAAGAAAGGAATTCTAAGAAAGGTTAGACTTCCCGTTCAAAGACTCTTGAAGATAAAAGCTAAATCGGACGACGAAGTTATAAAAAGGGAAAAAGAAAGAATACTCATAACTGGAACTTACGAGTTTGTTTTCAAAAAAATAAGGGAAATTACGGATAAAAATCTAAAAAATAAAAAGAATACACTTATAATTTCCACAGATGACGGAGAATTAAGAGAGACGGTAAGAAGACTGAAGAAACTTTACGGAGAAAAGGTTATAGAAATAAGCTCAAGAGTTACACTAAAGCGTTTGTTTAAGAACTGGTTCAAGGCTTACGAGGACGGATACGTATTCGTGGGAAAGTATAAGGCTATCTTTCTTCCTTTTATCCGTCTTGAGAGCATCATGCTTCTGAACGAGCTGAGAAATACGAGGTATCCCATAAACAACCTTGATATAAGGGGTGCCCTTTACCACCTTTCAAAACTCAAAGGGGCACATCTTATATTCTGTTCTCCTAACTACTCGTTAGAGAGTTTCTATTTACTAAAGAGGGGATTTTTTAAAGAATTTATCTCAGAGGAGTATAAACCTGAGGTTAAAGTTTTTAAAGTAAAAGAAGAAATAATTTCCGAAGAAACCTACAAAGAGATAGAGAAAAATAAAGAGAAAAATATTCTTTTTATAATTCCCCGGGAGGGATACGGATACCTATACTGTCCGAGGTGTGAGTCTCTTGCTGAATGTCCCAAATGCGGAACCTTTCTCGTTTATAGCAAGGAAAGAGGCTTAGTTTTCTGCAGACTTAATGCAAGCCATTATAAAAGTGAGAAAAAGAGTTGTCCCGTATGCTTCGGAAAGACGGAGGTTGTAAGCGTCGGAATAGAAAAGGTTAAGGAGGTTATATATAAAAACTTTGGTAAAAGAAAAAACTTTTTCTTCTCAACTTCTCCCGAATGGACGAAAGCTTACGATGTTGTTGTCTTAATTGACGGAGAAAGATTTCTGAACTATCCGAGTTTCAGGGCAAGGGAGAGGCTTTTATACTTCTTCTCAACCCTTTACAGAATTGCAAAGGAAAAGCTTATAATCCAAACGCGAAACCTTACCGATGAGGAGATAAAAAACCTTGAAAGTAAGAAGCTGGAAAAACTTTACGAAGAAGAGCTAAAAAGAAGAAAAGAGGAAAATCTCCCCCCCTACGGGCACGTTGTAATAATTGAAAGCGAAAGGGATGCATCGGAACTCATTAGGGAAAAGGTAGCGGAAAAGTTTGAAGCGATTTACGACCCCAGAACGGGAATATGGAGCTATCTCGTAAAGGTGAAGGAGCTAAAATTAGTAAGGGAGAAGTTGAGGAAGGTGAAGGGCTTTAACGTTATTATGTATTAAGTTATTTTTAGGAGGTGGGAAATGGAGTTTTTGCAAAGGGAACAAGCCCCTTTAACCGCGGACGAATGGGAACAGATAGATAAAACGGTTTACGAGGTTGCGAGAAATACACTCATAGGAAGGAAATTCATTCCCGTGGTCGGACCGATAGGTGCGGGACACCAGGTTATATCTTACGATGTCCTTTACGGGGTTGAACCGGGTGTTTGTGAGATAAGACCGGGCCAAGAGTATGAGGTTTGTGAGCCCATAAGAACGGGTATAAGGAAGCATGTTCCCATACCAACTCTTTACAAGGATTTTGTAATATCCTGGAGGGACTTGGAACACTGGAGGCAGTTTAACCTCCCGATAGATACGACGAACGCCGCGGCTGCGGCAAGCTCTCTGGCTGTAGCAGAAGACACGCTCATACTCTTCGGAAGCAAGGAGCTCGGAATAGAGGGGCTTCTTACTGCTGAAGGTATAAACGAGGATAAACTCTCCGACTGGAACGAGGTGGGAAATGCCTTCAGCGACGTTGTGAGGGGAATATCAAAACTCGTTGAGAAGGGATTTTACACGAACTACTACTTAATAGTTAATCCCAAGCGCTACTTCCTGTTGAACAGAATTCACGACAACACGGGACTCCTTGAGCTTGAGCAGGTAAAGAAGGTTGTTAAAGACGTCTTCCAGACACCGATAATGCCCGAGGATAAGGTTTTACTCGTTTCCGCCTCTCCCGCAAACTTTGACATAGTAGTAGCCCTTGATGTGAGCGTTGCCTTCGTTGAGACCGCAAATATGAACCACACCTTCAGGGTTATGGAGATGGTCGTTCCCAGGATAAAGAGACCCGAGTCCATTCTCGTCTTTTCCGCTTAATTTATTTTCTTTATGAAGATATCCGATGCGGTTGAGTTTACCGCTCAGAAGGAGGAAAGGCTTGACCGCTTTCTCGCAGAGAGTTATACCGATTTCTCAAGAAGCTACATTAAAAAGCTCATAGAAAAGGGCTTCGTTTACGTAAACGGGGAAGAGGTAAGGAAACCCTCAAAGAAGATAAAAGGGGGGGATAGGGTAACCCTGTTCATTCCAGAACCCGAGGAACTAAAGGTTGAGCCCGAAAACATACCGATAGATATAGTTTACGAGGATAGGGATATAGCGGTAGTTGTAAAGCCCTGTGGTCTCGTTGTTCACCCCTCCCCGGGATACACCTCGGGAACGCTTGTGAACGCTCTCCTTTACCACATAAGGGATTTGTCCTCAATAGGTGGTGTTGAGAGGCCGGGGATAGTTCACAGGCTTGATAAGGAAACAGCGGGTTTAATGGTTGTTGCTAAAAATGATATGGCCCACAGGGAGCTTGTCAAGCAATTCCAGGAACGGAAGACCGAGAAGTTTTACAAGGTTCTCGTTAAAGGAGTAGTTGGGGAGGATTACGGGATAATAGATAAACCGATTGGAAGGCATCCCGTTGACAGGAAGAAGTTCTCGGTAAACGAGGGAGGAAAGGAGGCATTAACCGAGTTCTGGGTTTTGAAGAGATATGAGAAGCTTGATATAACTTTATTAAAGGTAAAGATACATACGGGAAGAACGCACCAGATAAGGGTTCACTTCTCGTCAATAGGACACCCTGTTCTTGGGGACAGAACTTATGGCTTTAAAAGGAACTCGGTCCCCGAAGAGCTCCTTAATCTTTTGGGCAACTGCAATATGCTTATAGCTTACAGGCTCGGCTTTTATCACCCTCTTTCGGGTAAATGGATGAGCTTTGAGATTGAGGAACCCGAAACCTTCAGAAGCGTTCACCTCTGGCTTGAGGAACACTCCCCTGATTGAGCCTCATACTCAAGGAGCTTTTCCCTTATCTTTCTAAGGAGGAAGTTGTAAAGCATTGAGGAAGGTATTGCGACCAGGAGTCCCATGGCTGTAGCCTTAAGCGCAAGGGCAAGCCCCACCATAATCTCCCTCGTGTTAACAAAACCTTTTTCACCTATAGTGTAAAAGGTGAGGATTATACCGAGAACGGTTCCGAGAAGACCTATATAGGGTGCATTTGAGGCAACGGTCGCTATTATATAAAGCCTTTTTGTTAAATCCTTCTCAAGTAAGGCCTTTGAAGGGTATTGTTCTACCTTTACGCTTCTTATGAATAGGTATCTCTCAACGGCTACCGCAAGGGCCAAAAAGCTCATGAAACCGAGGATGCCTATAATCCCGTAGTCAAGGTATTTCTTTAACTCTTCCATTAGTCTATCTCCATCCTCTTCGTTTTTACCTCGTTCAGGAACTCGGTAAGCTCCTCCTCTTTCTCTTCTTCTACGAGCTTCCTGAGATAGTTCAGGGACTCAATAAATCCGTCTATGGACCTCAAAAGATTTTCCTTATTCGCGAGGAATATATCCCTCCACATGACCGGGTCGCTTTTGGCTATCCTCGTAAAGTCCTTAAATCCCCCTCCGGGATACTTGAAGAGGTCAACCTCCTTTGTTGACATACGTATTAATGTATCAACGAGGGAGAAGGCAACCGCATGGGGAAGGTGGGAGACGACACCGAAAACGTAATCGTGAAGGAATGGGTCCATATACTCAACAATTCCTCCAACGCTCTCCCATACCCTTCTCACTACCTCAAGACGCTCCTTATCCGTCTTCTCGGTAGGCGTTAGTATTACCTTCTTCCCTTCGTATAGGTCGGACATGCTGAACTCAACGCCCGATTTCTCAGTTCCCGCTATCGGATGCCCTCCCACGTATTTACTTCCGAGTATATCCTCAAGCTCGTAAACGAGGCTTCCCTTAACGCTTCCCTGGTCCGTTACGATTACCTCCTCGTCAAGGATTTCCCCGAGCCTTTTTGCTATCTCGGGAAAGGTTCTCACGGGAGAGGAGAGCATGACGAAGTCGGGATTGAACTCCCCTGCCTCATATAAAATCGTCGTTCCCCTGTCTATTATCCCGAGGTCTTCCCCCTTTCTTATGCTTTCGGGATTTATATCGTATCCGTATATCTTCCCTTTATAACCGTGTTTCCTGAGTGCAGATGCAAAAGAGCCGCCCATAAAACCTACGCCTACGATTAGAACCCTTTCCATCAATTGTTAGATTTTAACCTTATTAATTTAAAATGTTTTACCTATGAACA
This sequence comes from Aquifex pyrophilus, assembly GCF_054656935.1. Classification (NCBI taxonomy): domain Bacteria; kingdom Pseudomonadati; phylum Aquificota; class Aquificia; order Aquificales; family Aquificaceae; genus Aquifex; species Aquifex pyrophilus. The sequence continues at coordinate 28,016 of NZ_BAAHXJ010000002.1, read as the reverse complement.
TAAGAATCCCCATCATAGGACTGGAGTTCGGAGAAGAGGAAAAGGAAGCACTCATCAACATTCTTGAGAGCAAGAGAATAACCCGGGACGGGTGGACCGAGAAGTTTCAGGAAGAGTTTTCCGAGTTTCTGGGTGTTGATTACTGCTCAACGGTCTGTTCGGGAACCGTTGCCCTCTTCATAGGTCTTAAAGCCCTCGGTGTTAAAGATGGGGAAAGGGTTGTTGTTCCCGCATTCAGCTTTATGGCAACTATAGACGCGGTTCTTCTCGCAGGTGGAAGGCCTGTGGTTGTTGACATAGACGAGTATTACACTATTGATTTAAACCAGCTTGAGGACGCTGTGAAAAAGTATAAACCGAGGGTTGTTATTCCCGTTCACCTATACGGACAGCCCGCGGATATGGAAAACATAATGTATCTCTCGGAAAGATATGGCTTTTACGTTCTTGAGGACTGCGCCCAGGCTCACGGAGCTGAGTATAAGGGAAAAAAGGTCGGCTCTTGGGGACATATAGGGGCTTTCAGCTTTTACGCCTCAAAGAACGTCCCAATGGGAGAGGGAGGAGCCCTCACGACGAGCGATGAAAACATTTATAAGGAGATAAGGAAATGGATTGATTTCGGAGAGCATCCCGCCTTTAACGTGAGGATAACCGAGTTCCAAGCTGCCCTCGGAACGCTTCAGCTCAGGAAATTAAGGGAGAGGAACGAAAGGAGGAGAAACATAGCGAGAATTTACACGGAGAACCTCAGCGGTTTATACGAGGTTCCGAGGGAAAGGGAGGGAGCTTACCACGTTTACCACCTTTACACCCTTCGCCACGAGAGGAGGGATGAGATAGTTAAGAAGTTGAGGGATAAGGGAATAGACGCGAGGGTTTACTACGATTACCTTCTAAACGAGATAAGGGAGTCTGAAAGCCTCCCGACACCCAACGCATACAGGTTTAAGAGGGAGGTTTTCGCCGTTCCCGTTCATCCCTTTCTCAAGGAGGAGGAGGTTTACGAGGTCGTAAACAGTTTGAAAGAGAGTTGTTGAAAAAATATCTTTATAAACCATGGAGGATTTGAGCAAGGTCAGGAACTTCTGCATAATAGCACACGTTGACCACGGAAAGAGCACACTCGCGGACAGACTCCTTGAGTTCACGGGAACGATAACGGAAAGGGAGAAGAGGGAACAGCTCCTTGACACCCTTGACGTTGAGAGGGAGAGGGGAATAACCGTTAAGATGCAAGCGGTCAGAATGTTTTACAAGGCGAAGGATGGAAACACATATAAGCTTCACCTGATAGACACGCCCGGGCACGTTGATTTCTCTTACGAGGTTTCAAGGGCTCTTGCCGCTTGCGAGGGGGCACTTCTTTTGATAGATGCATCTCAAGGTATAGAAGCTCAGACCGTTGCGAACTTCTGGAAGGCAGTTGAGCAGGACCTTACGATAATTCCCGTTATAAACAAGATAGACCTTCCCTCGGCGGACGTTGATAGGGTTAAGAAACAGATTGAGGAGGTTCTCGGGCTTGACCCCGAGGAGGCAATTCTCGCCTCCGCCAAGGAGGGCATAGGAATAGAGGATATCCTTGAGGCGATAGTTAACAGAATTCCGCCCCCGAAGGGAGACCCCAAGAAACCCCTTAAGGCGATTATCTTTGACTCCTATTACGACCCATACAGGGGAGCGGTTGCCTTCGTCAGGATATTTGACGGGGAGGTGAAGCCGGGAGACGAGATAATGCTCATGTCAACGGGAAGAACTTACGAGGTCACAGAAGTCGGAGCCCAGACACCCAAGATGACTAAGTTTGAAAAGCTTTCGGCAGGAGACGTTGGATACATAGCAGCATCAATAAAGGACGTTAGGGATATAAGGATAGGGGATACGATAACTCACGCTAAGAGACCCGCTAAAGAACCCGTTCCGGGATTTCAGCCTGCAAAACCCATGGTTTACGCGGGTATATACCCCGCGGAAGATACCACATACGAGGAGCTCAGAGACGCCCTTGAGAAGTATGCTATAAACGATGCCGCTATAGTTTACGAGCCCGAAAGCTCCCCTGCCCTCGGTATGGGATTCCGTGTAGGTTTCCTCGGACTCCTCCACATGGAGATAGTTCAGGAAAGACTTGAGAGGGAATACGGGGTGAAGATAATAACGACAGCACCAAACGTTATATACAGGGTTAAGAAGAAGTTTACCGACGAGGTTATAGAGGTAAGGAACCCGATGGACTTTCCCGATAACGCGGGACTCATAGAATACGTTGAGGAGCCTTACGTTCTCGTGACGATAATAACACCGAAGGATTACGTCGGACCCATAATACAGCTCTGTCAGGAAAAGAGGGGCATTCAGAAGAACATGAGCTACCTTGACCCAAATACCGTTTACCTTGAGTATGAGATGCCCCTTTCCGAGATAATAGTTGACTTCCACGATAAGATTAAGTCCGTATCAAGGGGATACGCCTCCTACGACTACGAGTTTATAGGATACAGACCCTCCGAGCTTATTAAGCTCACGGTTCTCATAAATAAGAAACCTGTTGACGCCCTTTCCTTCATAGTTCACAAGGACAGGGCGCAGAAGTTCGCAAGGAGGGTTGCGGAAAAGCTGAAAGAAACGATTCCGAGACAGCTCTTTGAGGTTCACATACAGGTGGCAAAGGGGGGTAAGGTTATAGCCTCCGAGAGGATAAAGCCCCTCAGGGCTAACGTGACAGCAAAGTGCTACGGGGGAGACGTGACGAGGAAGAAGAAGCTCCTTGAAAACCAGAAGGAAGGTAAGAAGAGAATGAAGCAGTTCGGAAAGGTTCAGCTCCCTCAGGAGGCCTTCTTAAGCGTTCTTAAGGTTGAATAACTCCTTTGCCTTTACCATCTTCGTTATAAACTCGTTAACGGGTGTATTAACTCCGCACTTCCTTCCGAGCGTAACTATCGCCCCGTTAAGAGCGTCTATTTCAGTTTTTCCCTTCTTTATATCCTCAAGCATTGAAGGGAAATGCTCAGCGGTAGGCGGAACGAGCTTTTCGTAAAAAACCCTCTTGTATTCTTCCGCACTTTTCCAGAAAGTCGGTATATTACAGGCCTTTATAACATCAAATATCTCCTCTATTACCCTGTCCATCAGCTCCTTTGTGTAGGGATTTTCCGCAAGCTTCCCGTAATTCACCTCAAAAAGAGCTCCCAGTGGATTTAACGCGCTGTTATAAATCACCTTATCTATCAGGTATTTATATACATCCCTCTCATACCTCGTGGGTATCCCCGCTTCGGTAAAAATCCTCGCAAGCTTCTTTAAAAACTCCTCTTTTATCTTCCACGAAGGGTCTCCAATAACAACGTCGTCCGCAGATACCGTAATCCTTATATGCCCGGGCTTTATAACCTTTGAGCCGAAAATAATCCTTGAGAGGATAACCCTACCATCACCGAAGAGCTCAACCGCCTTCTCGTAATTCCCATATCCGTTCTGGGCAATCATTACGTAATTCTTCTCATTAACGAGAGGTTTTACGCTTTTTAGAGCACTTTCCGTATCGTAGGATTTTACCGAGATGATGATTAAATCGGGAGTAAAGGGAACTTCTTGAACGCTTGTGTATGTTTTCACGGGAACCTCAAACTCACCCCATATACCCTCAACCTTTATGCGGTTTATGGGATTTCTTCTAACAAGCCCTACCGCTTCGTAGCCGGCACGCGTCAAAAAAGCGAGGTAAGCGCTTCCTATCGCTCCTACACCTACGATAAGGAACTTCATATCACCATACGAAAACAAAGTCAGACTCTTTTATGAGTTTCTCTATCTCTTCCGAACTCATTACGTTTACGCTTTTAACCGCCAGCTGGTTTTTCGTTATGCCCCTGTCGTGAAGGGATTCCTCTTCCGCAATAAGCGTGAGGTTTATAAAATCAAGGGTTTCCCAGAACTTCTCGAGGCTGTCTATACCGAGCTTTTCGGGTTCCCACTTCGTTAGGAAGTAAACCCCGTCCCTTATGCATACAAAGTAGGTTTCGTTGTTTATTCCCGTTGCTGTTGCAACCCTCATAGCCTCGTGGGACTTCCAGGAAAAGGGGTCACCCTTGAGTATGTGGACAACTTTCTTCATTATTCATTAATTAAAACACAACACCTTATCAAAATCCTTAAGCATTCTTGACATGTTGTAGGTTGAACTGCTCTCCGCCCAAGGGGGAGATTCTTTCACGCCCCTCTGATGGGCTGAGTGACTGCAAAAGAGAACTCTTGCACCGAAGTTTTTTAATTCTTCCGCATCGGGTCTGAGGAGGTAGTAAACCCCGTTCCCAGAAAGGAATATAACAACCTCGTGTCCCTTTTCGCACAGCTTCCTCGTTAAGTTTCTTACCGTGTTGTAGTCCTTGGCGTAAGGCACGCTCGTTATGAATATGAGAACCTTCATCTCACCTTCCTTATTATTATCTCCCAGAGATTATCGCCTATCTGGTTTACCTCAATAACCTCCTGACCTTCTTCCCTCATGCTTTTGGGGACGCTTTCTGCGGAAGGGGGATAATCGACAATCACCCTGAGAACCTGTCCGGGCTCCATCGTCTCAAGGGCGAGCTTGCTTTTCACGAACGTAAAGGGGCAGACTTCACCCCTTATATCAAGCTCCTTGTCAAACTTCTTGTCCATAAAACTTAAATTTACAACTCCTCGGGTAAAATAATCAATTATGAAAGTTCCCTACACGTGGCTATCCGAATTCGTAGAGCTTGACGGAATAACACCCGAAGAGATAGCGGAACAGCTTTCCCTGAGAAGCGTTGAGGCAACCGTTGAGACCTTCGGCATAGATATAGACGGCGTCGTTTTCGGAAAAGTTGTTGAAGTTAAAGAACACCCCGAGGACAGGAGGCTTAACCTTTTAAAGGTTCAGGTTCAGGAACACCTTTTTGTTGACGTTGTTACCGCTGACAAAAGCGTAAGTAAGGGGGACGGGGTATTAGTTGCCCTCCCGAACGCCAAGGTAGGGAATATGTGCGTAACTGAGAGGAAGTTTGGGGACGTTGTTTCAAAGGGAATGCTCCTATCCGCGCAGGAGCTCGGGCTTGAGGAAAAAAGCGAGGGCGTCCTGAAGATTAAGGAGGAGTTCAAACCCGGAACTGATGCGAGGGAAATCTTAGGCTTTGGAGAGAAGATTATAGAGATAGATATAACACCAAACAGGGGGGATATGCTCTCGGTAAGGGGTGTGGCAAGGGATATAAGTGCCATATTCGGACTGAAGAAAAAGGAAGAAGAACAAGAAAGCTTTTCGGAAACAGGGGAGCTTTCAATAGAGATAAGGGACAAAGACTGCGGGAGATACAGGGGTGTTGTAATTGAGGGCGTTAAGATAGGGGAGTCTCCCATAGAGATAAAGAAGAGGCTGTGGCAGTGCGGGATAAAGGTTATAAACAACGTTGTTGATATAACGAACTACGTAATGCTAAGGGACGGACAGCCCCTTCACGCCTTTGACCTCTCAAAGGTTAATGGCGGGATAGTTGTGAGAAGTGCCCACAAAGGGGAGAAGCTCATAACCCTTGACGGGGAGGAAAAGGAGCTTGATGAGGACATACTCGTAATAGCGGACAGGGAAAAGCCCCTTGCTGTAGCGGGGGTGATAGGTGGACTTGAGAGCGGAATAAGCGAGAAAACGACATCCATTCTCCTTGAGAGTGCCTACTTCAACCCCTACAGGGTGAGAAAAGCCTCAAAAAAACTCGGCATAAACACGGAAAGCTCTTACAGATTTGAGAGAAACGTTGATATTGAGAGGGTGGACAAGGCTCAGGATTATGCGGTTTCCCTAATCCTCAAGTATGCAGGGGGGAAGGTTATAGCTGTTAGGGACATTTACCCCCGGAAATACGAACCAAAGAAGGTATTCCTTCCTCAGGGGAAGTATATAAGGTATGCGGGAGAGCCGTACAAGAACGAGGAGGTTAGCAGAATACTGAATGCCCTTGAGATACCTCACGAGATTATGCGTTGCGGTGTAGAAGTTTACGTTCCCTCCCACAGAAGCTTTGACATAACAAGGGACGTTGACATCATAGAGGAGATAATGAGGATAAAGGGATACGGGAGCTACACTTCCGAAGTTCTTAAGCTTCCCTCCTTCTCAAAGAATCCTGAGGACTACGAGGAAAAGGTGAGGGCTTACCTGAGGGATAGGGGATTTTACGAGGTGATAAACTTCTCCTTTGAGGACGGGAAGCTTTACAACCTACTCGGTCTTCCTCTTCCCGAGGTTGAGGTAATAAACCCCCTTAACCCGACCCAGAGGTATATGAGAAGCACCCTTATAACCTCCCTACTGAGAACCGCTGTTTACAACGACAGGAACTACAACTACGACCAGGCCATTTTTGAGCTCGGAAAGGTTTTCAACAAAGAAGGGGAGGAAACGAGGCTCGGACTGCTTGTAAAGGGAAGAAAGAAAAGGACCCTCAAGGAAGAGCTGTGGACCCCTTACGAGTTTAGCGAAGCAATACACGGGATTTTTGAGCTTCTCGGTATAGAACCGATTATTGAAAGGGAAGAAGAGAGATTTCTTCATCCGTATATATCCGCTTCACTCTTTGTTGACGATGAGAAGGTAGGATTCTTCGGAAAGCTCCATCCCGAGATAACGAAAGCCCTTGAGCTGAGGGGAGACGTGTTCATTGGAGAGATAAAACTTGAGAAAGTCTTAAGTAAGGTCAAGAAGCCCACATACAGAAAGGTTTCAAAATTCCCACCCGTTGTAAGGGATATAGCCCTCATAATGGACAAAGAGTTTAATGTGAATAAATTATTAATTGACATTAAGTCGCAACTGGGAGACCTGCTGGAAGAGGTTAGGGTTTTTGACGTTTACACGGGCGAAAAGGTAGGGGAAGGCAAGAAGAGCGTTGCGATAAGACTCGTTATGAGAAGTGCGGAAAGGAGCTTGAAGGACGAAGAGGTTAACGAGCTTGTCAGGAAGCTTGTTGAAGAGCTTGAGAGAAGGTATGGTATAAAGCTCAGGGCTTAGGGTCTGCCCTGTTCGTGGCACGGAAGCTGTCAATGGGGCCTACACCGTGGGTTGTAGGGAAGTCTTCTTCGGGAGCTCCTTAGGGACTCCCGAGGGACTACCCACCTAAGAGTTTTGAGGCCCACGGCACTTCCCGTGCTACGGCAGGGTGGATTCCCCTCTTGCCTTCCCCTCCTGGAAACAGGAGGCGGAAGAGTTGTTAAAGGAGAGCTTAAGAAAGAGGATTTTACATAAACGTATAGGTTTATCGGAAGAGGAGAGGCGTTTACTTTCAAGGAAGATAGCTGAAAATCTGAGCTCTCTCCCCGAGTATAAAAGGGCAAAAAGCGTTCTCTTATACTGCCCTGTGAAGGGAGAGCCCGACCTTACATCCCTCTTTCCCGAGCTCATAAAGAGAAATGCCTTAATCCTTCCCAAGGTAAAGGGAGAGGAGCTTGAGCTTTACAGAGTAAAGAATATCTCCTGCCTGAGGGAAGGAAGTTTCGGCATACCCGAGCCCTCGGAAGGAGAAAAGGTATCACCCGAGGAGGTTGAGCTTTTTGTTATCCCCGGCGTTGTGTTTGATAAGGAAGGATACAGGCTCGGCTTCGGAAAAGGTTATTACGACAGACTTCTAAAGGGCGTGAAGTCTCCCAAGGTAGGCGTTGCTTACTCCTTTCAAGTTGTTGATAAACTTCCCAGAGACCCCTGGGACGTTCCCGTTGATATTATTATCACCGAAAAAAACATAAGGAGGTTGAGAAATGGAGTTCATTAGTATCCTTTTGGTAATCGTAGCTGTTGCAATTGGTGTGTATCTTGGCAAAAACGTTTTAGGAAGGAAAAGCGAACCCGCTCCCATCTACGTTCCTCAGCCCGACCTCGGAGAAGCGAAGGAAAAAGCGGAAAACATACTGAAGGAGGCAAAGGAGAAAGCGGAAAAGCTGATAAGCGACGCCAAAGAGGAGGCTAAGAAGATAATAGAGGAAGCGGAAGAGAGGGCGGAAAAGCTCCTGAAGGAGGCGAAGGAAGAGATAGAAAGGCTGAAAGAGGAGATTGAGAGAAGGAAGAAGGAGCTCAAAGAGAGGGAGGAAAGCATACAGGCTAAGGAGAGACACCTTGATAGGAGATGGGAGAGCATAGAGAGAAGGGAAGAGGAGCTCCTCCACAGAGAAAGGGAGTTAAAGGAGCTTGAGAGAAGCCTTGATAACTTCAGGGAGGAGCTAAGGGAAAGGGAAGAGGAGTTGAGAAGGGAAAGGGAAGAGATAGAGGAGCTAAAGAAGAGGGAGCTTGAGGAACTCCAGAGGATAGCCCAGCTAACGATAGAGGAAGCGAGACAGGAAATCCTGAAGAAGGTTGAGGAAGAGGCGAGAAAGGATGCCATAAAGCTTATGAAGGCCATTGAAGAGGACGCAAAGAGGAAGGCTGAGTTTGAAGCCAAAAAGGTTATAGCAACAGCGGTTCAGAGACTTTCCCCTCAGATAGCCATAAACTACACAACGACAACGGTTGAGCTTCCGAGCAACGAGTTTAAGGGAAGGATAATAGGAAGGGAAGGAAGGAACATAAGAACCTTTGAGATTCTCACGGGCGTTGACCTCATAATAGACGACACTCCCGATATCGTCACCATATCCTCCTTTGACCCTTTAAGGCGTGAGATAGCAAAGGAAGCCCTCCAGAGGCTCATTGCGGACGGAAGGATACACCCCGCAAGGATAGAGGAAGTCGTTGACGAGGTAAAGAGGGAGTTTGACGAGAAGATAAGGAAGCTCGGAGAGGAAACCGTTTACGAGCTTGAACTCCACGACATAAATCCGGGCCTTTATTACTACATAGGTAAGCTCTACTACAGAACCAGCTACTCCCAGAACGTCTTACTCCACTCAAAAGAAGTCGCCTACATAGCCGGGTTGATGGCTGAGGAGCTCGGGCTTGACGCGAAGCTCGCAAGAAGGGCTGGACTCCTCCACGATATAGGGAAGGCTATCTCCCACGAGCTTGGAGGTTCTCACACCGACATAGGCGTTGAGCTTGCAAGAAAATACGGAGAACCCGACGCGGTTATAAACGCTATAAGGGCACACCACGACGAGGAGCCCGTGAGATATCCCGAGGTTGCACTTGTCTGCGCCGCTGATGCACTCTCCGCTGCAAGGCCGGGAGCGAGAAGGGAGACCCTTGAGGCTTACATAAGAAGACTTGAGAAGCTTGAAGAGATAGTCAAATCCTTTAAAGGAGTTGCCAACGCTTACGCTGTTCAGGCGGGAAGGGAGGTAAGAGTCATAGTGAACCCCGAAGAGATTTCCGATGAAGAGGCTTACCTCCTCTCAAAGGAAATAGCAAGGAAGATTGAAGAAGAGCTTGACTTCCCGGGACAGATAAAGGTTGTCGTGATAAGAGAAACCAGGCACGTTGAGTATGCCAAGTGATTCCCTTTCCCCTCTTTTATACCTTTATTAAAAGAATTAATTGAAGCATAAAGCCTTTTGATAGAAATTCTTAAAATTGATGGCTACGCAGATTAAGGATTATTACGAGATTCTCGGAGTGAGCAGGGACGCAACGAAGGAAGAGATAAAGAAGGCCTACAGGAAGCTCGTAAGGATATATCACCCCGATATAAATCCCGACCCGAAGGCTGCCGAGAAGTTCAAGGAGATTAACGAGGCTTACCACGTTCTCGTTGACGACGAGAGACGTTCCGAGTATGACGCAATACTGAGCAGGAACGACGTCGGGAAGTTCAGGGACTTTCTTGAATACATACAGGAGTTTGTTGAGAGCATAATACAGGGGGAAAAGGGAAAGAAGAGAAGGCCGAGAAAGGGACAGGACATAAAGATGAAACTTCCCCTCACCCTTGAGGAGGCCGGGCTCGGTTGTGAGAAGGAGATTACCTACAACAGATGGGCGGACTGTCCCGACTGTGAAGGAATGGGAGTAAGGGGAGAGGCGGAAACGGTTGTGTGTCATGCCTGCAACGGAGAAGGAAGAAGAGTAAGCGGTATATTCAACTTCCCGAGGCCCTGCTCCGTTTGTAAAGGAAAGGGCTTCATAATAAAGAACCCCTGTCCCACCTGCTACGGAAGGGGAAGGGTCTCCGTTCAGCACAGGATAAAGATAACAGTTCCACCGGGAACGGAAGAGGGAGAGGTTTTAAAGGTTCCCGAAAAGGGACACCTCGGTTATTTCGGAGGAAAGCCCGGGGATTTATACCTGAAGGTGGTTCTGAAGGAACACCCCGTGTTTAAGAAGGTGGGAAAGGACCTCCATATGGAGAAAGTAATAAGCTATCCCGTTGCGGTTCTTGGAGGAACGGTTAAAGTCCCAACCCTTGAGGGAGAGGAGGAAGAGGTTTTCATACAGCCCGGGACCGAGTGCGGAGCGACAAAAACAATTCCCGGAAAAGGATACCCATACAACGGCGGAAGGGGAGACCTCATAATTCACATAAGGATAGGCGTTCCTAAAAACATATCAAAGAAGGAGAGAAGGTTAATAGAAAAGCTTGCGGAGCTTATGGGAGAAGAAGGAATATACAAAGAAGAAGGATTTATGGACAGGATAAAGGGGCTCTTAAAGAAGGATTAACTCCTCAGCCTTTTCCGCTTCCTTCTCCTTATTGAACCTTGGGGAGAAGAAGGTTATCGCCACGTTCTCATTTTCCCTGAGTGCTTCCTTTACCGCTTCCTTATCCCTGTAAGTTTTTATAAGGGTCCTCCAGGAAAAGAAGTGGTGAAGATGGTGGAAGTCCGAGTTAGCAACAATCCTGCAACCCGCGAGGTTTACCGAGTTAAATAAATCGAACTGATTGGCGACCTCCCATACGTCAAAAAGCTCCTTAAAACTCTCCATGTTCTCGTAAAGATGTTTTGAGAGGTGCTCCCTGTCGCTTTCCTTCTTTTCGGGATGAGCTGCTATGCTTATCCCTCCCCTCTCCCTCACCAGCTCGGTTATGGCCTCAACGCTCATGAAGGGGTCTATGTATTCTTCAACGTCAAGAACGACTATATGGTACTTATCCGTGTTATTCGTGACTTCAAAGCCGGGAATGAGTATCATTCCGTATTCCTTCCAAGCCCTCTTTGACTCTTCCTTCAGGAGCTTTATGTAATCCCTAAAGTTTTCAATTGTTATTGAAGGAACTTTTGTCCCCCTCTCCTTTAATCTCTTTAAGTATTTCCCGTCAAAGATGTGGTCCGTTATCGCAATGACATCAAACCCCGCCTCCCCGTAGAGGTCAACCACCTCCCTCAGCGAAAGACTTCCATCGCTCATATTCGTATGAATGTGAAAATCACAGAGGAGCCATTTCTCCATCTCACACCTCCTGTAAAAACCTTTAATGCCCCTGTGTTAAGCCTTTATTAAGGGAAAAATTAACAGAAAATTAACAAATTTTTAGGAAAATCCCATTAAAATTCAAACGGAGGTAAGGAAATGCGAAAAACAGCTTTAATATTTGCGGTTATCCCCTCTCTTATTTTTGCTTCAGACGATGCATTAAACGACCTTATCAAAAAGCTTGAGGAAAAAGGTGTTTTAACCAGCGAAGAGGCTAAGGAGATTAAGAAAAAGTCAAAGTTTCATCCACATTTAAAGGTTAAGATAAGGCTCCAACCGAGAATTGATGCGGGAGACATATACAAAGAAAATGACGATTATAAGACGAAAAGCGATTTTTATCTGAGAAGGGTAAGGCTTGAGGTTTCAAGAACGTGGAAGAAAATACCTTTAGGTAAGAAGCTAAAGCTCAACTTCACCCTGAAGGCGGACAAAGCGGACAGGCATTACGACTTTAAGAAGGGGAAAAAGTCTTATCACGCTCCTGAAGCTGGTGTTAAGTATGCCTACGCGGATTGGGTAATAAGGGACGAGTTCGGGATAAGGTTCGGTATAAAGAAGCTTCCCTACTCAAGGGTATCCCTCACATCCTCCTCAAGACAGCTCCTAATAGAAAGACCCTTCTCAACGGAAGACGCTAAGAAGTGGCTCGGAGAATACGACAACAACCATATACTTTTCCACGGAAAGATAATGAAAGGAGTTATAAGGTATATGCTCGCCATAGGAGATGGGGGTTCAATAGAAGATGAGAATAAGACAGGTGGAAGCGTCAGTGCGGATACAGAGTTCGGAAACCTTTATGCAATAAGGCTTGAGTTCTCACCTCCGGGCTTTGTGGAAAAGAAGAAGGACGACACGGGTATAGGGGAGAAGAACAAGGGGAATGTTATCAGCGTAGGTGTTTCCTTTGCGAAGAACTCAAACTTTGACGTTACAAAGGACTCAAGAACTTACAAAGACGAAGAGGGAACCGTTTGGGGAGCGGATATATTCGGGAGGTTTGCACTTGGACCCGGTGTTCTTACCGCTCAGGCGGAATACGTTCACATGGAATACGACAAGCTTGATATGAAGGAAAAGGGCTGGTATATTCAAGGAGGTTATCTCTTTGACCTTGCAAACTTCGGAAAGCTTGAGCCCGCATTCAGGTATGAACACGTTAAGTATGACTACAAGGATAAGGACAAGGATATATACACCTTAGGTTTTAACCACTATATTAAATCCCATAAGGTAAAATGGAGTTATAACGCCGTTTTAATTGATAACGAGAAGGAAGACGACCAGGTGGTTCATCAGATACAGGCTCAGTTCTACTTCTGACCCCTGCGGGGAGCCGGAGGGTTGGGGGCTCTCCTTTTTTCCCTTTTTAAACTTAAAATAAACTTACTATGGAACTTCAGCTTCTCTTAATCCTCATAATAGCTTTTATTTTCTTAGGTCCCGAAGGTATGTTAAACGTTGCAACAAAGCTCGGTGAGCTTGCAAGACAGGCGAGGGAGCTTATAGACCAGATAAAGATGGAGGCTTACGTTCAGGAACTTAACAAGAAAATAATGGAAGAGGAAAAGGAACTAAAAGAGGAAGAACCTCCCGAGGACATAGCGGAGGAGCTAAAAGAGGAGCTTGAAGATGTTTACGAAGGGGAAAAAATAGAGGAAAATGAAAAAGATGAGCGAAAGGGAAAAGCTTCCGGAAATGCCTCTGACGGAACATCTGAGGGAGCTAAGGTATAGGTTAATCGTTTCAATAGTAGCCTTCCTTATAGGTTCCGGAGTTTCCTTCTACTTTGCGAAGAATGTGTTTGAGGTTCTGAAAAGGCCCGTTATGGAAAGCTACCCCGACGTTGAACTAATAACCCTTTCTCCGACGGAGCCCTTATTCATTCTCATAAAGATATCCCTTGCGGTGGGCTTCATACTCGCCTCCCCCGTCATACTCTACCAGATGTGGAGGTTCATAGAACCCGCCCTGTATTCTCACGAGAAGCGTATGTTCATACCTTTGCTTCTCGGCTCAATAACTTTATTCCTCCTTGGAGCCCTGTTTGCCTACTTCGTTGTTCTTCCCCTCGCCCTTAAATTCCTCTTGGGACTCGGTTTTTCCCAGCTTCTCGCAACCCCTTACCTCTCGGTTGATATGTATGTGAGCTTCGTTCTCAAGATGGTTATAGCCTTCGGCATAGCCTTTCAGATGCCGATAGTTTTATACGTCCTCCAGAAGGCGGGAATAGTAACACCCGAACAGCTCTCAAGGTTTAGGAAATACTTCATTGTTATCGCTTTCCTCATAGGCGCTATCATAGCACCAGACGTATCCACCCAAGTTCTTATGGCTATTCCCCTTATACTTCTTTACGAGATTTCGGTTTTCCTCGGAAAGCTATCAAGGAGAAAGGGGAAGGAGATTGAGAAGGCTTAGGACTTGTTGAGTTTTATAAAGAGCTCGTAAACGATATCAACGGGAATACTGACCGCCTCGTTCAGCTGTTCCTTGCTCAAGGTCTCAAGCTCCCTGAAGAAGTGGTAAAGCTCAAACAGCTCCGCTATTGTGCAGTACAGGTCCTTCTCACACTCCCTCAGTTCTTCAACCGCTTCCTCCTTTTGTTCGGTCCTCAGGCTTTGTGCCATCTCTTCGCATCTCTTTATCTCCTCAAGGACCTCAAGGATATACTTTTCCATCTTCTCTTTGTAGTCTTCCACCGTTTCCTGTAAAACGTCCTCAACGTTTAGCCCCTGACTCAGTTGTTGGTAAAGCTCCTTAAGTTTGTAGTGTTCCTCAACCTTCGTCATGCATTTATCAAGGATTTCCTTTATGGGCTTCTTTGCCATATCACACCTCCCTCAATTCTTGAATATAAGGTTTAAAACTCCCTTAACCACTCCTCGGGAACTCCGAAGTTATCCCTCACCTGTCCCTCTCCGAGTATTACGAACTTCGGTATAGTTAGCTCCTCAAGTGCCATGGGACCCCTTGCGTGAATCTTGTCGGTTGATATTCCCATCTCTGCCCCGAGACCAAATTCGTTTCCGTCCGTGAACCTTGTTGAGGCGTTAACGTAAACCGCGGCTGAGTCAACCTCCCTCAGGAACTTCATAGCCTTCGTGTAGTTCTCGGTTATTATAGCGTCCGAGTGCTTTGAGCCGTATTTCTCTATAAAGGCTATAGCCTCGTCTATATCCTCAACAACCTTAACCGCAAGGATGAGGTCTAAGAACTCCTCGTAGTAATCCTCTTCCGTTGCGGGCTTTGCGTTTACAAAGGAGAGCCTCGGTTCGCTCTTTATAACCTCAAGGCTTTCCTCATCGCATCTGAGCTCAACGCCCGCCTTTCCGAGGTAGTAAGCCATTCTCGGGAAGAACTCCTTAAGTATCTTCCTGTTTATCACGAGATTCTCAACAGCGTTGCACACGGAAGGTCTCTGAACCTTTGCGTTATAAACTATGTGATATGCTTTGTTGAGGTCCGCCTCATCGTCAACGTATATATTACATACGCCTTTGTAATGCTTTATTACGGGAACCTTTGCGTGTTCAACAACAGCCCTTATTAAGCTCTCCCCTCCCCTCGGGATAGCGACATCTATCTTTCCCTCCATCTTGAGGAGCTCCCACACAATCTCCCTTTCCGTTCTGTCTATGAACTGAACCGCTTCCTCGGGAAATCCCGTTTCCCTGCAGGCTTCCCTTATAAGGTTAACGAGTGCCCTGTTTGAGTTTACAGCCTCCTTTCCTCCCCTGAGGATTACCGCATTTGAGGACTTCATACAGAGGGAGCTCGCCTCTATCGTTACGTTTGGTCTTGACTCGTAAACGATGAAGATAACCCCGAGGGGAACCCTCATCCTACCGACCTTAAGCCCGTTGGGAAGATTCCACATCTTTATTATCTCCCCCACGGGGTCGGGAAGGCTCGCAACGTCCTTCAGAACCTTTATCATCCCGTCAATTCTCTTGTCGTTCAGAACGAGCCTGTCTATGACAGCGGGCTTGAGTCCCATCTCCTTCGCTTTCTGTATATCCTTCTCGTTTTCCTCCTTTATGTAATCCCTGTTTTTATCTATAAGCTCCGCTATCTTGAGGAGTGTTTTATTCTTAACTTCCGTTTTCAGGGAGGAAAGCTCCCTCAGAACACTTCTGGCTTTTTCTACCTTTTCCTGAGCGTAGCTAAGAAGTTCCTGGGAAATCATAAAATTAAATTATATCGGTATGGAAAAAAAGTTCCTTGAAAACCTTATAAAACTCGGAAGAATACCCGGAGGCCTTCTCTTTTACGGAAAGGAGGGAAGCGGAAAAACATATACCGCTTTTGAATTTGCTAAAGGCGTTTTATGCCTGAAAGGCGAGCCCTGGGGTTGTAACTATTGCCCTTCCTGCAAACACGTAAACGAGCTAAAAGAAAAGTTCTTTAAAGGGGAAACGGAAGACCTAAAAGTTTATGAGGAGAAGGACGGAAAGAAACAGTTCGTTTATCTGATGGGAGAACACCCCGACTTTATAGTCGTAATTCCCCACGGGAACTACATAAAAATAGACCAGATAAGAAAGACAAAAGAGTTCGCCTATATAAGACCCGCCCTCAGCAGGAGAAAGATAATACTTATAGACGATGCCCACACAATGACTAACCAGTCCGCGAATGCCCTTCTCAAAGTCCTTGAAGAGCCACCGGCGGATACGACGTTCATCCTCACGACCTCAAGGAGGTCCGCAATCCTCCCAACGATACTTTCAAGAACCTTTCAGGTTGAGTTTAAAGGCTTCACGAAAGAGGAGGTTATAAGGCTTGCGAATGTTGACGAGGAGATAGCGGAGCTCTCGGAAGGTAGTCTAAAAAAAGCCCTCCTCCTCAAGGAAAAGAAAGGTTTAATAGATAAGGCAAAGAAATTCCTTGAAAAGGAACCTTACGAGGTCTATAAAATAGCTACGGAGTTTGAAAACTGGGAAGCGGAGGAAAAAAGGCTCTTCCTTGACCTCCTTGAGACATTTCTTATGAGAAAACCGAGCGAGGAGACGTCTTTAGTTCTTGATAAGATTAGGCTCATGAAAGAAGGGATTCCGAGGGGGATAAATGGAACCCTCTGGCTTATTGAAATTTCCGCCAATACACTCTCCTGATTGCTTAGAGTTTTAATCTGTTTTAACTTAATCCTTAGGAGGTCTGAAGGTGGAATACTTGAAAATTAGATACATAGATACGAACAAAATAGGTACGCTTGTGGGGGTTAAAGAGCCCCTTAAAAAGAGCCAGAAAGTAGTTATAGAGGACCCCGAAAAGGGTGAGGATATCGTTGAGGTTCTCGGATACTCAAAGGAGCCTCCGAAGAACGACCTAACTCCCAGTTTTGTGAGAGTGGCTACGAAGAGGGACCTCACCCAGTTTGAGAGAAATCTAAAGGAGAGCGAGAGGGCCTACGAGATATGCAAGGAGAAGATAAAGGAGCACAAGCTTGATATGCATCTTCTTAAGGCTTACATACCCCTCAATAGAAAAAAGGTTTTCTTCTACTACATAGCGGAGCAGAGGGTTGACTTCAGGGCGCTCGTGAGGGACCTCGCGAAGATATTCAAAAGAAGAATAGAGATGAGGCAAATAGGAGTGAGGGATGCGGTTCAGATGAAGGGATGGGTGGGGAGATGCATGAGGGAGACCTGCTGTTCAAGGTTCATGGAAAGCTTTGAGTCCATATCCCTGAGGGATATAACGGAACAGAACCTCCCCCTTTCCCCATCAAAGTTTACGGGTCCCTGTGGAAGGCTCGTCTGCTGTATGGCCTTTGAGAGGGAGAACTACCTCGTTAAGTTCCTCCTTCCCGAGGTTGGAACGAAGCTCTGCTTCAACAAACAGGAGGTGATGCTAAGGGAGGTTGACCCCATAAGGGAGCTCGTGGTAATTGAGTATGAGGAAAGTGGAAAGAAGATAGAGCTCGGCATAAGGGACATACTCCCCAAGGGATACGAAAGAGTTCTTGAGCACTGCAGGGCTTGTGGAAGCTGTTGCAGGAGGGGAGTTTACGAAGAGGCAACGGAACATGAGATTATCGGAAGTTCTACGGAGTGAGCTGAACACCCTCTTCTTATTTGAGCTTGAGGACCGCTACACCGTTGAGTCGGTATTTTACAGGGGGGATACACTCTGTGTATCAACGCAGGTGGGATGCGGTATAAGGTGTCCCTTCTGTGCTTCGGGAAAAAACGGCCTAATAAGGAATCTTACAGCTGATGAGATTTTCGGTCAGTATGAACTCCTTAAAAAAAAATATCCCATACGGAAAATAGCTGTAGCGGGAATAGGCGAGCCTCTTATGAACTGGAAAAACGTAAGGGAAGCCTTTTTTAAGTTCAAGGAAAGGGGGCTAAAGGTCTCCTTCTACACGACGGGCTTTCCCACTAAGCACCTGAAGGAGCTTCTTCACCTTCCCCATTCGGGACTCACCATATCCCTTCACGCAACGGACGAAAAGCTCAGGAAACTACTCATTCCCCACGGGGGAAGCCTGAAAGAGTTAATAAATACTCTGAAAGAAGAGCTTCCGAAACTCTCAAAGAGAAAGAGGAATAAGGTAAGCCTTGCTTATCTTCTTCTGAAAGGTGTAAATGACTCTGAAAGGGCTTTAAGGGAGCTTGCTGGCATTGCGAGGGAGCTCGGTGTTGGCATAACGCTTCTTTACTACAATAAAACCTTTAACGAGTTTAGGCCCGTATCTCCTGAGGAGTATGAGAAAGCCTTCCTGCTTCTCAGGTCCTACGGAATCAGGGTTACCCTCTCAACGAGGTTCAGAAGGGATAAGCTGGGAGGGTGCGGAACACTTGTTGTAAACAGGAACGCTAAAGCGTAATAAGCTCAAGGCTTACCTCCGACAGAGGCTCTCCCACGCCCTTTTTTACCGCAACGATATTTTCAAGCCTAACGCCGAACTTACCGGGAAGGTATATTCCGGGCTCTATCGTGAAAACGAGACCTTCCTCTATCGGTGTTTTACTCTCTTCTCCCTTGTAGTAAACCCTCGGAAACTCATGTATCTCCACGCCGACCCCGTGTCCCGTTGAGTGGGTGAAGAACTGCCCGTATCCCTTTTTCTCTATATACTCCCTTGCTGCTTTATCAACGTCCCCCACCGTGTTTCCTGCCTTTGCCTTCTCAAGGGCCCTCAGGTGGGCTTCCTTTACTATTTCGTAAACCTTCTTAAACTCCTCATCGGGCTTCCCTATGTAAAGGGTTCTCGTAAAATCGGTGCAGTATCCCTCCCAGAGGAGTCCCATATCTATAAGGAGGGGGGCCTTCTCCTTTATCTTATTCCTTGAAGTTTCCCAGTGGGGTATTGCGGAATGCTCCCCGCTTGCGACTATTGCGGGAAAGCTCTCTCCCTCTCCCCCGAGCTCAAATATCTTTCCAACTATGAAGCCCCTAACCTCAAGCTCGCTCATACCCGGTCTTACAAACTCAAGAAGCTCCCTATAAATCCTGTCGCTCCTTCTCACCCCCTCCTTCATTATCTCTATCTCCTGAGGTGTCTTTATTGCCCTAATTTTCTTCAGAAAACCCGAAAATCCTATCCATCTTACGTATTTAGATTTGAGGCTTCTCTTGAAGGTGCAGCTCACCCTGTCCTCTTCAAAACCTACGTATTTTAGTCCCCTTTCCCTCAAGAACTTCTTTATGAACTTAAAGGGAATTCCCTTTATGAGGTGAACCTCCCAGTCTTTTAGCTCCTCCTTTGCCCTCTCGTAATATCTCGCATCGGTAAGGAGGTGCTTCTCTTCGGGTGTGAGGATGACGTAAGCGTGGGTTGAGCGAAAGCGGGAAAGGTAAAAAACGTTAGGTTGAGAGGAAAACATAAAGGCGTCAAGTTCCTTTTCCTTTATTAAATCCTGAACCTCTTTTACCTTCATCTTAGAACTCCACAACTTGAAGGATATGTTCCCAGAACTGGGGATAAGATACAGCTACACACTCGGGGTGGTCTATGATTAACTCATCGTCTATCACAAGCCCCGCAATCGCAAAGGCCATAGCTATCCTGTGGTCCCTGTATGTTTCTATTCTCGCACCCCTTAACTCTTTTGCTCCCTCAATTGTGAAGCCGTCTTCAAGCTCCTCAACCTTTACACCCATCTTCCTCAGGTTGTTAACTATAGCCCTTATCCTGTCGCTCTCCTTGTATCTCAGCTCCTTTGCTCCCCTCACCTCCGAAACCCCTTCCGCAAAAGCCATAAGAACAGCGAGTATAGGAATCTCGTCAATCAGCGACGGAACCTCTTCGGGATATACTTTTATTCCCTTTAGGCTTTCGGCGGGTCTAACGAGAAGGTCCCCTATAGGCTCGTTTGATATCTCCCTGTAGTTTACAACCTCAAAGTTCCCCCCCATCTCCTTAAGCTTTCTGTAAAATCCGTCCCTCGTGGGGTTAAGTAAGACGTCTTTTAGGAGGATTTCTCCCTCGGGTGCGAGGGTTGCGAGTGCGGTAAAGTAGGCGGCGGAAGATGGGTCCGCAGGGCAGTGAACCTCAGTCCCCTGAAGCTCCTGCCCTCCCCTTACCTTAACTATATGCCCCCTCTCTTCTGGGACTGTTATCACCTCCGCACCTAAGAGCTTAAGCATTCTCTCCGTGTGGTCCCTTGAGAGGTAAGGCTCCACAACTTCCGTCATTCCCTCCGCTCTCAACCCTGCAAGCAGGAGGGAGCTCTTCACCTGAGCGGAAGAGCGTTTATTGAAGAAGGATATGCCTTTTAGCTTTCCTCCCCTCACCGATAGGGGAAGCCTGTTTCCCTCCTCCCTTCCGTCAATCTTTGCCCCCATCTCCCTCAAAGGTTCGACAACCCTTAACATCGGTCTGTTCCTTAAGCTCTCGTCCCCGGTAAGGACGCTGAAGAAGGGCTGTGTTGATAACACGCCGAGCATTATCCTCGCGGTTGTTCCCGAGTTTTTCGCATCAAGAACATTTTCGGGCTCTCTAAAAAGGTAGTTCCTTCCCTTTATGAGTATCTCATTCTCTCCTTCTTCAACTTCCGTTCCGAGCATCCTCAGTATATCAAGGGTTGCCTTCGTATCCTCCGAAATTAGGGGATTTACAACCCTCGTCTCACCGCTTGCGAGGGAGCCGAGGATGAAAGCTCTGTGGGTTATTGACTTGTCCGACGGAACTCTGAGTTCTCCTTTTACCCTCTTTATTTTTTCAACCTTTTTCATAGTTAAAAGTTTACTCAATGTAAAGCGAAAGGTAGGGAATGCCGAAGCGTTTTCTGAGCTCGTCTTTAACGAGCTCCTTAAAGAGCTCCTCGTCCTCCTCCCTTACATCCCTGAGCTTATAAACAATTCTTTTCTTCTCCTCCTTCTCAAGGCTTTCCCACAACCTCTTGAATATCCTTCCCTCAACCTCCCTGAGGATTCTCTCAGCCTCCTCCTCGCTTGAGGGCTTTGGAACTTCCGAGACGTTTATTATATCCTCCACAAGACTTAGCTTCTCCTTAAACCTTTTCAACCAGTTGAGCTCTTTCCTCTCCTTTCTCTTTTTTAGCTTGTAAAGCTCAAGAACCTTCTTTATGCACCTGTATGCGGGATACTTTTTCCTTTTCAGAGGATTTACACCCTTCAGACATTCCTCAAGGCCTTCCTCAATTACCTCCTCGGGAATTTTGTATTCCTCCCTTAAAATCCTTATAACCTTCTCATCCCTCGGAGAGAGGAAGTGAACTCCCTTCAAGCGTTTTAAAGTCTCAAGGGCCCCCATCAAGCCCTTTCTTTAAGAAGTTTCCTATACTTCTCGAGGGCCATTCTCCTCCTCCATCCCTTAAGCCTATCCACGAAGGTAATACCCTTCAAGTGGTCAAGCTCGTGCTGAAAGACTATTGCGGGAAATCCTTCAAGGGTGAGCTCAACGGGCTCCCCGTGTTCGTTTAATGCCTTTACCTTAACCTTTTCATACCTTTCAACCTCAACGCTCAGCCCTGGGAAGGATAAGCACCCCTCCTTATACTTTATCTTTCCCTCCCCGCTCTCAATTTCTGGATTTATCAGAACGAGCTTTAAGGGGGGAGCGTCCTCCTTGGGAGATGTATCTATGACCATTACGCTGAGGGGAACGCCAATCTGGTTTGCGGCGAGCCCTACACCTTCGGCGTTATACATCGTTTCAAACATATCCCTTATAAGATTCTGAACCTCTTTATCTATTACATCAACCTTCTCGGTTGGTTTTTTCAGGATTTCGTTCGGGTATATAACTATGTCCCTTACCATTCTTATTAAATATATGCTATGAGGTTTGAGGACTTCAAAAGATTCCTCAGGGAGGTTCAAGAGCTCGGAGAGGGCTGGAGGGGAAGGGTTTATAAGGCGGTTTACAACGGGAAGAAGGTTGCGGTAAAGGTGGCAAAAGCTCCCGATAAGGTGAAGGCCATTCAGAAGGAGGCGGAAATTCTTGAAAAGTTAAAAGGTCTTGAAGGCTTTCCCCAGATTATCGCGAAAGGTGAGGACTTCTTCGTTTACGAGTTCATAGAGGGAAAACCTTACGGGAAGCTAAAATTGAACGAAGAGGAAAAGAAAAGGATTTTAAGGGAGGTTCTCGAGAGAGCCTACATCCTTGACAGGCTCGGGATAAACAGGGACGAGTTCAGCGACATAAGAAAGAACGTCCTCGTGGACGAGAAAGGAAATGTTTACGTAATAGACTTTGACAGGGGAACCTTTAAGAAAAATCCGTCAAACGTGAGGCAGTTTCTCCAGATACTGAGAAGGGAGGGCTTTATATCCCAAGAAGAGGCCATAGAGCTCGGAAAGAGGTATAAGGAAAATCCCGAGAAGGTAATTCAGGAGATTAGGGAAATTCTCACTTAGTTCCCGTGCTCCCGAAACCTCCTTCTCCCCTCTCGGTTCTTGAAACCTCTTCAACCTCAATAACTTTAACCCTCTGGATAGGAGCTATAACGAGCTGGGCTATTCTCTCCCCCCTCTCTATAACAACCTCTTCGTTTCCAAGGTTTATAAGGATTACCTTAACTTCGCCCCTGTAGTCCGCGTCTATAGTTCCCGGGGCGTTCAGAACCGTGAGGCCTTTCTTCAGTGCCAAACCGCTTCTCGGTCTCACCTGTCCCTCATAACCCTCGGGTATCTCAAGAATGAGCCCCGTAGGTATGACTACTCTCTCAAGAGGTTTAATCCTAATTGGTTCGTCTATGGCTGCCCTCAGGTCAAGTCCGGAGGAGTGGGGAGTTGCGTATGAGGGAAGGGGAAGGTCCTCCGCGTGGGGAAGCCTTTTAACTTTCAGTAAAACCCTGTTCATACCTCTGTAAAGCGGGGTCTTCCCTGTTCGTCTATGTCAAGAACCTTAACCTTTACGTTCTGACCCACCTTATAACGCTGTCTTGCGTCCCTCACCTTTTCCTTCATCTTTGAGACGTGAAGGAGTCCCGTCTTCCCGGGTGAGTATTCTATAAAGGCTCCGTATGGTTCAACCCTTACGACCTTTCCCTCTATCACCTGACCGGGCTTTAGGGCTTCCTTCTTTTCCCCGTCCTCAATACCTATCGTTGTAAACCTCGGTCTTCCAAGCTCGTCAAGGTCAAGAACCTTAACCTTTATCTGTTCGCCCACCTTATACTTCTCGGTTGCACTCTTTACGGGCTCCGCCATCTTTGAGACGTGGAGAAGCCCTATCTTACCCGGCCAGAGTTCTACGAATACGCCGTAAGGTTCCACCCTGGTTATCGTTCCCTCGTAAACGGCCCCCACTTCCACTTCTCTTACTATATCCTCAACCATCTTCTTTGCCTTCTCAAGGTCTCCGCCGGGATATACGAAGAGGTAAACCCTTCCCTGCTCTCCTACCCAGACCTTAACGCCCGTCTCGTCGTAAATCTTCTTAACCGTTGAACCGCCCGGTCCTATTATCAGGGGAGCCTTCTCCTCGGGAACGGTTATAACTTCAACCCTGGGTGTGTAAGGATTGGGCTCTTTCCTGGGTTCGGGAATGGCCTCATACATCTTCTCAAGTATGTGAAGCCTTCCTTCCCTTGCCTGCTTTAGGGCATCAAGCATTATCTCCTTCGTAATTCCCTTTACCTTTATGTCCATCTGGACAGAGGTTATACCGTCCCTCGTTCCCGCGACTTTGAAGTCCATATCACCAAGGTGGTCCTCATCTCCCAGTATGTCCGAGAGTATTACGTACCTGTCCTTCTCAAGGATTAGGCCCATAGCTATGCCCGCAACGTGCTTGTTATCCTTTATGGGAACTCCCGCGTCAAACAATGCGAGTGAAGCACCGCACACCGTTGCCATTGAGGTTGAGCCGTTTGACTCAAGGATGTCCGAAACCACACGGATGATGAAGGGATAATCCTCCTCGGGAGGAAGAAGGGGCTCTATAGCCCTTTCCGCAAGGGCTCCGTGTCCTATCTCCCTTCTCCTCGGGGGACCCCAGGGCTTTGCCTCACCTACCGAGAAGGGGGGCATGCTGTAGTGAAGCATAAACCTCTTGAAAACCTCCCCTTCCGCTATTGTTTCAATTATCAGGGCTTCGTCGGGTGTTCCGAGCGTTACCGTAACGTATGCCTGAGTTTGTCCGCGGGTGAATATGGCGTTTCCGTGAGGTCTCTCAAAGGGGTGAACCTCTATCCATATGGGCCTTATCTCGTTGGGCTTTCTTCCGTCTATCCTGACACCCTCTTTGAGTATCTTTTCCCTCATTAACCTGCTTTCAAGCTTCTTGTAGAAATACTTAACGTTAAACTGGAGCTCCTCGGGAATTTGGTGAATTTCTATGAACTCCTCAACAATCTTGTCGAGAGTGTCGTATCTCTCCTTCTTGTCCTTTATCTTGAAGGCCTCAAGAATCTTGGGTGTGCATTCTTCCTCAAGGGCTCTCAGAATATCCTCAGGAAGCTCAAGCCTTTCGTACTCAAACTTAGGTTTTCCTACCTTTTCCCTCAGCCTTTCTTGGGCCTCTATTACTTCCTTTATCGCCTCAAGACCGAAGAAGAGAGCTTCCGCAAGAACCTCTTCGGGAATCTCCTTTCCTCCCCCTTCAACCATAACTATAGCGTCCTTCGTCCCCGCCATTACTATCTCAAGGTCCGCCTCCTTCCTCTGTTCGTATGTTGGATTTGCTATGAACTCCCCGTTTACCCTGCAGACCCTCACACCAGCAACTGGACCCTCAAAAGGTATCCTTGATATATGAAGGGCCGCTGAAGCCCCCGTTATCGCAAGGACATCGGGGTCGTACTTGTCGTCCGCCGAAAGTGTGAGAGCGGTTATTATAACGTCGTGGAAAAATCCCTCCGGGAAGAGGGGTCTTAAGGGTCTGTCTATCACACGGGATACGAGAATCTCCCTGTCGGTGGGCTTTCCCTCTCTCTTCGTAAAACCTCCCGGAATCCTTCCGTATGCGGAAGCCCTTTCCCTGTAATCAACCGCGAGGGGGGTAAAATCAACCTCGGTGTTCTTCTCCTCTGACATAACCGCGGTGACGAGAACCGCGGTCCCGCCCTGCTTTACTACAACCGAGCCGTCCGTGAGCTTGGCGTAATGCCCAGTTTCTATAATGATGGGCTCTTCCGAGTTTCCTATCCGTGCCCTTTCCTCCACCTTCATCTTTACTTAACCTTCAGGTTGAGTTTTTGGATAACCTCTAAGTATTTTGCATAATCCTTCTCCCTGAGGTATTCAAGGAGCTTCCTTCTCTTGTTAACCATTCCGATAAGTCCCCTCCTTGAGTGTATATCCTTCTTGTGTTTCTTCAAGTGTTCCGTAAGCCTGTTTATCCTCTCGGTGAGGATTGCAATCTGAACCTCGGGAGAGCCCGTATCGCTCTCGTGCCTTTGGTATTCCCTTATGAGATTCCACTTAACGTCTTTAGGCAGAACCATCTCTTCCCATACCTCCGTAAAGTATTTAAGGCAATAAAATATTTTAATACAAATTGCGGTCTTGAATTCCCATACCTTATCCGTTAAATTTTAATAATTAGCCGGCGTAGCTCAGCGGTAGAGCGCGGGCTTCGTAAGCCTGAGGTCGTGGGTTCGAATCCCACCGCCGGCTTTTTCCTATGATTGGAAGGCTCTACATAAAGAACTTCTTTCTCATAAGGGAAGCGGAAATCATATTCGGGGAAGGTCTAAACGTCATAACGGGGGAAACCGGAACGGGAAAATCCATGACCATATCCGCCCTTTCCTTCCTCATGGGTGCCCCCGGAAACTACCCCGAAGGAACCGCGGTGGAAGTTGAGCTCCTCGGAGATGAAGAGGTAATCTTGAGAAGGGAGGTAAAGAAAGGAAGGAGCAGGTATTTCCTCAACGGTAGGGGAACGACCAAAAGTGTTGTATCCGAGATACTAAAAAGCAGAGTATCAATACAGGGACAGAACGATTTTATAAACCTTCTCAGAAGCGATTTCCACAGAAAGGTTCTTGACACATACGCAAACCTGGACCTCAAGGAGCTTGAAGAAAGTTATATCCTCTGGAAAAAGAAGGAAAAGGAGCTTGAGGAATTCCTCAAAAAAAGAGAGGAGTTCATAAAAAACAGGGATTACCTTGAGTTCAGAATAAAAGAGCTTGAGGAGGTAGGAATAACCCCAGAAGAATACGAGGAGCTGAAGGAAAAAGAGAAAAACATAAGAGCTTCCCAGAAGATAGCGGAAGCCCTCTCAAAAAGCATCGGCTTACTTTACGAGGGGGAAAACTCCGTTTACACAAACCTCGGACATATCTTAAAGGAAATATCAAGGCTTTCAAGTATATCCGAGGATTTTCGGAAACTGGAAGGGAGAATAGAAAAACTAAGCGAAGATGTTTACGAGATTTACTCCCATCTTCTTGATAAGTTCCCAAACTTTGACGAGTTTGAACTTGAAACTATAAACGAGAAACTTTACAGAGCCCAGAGACTTGAAGAAAAGTACAGAAAGCCCTTTACTCAAATATACCAAGAAGTTGAAAAAATGAAGGAAGAGCTAAAAGACATGGACCTTGATTCCCTTGAGGAAAAATTGAAAAAAGAAACGGAAGTTTTAAGAGAAAAATACTTCAGAATAGCGAGGAAAGTATCAAGGATAAGAAGGGAAAAAGCAAAGGAACTTGAAAATGAGCTTGAGAAAATACTCAAGGAGTTAAACCTAAGGGATGCAAAGCTCAGGTTTTCCATAGAAGAAACTACGCCCTCAAGGCACGGCATAGACAAAGTAGAGCTCCTCTTTTCCTCCTATGGAAAGGACGTAAGGCCCGTAGGGGAAACAGCATCGGGAGGGGAGCTCTCAAGACTCTTTCTCGCGCTCTCAACGGTTCTGCCCGTAAGCGAAACCTACGTGTTTGACGAGATAGATACGGGAATAAGCGGAGAGACCTCCCTGAAGGTTGCTAAGTTCCTGAAAGATCTATCCAGAAAGATGCAGGTCATAGTGATAACCCACTCCGCCCCTCTGTGTGCTGCGGGAGACCACAACTACAGAACCGAGAAGAGAGTTCTAAACGGGAAAGCGGAGGTAGAAATAAGGGAGCTGAGCGAGAAGGAAAAGATAGAAGAAGTCGCGAGACTTATGGGAATAAGGAGCGAAAAGACGATAGAAGGAGCTAAGGAGCTCTTAAAGCTTTTTAAGGAAAATGGGATAAATTACTTAGGATGGGAAAAAGCGAGAAAATAATCCCGATAGCGGAAAACAAAGAGGCAAAACAGAAATACGAAATCCTTGAAACTTACGAAGCGGGCATAGCCCTTAAAGGCTCAGAGGTAAAATCCCTGAGAAATAAAGGAACCGTATCCTTCAAGGATAGCTTTGTTAGAATTGAGAACGGGGAAGCTTGGCTTTACAACCTTTACATAGCACCCTACAAGTACGCGACCATAGAGAACCACGACCCCTTGAGAAAAAGAAAGCTCCTCCTTCACAAAAGGGAAATCCTCAGGCTTGCGGGAAAGGTTCAGGAAAAGGGACTCACTATAATCCCCCTGAAACTTTACTGGAAGAACAACAAAGTTAAGGTTCTCATAGCCCTTGCAAAAGGTAAGAAGCTCCACGACAGGAGAAGGGAGCTGAAAGAGAAAGCCATAAAAAGGGAGCTTGAAAGGGAGTTCAAAGGTAAAATACACCTCTGATGAAAAAGCTGGAACAGTTCTTTGAGAACTTCTTATGGCACTCAAGACTTCTCGTCCTCATAGCGGTATTGGCATCCCTGATTGCATCGCTCCTTCTCTTTTTAGCGGGAATTTACGAGATTTTTTACCCCGTATATAAACTCCTGAAGACAGGAAATGTTGCGGTATTCCAGAAAAAGATACTCGGCTCCGTTATAGCCTCCCTTGACCTCTTTCTCATAGCGACATTCCTGATAATCTTCGCCCTCGGAATATACGAGCTCTTTATCTCAAAGATAGACCCTGCGGAGAGGGACGAAAGAAGCTCCCGCATACTCATAGTGAGAAACCTTGAGGACCTGAAGACGAAGCTCGGAAAAATCATAGTTATGGTTTTATCCGTTTACTTCTTCAAGCAGGCCCTCAACTACGAGTTTACGGGCTCCATTGACTTCCTGTTTTTCGGAATAGGACTCGTAGGAATAGCGGTAGCCCTTTACCTTTCTCACAAGGAGTCCCACGAGAACAAAACCCACCATTAGCTCTTGACAAATGGGGAGAAGGAGGATAGAATGAGAAA
>NZ_BAAHXJ010000001.1:0-34244 GCF_054656935.1 Aquifex pyrophilus | reverse complement strand
TTGAACTGGCAATTGAGAAAGTTAAAACTATTGAAAAAGTAATAAGAAAAGTGGAGGAGCTTACAAATGCTTAAGGTAAGGCTTTCTGAGGAAGAGATAAAAGCTATTGTTGAAACAGCTAAAGAAATTTTTGGAGAGAATGTAAAGGTTTGGCTTTTTGGTTCAAGAGTTGATTTAAACAAGAGGGGAGGGGATATAGACATATACGTGGAAACAGAAACATTAGAGGACATGTTAAGGAAAAAGCTGAGGTTTTTAGTAAAACTTGAGGAGAAAATAGGAGAGCAAAAAATAGATGTAGTTATCAGACCTTTTGATTCTAAAGATGAGATTAGCCTTACCGCTAAAAAGACAGGGATTAGATTAATTTAGGAGGTAATAATATGACAAAAGTAAGTTTTTACAGGGAAAAAGATTTTAAAAACACTGAAATAGGCGAAATTCCGAGGGAGTGGGAGGTGAAGAAAGTAAAGGATGTTTTAAAATTTACAAGTTCTGTAAATGGTATCAAAGAGAAAGAAATTCATAAAAAGGGGAAATACCCTGTTATTAATCAGGGCAAGGAGTTTATAGTTGGTTTTTCAGATGAAGAAAAATTTTTAATAAATGAAAATTTACCTATGCTCATTTTTGGAGACCATACTTGTGAAATTAAATATATCGACTTTCCTTTTATAGTAGCTGGTGAAGGAGTTAAGTTATTGAAACCTGTTAATAGTTTGAATGAGCTTTATTTCTTCTATGTTTTAGAAAATTTTAAACCTAAACCTCAACATTATAGAAGACATTTTAAACTTCTAAAAGATGTATATATCCCCCTCCCCCCACTTCCCGAACAGAAAGCCATCGCAAAGGTTTTAAAGGATTTTGATGACCTTATTGAGGTTATAGAGGAGAAAATAAAAACACTCCAGAGGATTAAAAAGGGACTCATGGACGTTTACTTTACGAGGGGAGTTTTTGACCATAAGGAATTTAAGGATACGGAAATCGGTAAGATTCCGAAGGAGTGGAAAGTGGAAAGATTGAAAGGTATAGGAAAAATTATAACTGGAAAAACTCCCTCTACTGGAGTAAGGGAATACTGGAATGGTAATATTATGTTTGTAACACCCACAGATTATAAAGGGAAAAAATACATAAAAGAAACAGATAGATATGTTACTGAAAAAGGAGCTGCCCAAGCTACGTTAATACCTCCCTTTTCGGTATTGACTGTATGTATAGCCTCTATCGGAGAAGTAACTATAAATGTTAAACCGTGCATAACAAACCAACAAATAAATGCTATCGTTCCCTTTGAGGATAAAATCTATTACGAATTTCTATACTATATTATGAAACATAGAGCTAAATATTTAAAACTTATAGCAGGATTAACTACTACTCCAATTGTTAAAAAATCCACCTTTGAAAACCTCCCCATCCCCCTCCCCCCACTTGAAGAACAGAAAGCCATAGCCCAAAGGTTAAAGACCATAGATGACCAGATAGAGAACCTGAAAAGCCAGAAAGAAACACTCCAGAGAATAAAGAAAAAGTTTATGGATTTATTACTTACGGGGAAGGTGAGAGTAAAAAATGATGTATGAGTTTACCAAGCATTTCTGGGAAAAGTGGGAAGATAGAAAAGAATTCTTCTTAAAACAGGGGATAGATATAAACAAAATTATTGAATTTATAGAAAAACCAGATATAATTTTGCCTGACGATATATTTCCTAATAGAGAATGGAGAATCAAGAAAGTAGGAGATAGATGTTTAAAAATTGTTGTTGAGCTTCAAGAAAATAAATTAATAATTATTACCGCTTATTTTGATAGAACACTTAGGAGGAAGAAGATATGCGGATAAAATATATACCAGAAACAGATACACTTTTAATAAAGCTAAAAGACGAGCCGGTTGCGGAAAGTGAATATATAGAAGGAAAAGGTATAGTTGTAGATTACAACGAGAAAAATGAAGTGGTAGGTTACGAAATAATGGGATGGTCTAAAATAGAGAAGACCGGTCAGGAGTTGGAGCTTAAGGTTTTAAAATAGTTTCTAACTAAAGGAGTAAAGAAGCGTAAAATGATTACGGAGAACATTACCCATAAAAAAATTTCGGAAAACTTGGAAAAAGTTGGATGGCAAAAATGCGGAGGATATAAAGAACACCAGCTTATTGAGGATTACCTTCTCAAAGATATCCTTACCCAGAAAATAAGGGAAATAAACGCTCAGGAATTTGAGGCAAAAGGCTTAAAAGACGACCACGTTAAAAAGGTAATTCAGGATGCGATTAATAAACTCTTCTCCTTAAGGGACCCCGTTCAGCTTCTTGATTACCTGAAAGATGGCACAATCGTAGAGTTAAATAGAGGAAACAAAGGAAACGTAGCGGTAAAAATTAATTTCATAGATTACAAAAACCCGGAAAATAATACCTTCTGTTTCATACATGAGGCAAAGTTTAAAGGTTCACCAGAAAACGTAAAACCCGACTTCACACTTTTCATAAACGGCATTCCCGTAGCCATAATAGAAGCAAAAAGGGAAATCTCAGAATCCGAAAGCTACACCTATCTTGAGGGATTAACACAGATAGAGAGATATGAAAAAGATAGTCCCGAGCTATTCAAGTTCGTTCAGATTGGTGCTGTGTTTGCAGACATGCAGGTCTACCTACCCACATACCCAAACCCCGATAAAGAGAAAAGATTTCAGAGGAATCTTAACATATGGAGAGATGACCAGGGAAACGAGAACATCATAGAACTTTTTTTACCCCATACGCTACTTGACATTATCCGAAACTTTACCTTTTTTAGCTCAAGGGGGGACGGAACAATCTTTAAAACACTCCCCCGATACATGCAGTATAAAGCTGTAAATAAAGCTTTCAAAAGAATAAAGGATTACCTTAATGAAAAATCCGATAAAAACAAGGGATTAGTATGGCACTGGCAAGGTTCCGGGAAAACCTTTGAGATAATCTACCTTGCGGAGAAATTTTACAGAGAGTATGAAAACAGAAAACCGGTAGTTTTCATAATAGTTGATAGAAAGGAATTAGAAAAGCAATTTGATGAAGAAGACATAAGACCTCTCAGGAATGCAAGATTTAAAGAAGTTTTTAAGAAAATAGAAAGCACTGAAGAGTTAAAGCAGGAGCTAATACGAATAAAAGAATCGGAAAAAAACCATAACATAGACCCTAAAGCGGTTTACCTCGTAATGGCTCACAAGTTCAGGAAAAAACTTGCCCAGGACCTTGAGGAATACTTTAAGGAAGCCCTAACGGATATGAAAATACAAAAGAAAGAAATACTTATTTTGAGGGACGAAGCCCATAGGACTGAAGGTGGAAAGAGTATATTAACAGCTGTAAGAAACTACATATTGCCGGAAGCCTTAAGGTTCGGCTTTACAGGAACTCCGGTTCACAAGCAGGAAAACAGCACTTTCCAGGAATACGCATACCCACAGGAAGGAGAGTTTTACTTAGATAAATACTTCATTCAGCAATCAATAAAGGACGGATATACCATTCCCCTAACTTGGAGAGTTGCGGTATCCGAGGGAGTAAAGATAAATCTTACAGAGGAGGATATTGAAAAACTAATAAAAGATTACTTTGTAAACAGAAAGCTGGAAGAAGAGGACGAAATTCCCGAAGTATCAGAGTCAGAAGTTAAGGAAAAACTACCCTTTAGCGATTTACTAAAAGCGGAAGACTTCATAAAAAAAGCGAGCCTATATATAGCCCAGAAAATAAAGGAAGACACGGAAAACTTTACCTTTAAGGCTATGATAGTAGCACAGGACAGAGCAAGTGCTGTAAAGTTCAAGAGATACCTTGACCAATTTATGCCCCAGTATGTTAAGGAATACACTCCCGAATGGAGTCAAGTCGTAATAACTCACACCAACAACGACGAAGACATAATAAGGAAATACAGAAAAGAAGTTGAGGAAAGATACGGAAAAAACATAGAAATCCTAAATAAAGAATGGACAGAAAACTTTAAACACTCCGAAAAACTCCCCAAAATCCTAATAGTTAATAAGAAGCTCCTCACCGGCTTTGACGCTCCAATCTTAAAAGTCATGTATATAGCCCAGCTCATGAAAGATGTTCTCCTCCTTCAATCCTCAGCAAGAGTAAACAGACCCTATCCCTCAAAGAAATACGGTTTAATCGTTGACCTTTGCGGTGTCCTAATTGAAAATTACAAGAAAGCTATTGAAAAGTATAACCTATATGAAGATGAAGAAATTAACAGGGACATACTTAAGAACCTCTTCAGGGACAGCTCAGAACTATGGAACGAATTTTTAAGCAAGCTTCAGAAGTTTAAGGAGCTTTTTAAAGAAATTACGGGAATTGAATGGAACGAATTCGTTGATAAGGTAAAGAAAGGAAATAAAAAAATTTATCACGATGCGATTAACAAGATAATAACAAACGAGAAAGGATTACTCCTTCTCTATCCCCTTGTGAGAGAAGCAATAAAAATTTACGAAGCTATAGGAGCTTTTCCCGAAAAGGTAAATTATTACGATACTTATAGGGAACTCCGAGTATTATCCGCAGGTATAACAAGAAAGCTTAAACCGAGAGTAGAAATTCCTGGCGATATTAAAGATGAACTCTTAAAAAGAATTGAGTTTTCCGATATAAAAGAAATAGGAGAGCTTAAATTTTCCCTTGAAGTTATAGAAAAGCTTAGAAGTAGTGGTAAGGATTACACAATAGTTGCGGATTT
Source organism: Aquifex pyrophilus (assembly GCF_054656935.1). Taxonomy (NCBI): domain Bacteria; kingdom Pseudomonadati; phylum Aquificota; class Aquificia; order Aquificales; family Aquificaceae; genus Aquifex; species Aquifex pyrophilus. The sequence goes on along the minus strand of NZ_BAAHXJ010000001.1, from coordinate 29,491 downwards.
CCTGATACCCCTTATAGCCTATCTTGAGGATAAAAAGGACCCAATACACAAAGCCATATATAAAAGATTAAAAGAACTAAGAGATAAATACATATCACGAAAGGTAAACATAGAAGAAGTTATAAAAACTCTTGAGGATTCCGTAAATAGACTAAAAAAGTATGAAGCACAGAGGAAAAATCTTAAACCCGAAGATATAATCCTAAAAAATCTTGAGTTTATTCTAAGCAATAATGGAATTGAGATAAAACCAACAAAGGAACTAAGAGAAAGCATAAAAGTATTTTTAGAGAAAAAACCGACCGAGCAAATAAAGAGCAGGCTAAAAGAAGAGCTTATATTTTCTGTAGAAAAAGGAGAGGAAAAACTTGAAAAAATCTTAGATTCTTTGATAGAGGAACTATTAATTCCTATGAGAAAGGAGATTAAAAATGAGTAAATACGAAAAAATAAATCTCACGCTTTGTAAACTGAAAGAGAAATTGGGAATCAAAGAAAACGTAAAAGTAAGGTTAAAACCTTTCAAAAGAAAAATCGCTTCTGTATCTTTAAGGAAAAATACAATTTACCTAAATTCCGAAGTCATACAAAGGCTTACAGATAAAGAACTGGAGTATATAATAGCTCACGAGCTATTACACCTGAAATACGGAGTTTTCCATACTAAAGAATTTGAGAATGAACTAAAGAAATTGTTTGATAAAAACTTAGAACTGAGAATACTTAAAAGAATATTAAAGAAGAAATAAACATCTTTAATCTTTTGGGAAGTTTGGTTTATCATTTTTTGTATGGGAAAAGGTGAAGAACTTACTTTACAAGAGAATAAAATACAAAAACAGGAAATTGAACAGAGTATTAAAGAAAAAATTATACTTAATGAGTTTAAAGATGCTCTTAAAAATCAAGAAAATATTTTGATATATAAATGTCAGAAAATATTTGAAGAAAATAAACCAGATTTTAAGTGTAAATGTAAATCTTATGGTAATGAAAGGGAAATATACATAGAAGTAACACTTTTACCAATAGCTGATAGGGATATAATGAACCTTAATTACAGCATAGAAAAAAGAGACATTGAAATAAAACCTTTCGACAAAGAACTTCCAGACAACAAAGAACTTCCAGATCGCATTTTTCTTAAAAAAGAAGGCTTAGTGGCCGAAATCGAGGAATATATGAAAAAAAGAAATTTGAATAATATTAGAATAGAAATACAATTTTCATATGATCTATTTAAGAAGAAAGAAATCTTTAAAGGTAGAGGAGCTAAAAAGAAAAAAGAAAAATTCATAAAAAGCCTTTTAGAATATATAAAGGAAAAGGTAATAAAGGAAGAAAAGTTTCAAAAAGGTAGAAGAATAATAAAGGTAAAAACGGATGAAGATATACCCAGTTTCCTTAAGCAGTATATAGAATACATAATATTTGAAAAATGTGAATCTGTGGAAGTTTGTTCTTTTCCAATTTTTAGTAATAAACCCTTTCACGAAAGAATAAAAGAAGTTATTCAAAAGAAAGAAGCAAAGAAGTATAAAGTCAGTGATCCAATTTGGTTAGTTATAAAAATTGAAGACAATATAACTCAATATAAGGATGCAGAAGAAATGTTTAAGCTTATTAAGAGTGAAACTTTTGAAAGAATATATCTTTTATTTGAATACGAAGGTGGAAATATTACTTTAATTAAGATGAGAACGCCAAGTTTAGACGTGGGAGCATAGGGATTTAATGAAGATGAAAGAAGCGAGCCAAATGTCGTAACAGCAATGCTACTGCTACAAATTTTCTCATTTGCTCTTCCCAATAAGTCTTTCTAAAGCTCTCTTTTCTTCGATAAAAAGAAAATAAAACAGTATTACTAATGCAAATGCACTTAGCACCTTTATAAGGATTTCCGTAGGATTTGAACTTATAGCTTGCCACTTATTTTTTACTATCAGCATACTAAGCAAAAGTAAGTATAAAGAAACTAAAAAATTCGTAATCACAAAGCGATGTATACCGATTATATAACCGAGTAGAAATACTTGTTCATAAAGTAAATCCATACTCATATCTACAACTTTTAAGTCGAGTAATATATCTAAAGAATAAGCGACACTATTTAAAATAAGCATCGGTATAGTAATAACGAGCAATAAGTCTCTTGCTTTCTCCTCATCTAGGTTCACAATAACCTTCTTAATAAATTTTAAACTAAAGTTTTGCAAGGTATGAGTAAGGAAGTATAAAGTTATGGAGAAGGAAGAAAACGCAACTCCTGTGAAGCACATCAAAGATTTTATCTCTGTTAGAGTTTCTTCGTCTATATCCAACCTCCTGCTTTTTGTTTAACTCATAATTCCTTCATTGTCGCCTTGAAGGAGCTAAAAGCTCCTTTCACCTTCGGAACGCTTTGAAAATCAACGACTTTCTCCATGCATGCTTATAAGTTTATTGAAAATCAAATATCAAACTTCTCTACTTAAGAAGTTTGGGAATTTGAGTGCGTAAATCTTTTTATAGTTCCTGCCCTTCTTTTTCTTAACGCGTTTAATACTCTTCTTCTTCTTCCTCCTCATTCGCTATCTCGTATTTCATCAGGTAATCCGGTATACCCATCTCAGTCCACATTTCCTTCGGGAACAGTAGCATTGCCATCATAAGGTAAATTGCTTCCTTCTTGCTGTATTCACTGTCCAGTCTGTCCAAGTCCTCGTCCTCCATCTGAAGGAGCATGAATGGAATGAAGCTTTTGGCCTTTTCTCTCAGATCCTTTGGTTGCTTCTCCACTTCCACAATTAAGTGAGACAGAGAACCCAACATCTTAAGCACCTCCCTGCTATCGTTGATGAGAAATCTGGTTCTTTTTCCCGGTTCCAGCAACTCTTCTTTTCGTGGAAAAGCTCCTTATATCAGAAAACGCAGGACCAGTTAAAGCAGGCTCTCTATAAACTCGGGGAACTTGAGGGAAGACTAAAGGAAGCGGAAAACACGATAAAGGCTAAGGAAGAGTTAATAGAAGAACTCAGGAACCGCATAAAGGAGCTTCAAGCGAAGCCCAAAAGATGGTGGGAGTTCTGGAAGTGATTTTCCACTTTATTCCTGCCTTTAACCTAAAATAGCCCTATGGCCAAGAAATACGATATACCTTTACGGAAGCTCTTTAAGGAACTCCCGCCTGCCCTTTTCAGGTTAGCTTTCGGAACCTCTATTGACCCTCAAAAGGCTAAGCTCCTTGACGTAAAGCTCCCCAAACTCTTTGAAAGAGAGGCTGATCTCGTTGTTGAGTTCCAGAACGAAATTTACCACCTTGAAATTCAGTCAACGGATGACCCAGACATGCACTTAAGAATGGCTTACTACTTCCTTCTCATCTACGAAAACTACAAGAAAATTCCTAAACAGGCTGTTGTTTATGTGGGAGAAGCTTCCTTAAGAAGAATGAAGGACTCCGTTTCCCTTGGAAACTTCAGGTTCAGTTATAAGCTCGTAGACCTTAACGCTCTTGACTGCACACCTTTTCTGGAAAGCCCCGAGCCTTCGGACTGGATAATTGCGATTCTGTGCAGGATACCTAAGGAAAAGGAAGTTCTTAAGGAAATCCTTTTGAGGTTTTCAAGGCTTCCAAAGGAGAAAAGAGAGAGATACCTTGAGATGCTCTTCCATCTTGCTCATTTAAGACCACAAAGGCTAAATTTGTTAGTAGAGCTCAAAAAGGAGGTCCACATGCCTATTACTATTGACCTTGAAAAAGACCCGCTTTACAAAGAAGGATTGGAAAAAGGACTAAAGCAAGGATTAGAAAAGGGAATAGAAAAAGGGAAAGAAGAAGCAAAGAGAGAAGACGCTATAAGGCTTTATAGGGAGACAAAATGGAGTCCAGAAAGAATAGCAAAAATCCTGAATGTCCCGAAAGACAAGGTTATCAAGTGGCTAAAAGAAGAAAAGCTTATTGATTAACAAGGAAAGTTAATATGCCCATTACGATTGACATTGAACAAAGCCCTTTCTATAAGGAAGTGTTAGAAAAGGGCTTAAAAACATCGGCAATAAATCTATACAAGAAGCTGAAACTTCAACCAGAACAAATAGCGGAAGTGTTAGGAGTGGAGAAAGAGAAAGTCCTGAAGTGGTTGAAGGAAGAGGGGATGATAGGGTAGAAAGCATAAACTGTCCTTATATTAACACAACCAGAAGATATTGAAAATAAGGGACTTTACATTGCTTTGGTATATTTTTTAAATACTTTGAAAAGCCTATAAAAGTTTACAATTAACACTACGCTGGCAACTATGAAGCCTATAAAAGCTAATGTTTGTAAAAATTCATTCATTTTTATTACCTCCATCTTTTAATATTTCCAATAACCTGAAAATTTCAATTGTTAATAGCAGTATGATAGAGGAAGTCATTACAATTAAAACTATTCCTATAAGTAGTAATATAGCTTTTATGGGACTATCCAGTTTTATAAATAGGCTTGCCGTTCCTCCACTAACTGCTATTAATACAATCCATAATATCTTTAAATATTCCGTTAAAAACTTTATCTTTTCTTTGATATATTCTTCTTTGTTCACAATTATCATTTTACTACAGTTGATATATAAATACATATTGAGAAAGCCATTGATTTTTGGAAACTTTAGAGGGTTACCGAAAATTTGTAAAAATCCCCAAACATCTTAAGAAAAGATGTTTGAGGCTTAGAAAGCAACAAAATGATAAAGGAGAAGCATAAAAGTTATTGAAAAATGAGGAAATTCTGAAAGAAGGCTAAGATTTAAAAGCATCATATCCTCCTATTGCTACGTTGAAAGCTCCTACAAAATCTGCGTAAAACTCCGACTTGCACTCGGGACATATGAAAGTATCCCTTTTAGGTCTTACCTCTTCCCTGTTTTTGCCTATGTATCCACATTTAGGACATCTTTGGGAAGTTTTTTTCGGATTTACTTTTTCAACTTCTATTCCGTGTTCACTCGCTTTGTTTTCTATTAATTGTTGAAGTTGGGAATAATTCCACTTTGGGAAATACAATTCATTCTTTTTTATGTCTTTGTTTTTATCTTTCCCTTTTCCAGAACCACTTATCCAATCGGAACGTTGTTTTTGAATACGGGAACGTAAGTTTTCTTTTTTGTGTTTGTTGCGATGTGGTTTGCTGTTATGGAAATTCTTAGCATTTCTGTAGTGGGAAGGTTAGTTCTTTCAATCAACCTTCTTTCTGCGTGAAGTTCATTTCTGTCCATGAAGATGTCTATTTCGTAAGGTTTCATTCTTGAAAAGTTAACGTTTGGGAAAAGTCTTTTAAGGAGTTGAATTTTTCTTTCTGTCATTTTTCTCCTCCCTGAGCTTTTTTCTCAAGGGGCGAAAAGCCCCTTTCGCCCAGGGAGGAGGTGTTAAAGTTTGTGTTGTTATGTTGTTTTGTCAGCAAATCGTGTTTAGAGCGTTCGGAGATTTCAAGCGGAGGGGAGTTGTAAACCTTGGTTTACAACTTTGGGCTTGAAGAAAAAGTTTCCGATTACTTCAGCTTTTCAACGAGGTAATCCACTACCTCGGGCTTGAAGTAGTATATTCTCCTTTTGACTCCTCTCTTTTTAGGAACTACATACTTGCCCGGTATAACTCCCTTCAAAATCCAGTAGTATATTCCCGAACGGCTTATTTCTATCCCTCTTTCTTTTAGCTTGTTAATCAGCATATCCACGTTCAGAAGCTCTTCCTTCACTTTAGCCATACATATTAATTTTTCTCAGAATTTCTGAAAAGCAAAGTTTCAGGAATACATAAAGTTCCGCCAAATATTAGCGGAACTTACGGGAAACGTTTGAATGAAGGGACTTCGTGCGTCCGGAAAACTCCAAAAGTTCCGACAAGTTTTAGCGGAACTACTTTTAAAGTCCTTGATTTTGTAAGCCTTACGCTTTAGCGACGGGAAGTTCCGCCAAGTAAATGTTGTTAACGATAGTGTAAGGAATTTCTCTTTATAACTCAAAAAAGAAACACTTTAGCGGAACCTAAAGGAATGTTTATCCGAAGGACCTATTTTCAAAGGTTTCGGAAATAGTTCCGCTAAACTTTAGCGGAACTATAAGTTAGATGGTAGTTTCCGCCCGGTTGATTTCCAAACCTTTTGGGAAGTTCCGCCAATACTTAGCGGAACTCAGAGATTTACATTTGTTGCAACTCAGTATTACAGTGATATAGATTTAAAGGGGATAAGGTAATGAAAGAGGAAGCAGAGAGGAAGATAAAGGAAGCTCTGGGGATTTTAAGGGAAGAATTGAGGTATGAGGGATTATTCAGTAGAAAGAAGCGAAAGGGGGTAAGGGAATACGAATACTACGAAGCGAAGTTTTACGACGTTAGGAGTAAGAAAATAATAAACGTTCACGTTCCGAGGAAAAAGGAAACTATGTTGAAAAATCTCCACCTGGAATGGAAGCAGGCTAAAGAAGAGGAAAAGAAAATTGAAGAGGAAATAAGGAAATTGCTAAATAGCTATAATAACCCCGAGCTAATTAGAAGTATTCTTCAAAAGGTTTACGAAGAAAACCTCAAAAAAGAAGCGAGAGACTACGCTTACGAGAAGTTTAAGCAAAAAGCCCTTGAACTTTTTGAAGAGCTAAAGCCCTACTTGGTTTACCTCAAGAAGGAAAAGCTCTCCCGTGTATCTTTGATGGAAGCCCTATACATTCTTGCTAACGTAAAAGAAATGTTTAAGGAGAAGGGGGAAGAAGAACTGAAAAAAGCCCTCAAAAGAGCGGTAAAGACCATAATCCTGAGAGACAAAAATCAGAAAATTCAAAGTCCCCTGGGAGTTCTAAAGAGCGACTTTTTTCTCCCACAGAAAACGGAATACGATTTTTTGCTCTCCTCTTTTTTGAGAAATGAGCTTGAACCTGTGTTTGAGAAGCTCCTTCAAAGTGAAGTGGAGAAGTTATCCGCTCAGGAAGCTCTCGCTAAAATTTCGGGCTTTCTTGCCACGCTATCCGAGAGGGCAAAAGAGAGAGTTTTAAAAGTCTTCCCTTCTTTTGAGGAGTTTTCAAAAGCTTTATACGAAGGCTGGAAGAAGTCGGGAGAGGAGCTTCGGGAATTTTTAAAGGAGTGGCAATACTACCTTGAGCTTGATGTTCTGGAAGAAGATGAAGAAAATGTCCTTAGGATTATAGGGCGGTTGAAGAGCTAATTTGAGATAGCTTCCTTGACTATCTTCTTGAGGAACAACCTCACTCCGTATTCCCTTGCAAGTTCGTAGTACTTTCTCGTTAGCTCTTCCGCTTTTTCTTCTGCGTTCACCTTAGCAAGCTCCTTCCTTGCGATAAGAAGAAGGTCTTCGTAGCTGAGAGGTTTGTAGGGAACTACTTCATCAATCCTTCCCAGGAATTCAGGTTTGAAGTATCCTTCAAGCATTCTCCTGATGAGAAGCTCCCTTTCAACTTCGTTTTCTTCTTCCCTTGAGGCTAACTCTCCTATTTCCTTAGCATACAGGTTTGAGGTGAAGAAAACCAGGCTGAGATTTGCATCGTATCTGTTTCCACTTTCCCTCTCAATAACGTATCCCTCGTCAAGAAACTGAAGAAGGAAGGACATAACGTCCGGATGTGCTTTTTCAACCTCGTCAAAGAGAATCACTCTCCTCGGATTTTTCTTGAGTGCGTTCGGGAGCAGTCCTCCCTTTTCAGAACCGAGGTATCCCCTCGGAGAACCGAGCAAGGTCCAGATGGATTGTTCGTCCCTGAACTGGTTCATATCAACTCTCAGGAAGGAGTATCCGAGAGGTTCTAAGATTTTAGCTATCGCTTTTGCTGTTTCCGTTTTTCCCACTCCCGTAGTCCCCACGAGAATGAAGGAAGAGAGTATCTTTTCCCTCTTTTCGTTTCCCCTTTCAAGCTCTTTTACGCTCAGTCTAACCGTGTAGCTTATCTTTTCAAGTGCCTGTTCCTGACCGATAACGTGCTTTTTCATTTCCTCAACGCTGAGAGCTTTTGCTACCTTCTCAGCAACTTCCTTAACGTCCTCTACCTTTTCCTTGAGCTTTTCTTCTTTCTTCTCTTCGTTCTTTATCACGAACACTTCAGGTTTTGCTTCAATGCTCATGTACTCTTCGGGAATGAGGTTAACTCCCTTCTTTCCCGTATATCTGTAATGAACGTATAACCAGGTTGCGAGAGTCCCTATCGTTCCGAGAACAACGAACCACCCCCAAAAGAGGGGATTGCTCCACCACCTTCCCGCTCCCGTCTCAAGGGAAGTCAGGAAAACGGAAAGAACCGCAGGAATGACTATCGTCGGAAATATGAACCAGCTTCCGAACACTCTCTTGATTTCCCAAAAGAAGTGAAGTGTCATTCTTCCGGAAGCGTAAAAGATGTAACCGAGAATGAAGAGAAAGAAGAAGAAACCTAAAAGCTCAAACACTCCCATCTTCTTCCCCCTTCTTAATTAATTTTCTCGCAACTTGCTAATTTCGTTTTTCCAGTTTTCTTTCCTGTACGTTAACAATCCACGCAATCAAAAGACCGATAATCAGAACTCCCAAACCTACAAAAACGAGTCCCAATGTATAATCACTCATCTTCACTTTCTATTGTTAGAAAATGCTTCCCTACTTTCTTGAGCGTTTTTTCAACATTCAAACGCTCAATTCAATTCCTGCTCCCGCAACTTCTTTTAAAAACTCCTCAGCTAAGGACAAAAGCTCTTTTGCATAGGAGTCAGCTAAGTGTTCTCCCACGAGGAGTTTCGCTCCATAGTGAACTCTTCCTTCCGATGCTCCCTGCATCACTCTGAACAATTCGTCAACCTTTTTCTCTTCCACAGTGTTGTAAATTAGGTCTCCGACTTTTACGTTCCCCATCCTGAGTTCGTCTCTCTTTGCGTATTCAAGTCTTTCAAATTCCCCCTTAACCTTTTCCCACCATTCTCTCATCTTCTCAGTTCCCTTTAGTGCAATTATCCTTTTCCAGAACTCAAACCAGCGAGTCTTGTGAGCGAAAACGTCCCAGTTATCAATTATGCTTTCCCTGTCCTTGATACCGAGAGAGTGCATAACGAGTATGAATTCCGCTATTAAACCTCTTAGCATAGGATTTATAAACTCTCTATCATACTCCTCAACTGACACGTTCTTTAGCTCAGGACACTTTACTCCCCAAACGACAATCTCCATTCTGTTTTCAAAGAAAAGGGGAGCGCTTGTCGGAAACATAACGTAAACTCTTCCCTCTTCTTTCACTATGTCAAAAGAGGGAACGAGGAGAAGTGCTCCGTTCGGGTCTAAAATCTTCTTGCTGTAATCCATAGTTACCCTCCTTTTTTAATTATCGGAAGGCTGAAGAGCTAAAAGTCAAATTCTCCGTCAAGCTTTTCCCAATCTGGTTCATCGTTATCCGAAACTTCAGCCCACAGGTTTTTAGCTTTTTCCCTTATCTTTAGCTCCTTCCTGACCGCTTCCATGACTGCTTCGGGAGTGAGCTGTTTTTCAAGGTTTTTTTGAATTCTGAAGTAACCGGGACCTTCACCTCTCTTTATTACTCTTGTCAGGGCAACGTATTGAAGGTTTATCTCGTCAATGATTTCCCCGAATTCTTCTTCGTTTTCCTGAATGCCTTTAACTACTTTCCTGGCTACCTCTTCGTTAACTTCAGTTAGCTCACAGACGTTTTCTTCTATGAAGCTCACTACCTCTTTCATCAGGTCGGGAAAATCGCTTGTAAAGTGTACTCTTTCAAATTCAAGTCCCTTTGAGGAGTGAGCGGTCGTGAGAACGATTTTTGCTTCGGGAGAAAGAAGCTTTCTGGCTTTTTCGTAGAGAGTTTCTATATCGTACTCGTCTGCAATTTGAAGGGCGTGGTAGTATTCAACTTCTCCAGCTTCTGCAAAGTGAAGCATGAACTCTTCAAGGCTTCTCGCCTTATCTCTTGCTTCCATCGTGATTTTCTTAAGGTAGTTAGGAATTCCGTAGAGCCACTTTTCGTTCGGAAAGTAGTAGAACTTGAGCAACCTTTCTGCTTCCCTTACGCTTCTGAAAATCTCGTCAAGCTCTCTTGCAAAGAAAACCGGCTCTTTTATCTTTGCAAGAAGTTCAACGAGCCTTGCGTTGGTTCTCGTGACGTAAGCAAAGAGTCCGTTTGTTCTTCCCGTTTTGACCGCTTTAATCGTGTTTTTATCGTTTTTCCAGTTTTTCAAAAACAGGTTAGCTCCGTTGACTATTTCATCGTTTTCAAACCTGAAGGAAACGGTAAGAGATTTCTCCTCCCAGTCTTTCAGTCTTGCGAGAGTGTTGATTGCCCCTCTCCAGGAATATATTTGTTGATGCCTGTCTCCCACTATGAGCTTTTGAGGAACGGGGGCGTTGGTGAGAACGAATTCCTGAACTCCGTTAACGTCCTGTCCTTCGTCAACGAGGAGAGCGTCAAACTGCTTGAAGAATTCGGAAAACCTGTCAAGGTTTTGCTGGAAAAGTTTCAGGTAGTAATCGTGAGTTATGGGGAGCTTTTCTCTGGAAATCGCAAAAAACACGTATTCTAAGGTATCTGCGAGATGGGAAAGGGCTTCTTCCGTTTTTTTCTTTCTCTCTTCTCCCTTGAGAGAGAAAAGCTCGTAAGTTGCGAAAAACTTCTTTTTAAGCTCGTGATTGGAAAAGATGATTTTCTTCAGGTTCTGAGGAGAAACTTTGAGATAAACGGAATTGCAAAAGGCTTCAAAGGCGTCTTTTACGAAGTTAGCCTTGAGAGGTTCAATTCCAAGAAGATTTATAAGTTCATCAACGAAAATTTTTCTGTTAACGAGCCTTTTTTTCAATTTATCGGGGAGGAAGGAAAAGGCAAGGGAATGAATGGTCATCACTATGCAGTTTTTGGGCATTTTTGCTTTTAGCTCCTGAGCGATTGAGCGATTGAAGGTAAGAACCAAAAATCTCTTTCTGGAAAAGACTTCCGCAAGAGCCCTAAGGGTTGTGGTTTTTCCCGTTCCCGCGTAGGCATTTACTTTCATCTTTTGAGTTTCACGAAAGGATTTGATGATGTCCTTTTGCTCTTCCGTAAGCTTAATCCCCATAGGATTTAATAATACGTTCCGGGCTCAAAAAGAACTCCTCAAAGTAAAATTAGAAAAAAAAGGAGGCGGGAAGATGCGGAAGGGCTTGATAGGAGTTTGTGTTCTGGGAGCTTTTCTGATTTCCTGCGGGCGAACTTCTGAAGCGGTAGGTGCGGTTTCTAGCACTTTTATGCTGGTGAAAGGTGGGTACCAGAGCTATCAGGGATTGAAGATGGCAAAACAAATCAGGCAATCTGAACCTGTGTTTGAGAATTACGAGGCTGTCAAGTTTGAAGCTTTTCTAAATCCGAGGGAAGTAGAAAATGCAGATGAGCTAAAGAGAGCTTTTGAAGACAACGTCAGGTGGTTGATAAAGAAGGACCTTGAGGTTGCGGGGCTAAACCTTGAGGTTTGCCAAGATAACTGTCCCGAAAACACGATAGTAATTCAGTTTCGGGAAACGGGCTACGGGGAAAGTCTTGCACAAAAACTTCTTGCGGGAGAAAAGCTAAGAGGAAAGCTCTACTACGTTGACAAAAAAAGCGGAAGAGTTATAAAGGAAGAGAACCTTGAAGTTGCAGGCTCTTACGCTGACCTTGTGAGGGAAATTCACCTTTCGGTAGGTTTCAAGGCTCTAAAGAGCGTAGAAAAAACGGGAGACGGGGAGAGGCTGAAAAAAGCGGTAGAAGCTTTCAACAGGATTAATCCTATAAAAAAGGAATACGAGGAGCTCCTGGCAAGAAGGTAAGCCCTCCGGGAGGTGGGGGCTTTTTTTTAAATAATAATTAAATGTAATGGAACACTTAATAGACTCTTATATTTCTGAGCTCAGAAAAGCAAGGGACAAAAAAACCGTTGAGAAGAAATCGTATCTTCTCAGGCATCTTCTTGAGTATTCGGACGACCTTCCTTCTTTTTCCCGAAGGGAAATCTTCTCCTTCTACGAATACCTGAAGGGAAAGAAACTCAAAGACACCACGATTAGAGACGTTTTCAAGGAAGTGAGGCTTTTTTACGAATGGTTGGGGGAGCAAGGAATAGAGATTGAGTTTGACCAAAAAGCTCTTAGAAAACTCTTTCAGTCAAAGAAAGCTCAGGAAGCCCTGAAGGCAAAAAAGAAGTATTTCTCGGACGAGGAGATAAACCTAATTCTTTCTGCCATTCGGGGAGCTGTGGAAGGAGTGTCTGCAAAGCATCCCATTTACTACGTTCTCACGATATTTCTTCTTTGTTCGGGACTGAGAATTTCGGAAGCGGTAAAGGTAAGGAAGAAGGACTTTGAGGTAAAGCGAATTCTCACGGAAGAAGGAAAGGAGAAGGAAGTGTGGTTTGTAAAGGTAAGAGAGGGGAAGTTTTCAAAAGAGAGGAAAGCTCTTATTTACTTCTTTAAACCTGAGTGGAAAAAGATTTTTGAGGAGAAGCTAAAAAGGCTCAAGCCCGATGACCTTTTCTTTACCTACTCGGTTAAGTATCCAAAGAACGTGAAGACCTTTACCTTGACGGATAGAACAGCTAAATGGTTTTACTGGAAGCTGAAGAAGGAACTTCGGGAGAGGGGATATGAGATTGAAGTAAATGCACACAGGTTCAGGAATACATACATAACGAAGCTTGCAACTAAAGGTTTTCCCGTGAACCTCATATCCGAGTGGGCGGGGCACTCAAGGATTTCAACGACCATGGATATCTACATGGAAGCCGAAAAGGAAAAGCAGATGGAAGTTATTTTGGAGAAATTGTGAACTTGATTTATGTTATGCATTACATAACATAAAACTTATGGTTCAGAGAGTTACAATTTCCTTGGATAAGGAGCTTGTTGAGGAGTTGAAAAGCCTTGCAAGAAAAGAAGGGCTTAGTCTTTCAAAATTTATAGCAAAGTCCCTTGAGGAGTACGTAATCAAGAGAAGGAAGAAAGAAGCAGGTAAAAAGCTTCTAAAGATTAAACTGAATAAGCAAGAAGTAGAAAAAGCCTTTGAGGAGTTAAAGAGAATAAGAAATGAATAAAGGTAAACATGGTTCTTGTAGGGCTGGATACTGGCTTTTTTATTAAACTCTTAGAAGGAAATGAAGAAGTAGCTGAAGTCTGGGAAAAGATAACGGAAGGTCAATTAAAGGCAAAAACATCCGCACTTGTTCTCTTTGAACTCAAAAGAATACTTTTAAAGCTCGGAAAATCAGAAGTCTGGGAAGATATCAAAGAAGCTATAGCGTTAAACTGCGAAATAGTATCCGTGGATTTAGATGTAGTAGAGAGAGGAGCTTCCGTAAGCTACGGAACAGGTCTGCCTGCTTTTGATGCAATAATTTACACTTCCGTAAGTGATGTGGATGTATTTTACACAACTGATAGTAGTTTTAAGGTTTTAAGCAAGAAGAAAAAACCGAAGATAAGGATTATAAAGTGAGTTTTTCAAGAACTAACGACATGTGCTTCTGATGCCTTTTCCTCTTCCTTTACTTCTTCCGTCTTCATTTCTTCTTCCTCTTTTTCGGGCTTTGCCACGTACATTTGAAGCTCCTCAATTGTAGATTCCCTGAACTTATCCTCTATTATCCCTCTTAAAAGCTTGTTTAACTTTTTCTCATCTCCCTGAGCAATTCCGAGGAGTATGTAATAAGTGCTTCTCGGCAAAGAAACACTGATTTTCTTAAAATTTCTTCCTCTTTTCCTAGCCATAAGAAAAATTTTAATGAATTTCTTAGGGAAATTCTTTTCTCACATTCCTTGACGTAAAGTAATCTTTCCTTACTTTTAGAAAGTAAGGAGGTAAGACAATGCTCGTGAAGAAGACATCCAAAAACCAGATAACTCTTCCGAAGGAGGTTCTCAAAAATTTCCCCGAGGCGGAGTACTTTGAGGTAAGAGTTGAAAAAGGCAGGATTGTTCTAATTCCCGTCAAGACGATACCCTCAAACATAACCCTTGAGAAAATAAGAAAAAAGATAAAGATTGCGGGACTGACGGAAAGGGACATTGAGGAAGCGGTGAAGTGGGCAAGAGAAAGCTGAGAGTAGTTCTGGACACAAACGTAATTCTCTCGGTTCTTCTGTTCGGGGGAAAGCTTGAGTTTATACGGAAAGCCTGGAAGGAAGGAAAGCTGAAGCTTCTCTTTTCGGAAGAAACCCTTGAAGAGCTCGTGAAGGTTCTTCACTACCCCAAATTTTCTCTTGAAGAAGAGGAGATAGACTTTCTTCTCTACGTTGAAATCCTGCCTTACTCGGAAACGGTTGAGGTTAAGTTCAGGTTGGAAGAAGAGGTATGCAGGGACAGGGATGACGTTAAGTTCCTGGAGTGTGCGGTGTCGGGAAGAGCGGATTTTGTGGTCAGCGGAGATAAGGACCTGCTTTCGTTAAAAGAAATAGAAGGTATAAGGATAATCTCTCCTGCGAAGCTGAGGAAGTTTCTGAGATGAAAGGGGCCTTAGCTTTTTCTCCATACGAGCTCGTCCTTGCGGAAATTGAAAAGGGAAATGTAAATCCCTTTGAAGTGGACCTTGAGCACATCATAAAGATTTTTGAAGAAAAAGCGAAGGAGCTGGAAGAAAGAGAACTCTTCTTAGAGGCGGGAGTATTTCTTCTGGTGGCCACAAAACTCTTAAAGCTAAAGCTCAGGTATCTCTTTCCCGAGCCAAAAAGGGAAAGAAAGAGGATAACGATTGAAGAGGTAAAGGAAGTCGTAAAAGAAGCAGAGGAAGAAGCGGACTTTCTTGAGTGGCTCTATGACTACTCTCCTTCTGTGGGAAGACCTAAAGGTTCAAGAGTTGTAAAACCTCAAAAGATGGACTTCAAGGAGTTTTTCAAAAAAGAAATTCCTCTCCACAAAGAGGTTGACTGGTACAAAGAGGCAAGAAGAGTTTACGAGGAGATAAAGAGGGGAGTTTTCAGGATAAGGAACATAAGTGACTTTATAGCTTTCCTGTTTGCCTATCAGGAGTTTGAAGACATTTATTTTGAGCCCGAAAAGTTGTTATGAGGTGCACAGCCCTAATAAGCATAATAAGTAAAGTTAGTTAATTAAGGATTATAAGCTTAATAAGTAAAGCAAATTAAGTATGCTTTTTTACTTTTGTTTACTTAGTTGATAATATTAAGATTATGGGGGTAAGCCATGAAAGTAGTTGTTGTAGCTAATCAAAAGGGAGGAGTGGGAAAAAGTACAATTGCGTGTAACCTTGCCGTTGCCTTTGCCCTTGAAGGAGAAAAAGTTCTGCTCGTAGATGCGGATACTCAGGAAAGTTCACTGAGTTTCCGTGCTATGAGGGAGAAGGATGATATCAGTGCTATAGCTATTACTAAACCGACTATACACAAAGATATAGGTAATTTTAAAAACTTTGACATTGTGATTATTGATACAGGTGGAAGGGATAGTGCCGTTTTTAGAAGCGCTATAATGGCTGCATCGCACGGAATCCTAATCATTCCTACGCTTCCGAGCGTTTACGATATATGGGCTACGGAAGATACATTAAAAGTTCTGAAGGATGCGAGAGCCTTCACGGATATTCCAGCCTACCTTCTTATTAACCAGGTTATACGGGCTAAAATAGTCAGGGAAGCAGAGGAAACACTTGAAGAACTTGCAAGGCAGTATGAAGTAGAAGTATTAAGGACAAGACTTTTTTCTAGAGTGGTATTCAGAAATTCAATAAAGGAAGGTAAAAGCGTTCTTGAAATGGATGATGAAAAAGCAAAGAAAGAAATGAAAGCCCTTTATGAAGAAATCAAAGAAAAATTGTTTAGTTAATTAAGTTAAGTTAACTTACTAATTATAGTAAGCTAAGTTAGGAGGTTTGGATATGGGCATACCAAGGAAGCCTTTAAAAGATGCAGATGAGTTTATAAAAACTGCAAAAGCAGAAGATAAAGAAAATCAGCAGGGAAAGGAAGTTCCTAAGGTAAAGAAGTTTCTTATAGAGCTTCCCTACGATTTATGGATGAAACTGAAAATGAAAGCTATACAAGAAGGAAAACCCCTCAAAGATGTAATTCTCGAAATACTTACAAAGGAGGCGAATAAGATGTAAATACGTAGATGACTTCCGTCCCCTGTATTTTCTTGAGAGCTTTTTTTTCACAAAACTTTTTTCCTGTTTTTTCTCGACTAAATTTTATACTCAATGGATCTATTTGAATACTCTTCGTTTAATGGAAAGAAGGAAGACAGAAATAAAAGAGAAAAGATGTGCTTGAATATATCTTCGAAAGGATGTGAGATAATTTGGCTTGTACCAACAGATTTACTTCGCGGTTTTACACAACTGAAGGCGATTACTTTTTCCTCTTCCCTTAAGGGTTTGAAAGATGTACTGAAAGAAATAAAGGAAATAGAAATATTGATAGGAACGGGTGAAATAGTGGGCGTTGATTTAGAAACATTAATAGAAACCGCTGAAAAAGATCTACCTTCCCTGATTGTTGAAGGGAAAGAAATTGTTGTTTACAGAGTCCCTGATTGCCACGACAAGATCTACCTTCTCTATTCTCCCGATGGAAAAAAGAGAGTTATTTTCGGCAGTGCAAATATTTCCCGCGTAGCATGGGAAGGTCCGCAGGATGAAACATTTGCTTACTCCGATGACGAGGACATAATCCGTGCTTTTGAAGAGAAGTATGAAACTATTAAAAAGAAAGCTAAAAAAATAGTAGATAGTGAGAAAATAAGAAAAAATGCAGAAAAGATAGGTATTTCCAAAATAAAAGATATAGTTATCGATGAAAAGGGAAAACCTGCAAAACTTCATTTGCCGAGGGAGGAATTAAAGAAGCTGGTTGACCTTGTAAATACGAACGTGCTTGCAGAAATAGCACTAAGCCTTGATAAGAAGGAAATAACACACTACAGATACGATGTTATCAATAAGAAAAAGCACGAAAATTTAATTACTGAACTTCATTCCCGAAAAAAGGAAATCATAGCACGTCAAAATAACCCGGAAAGGATAAGTAAGTTAATAGAACCGATAAGGGGAAAGGAAAGAGAAAATAAGCTCCTGGTACTGGAAAAAGAATATGGATTTGTTTACAAAGATATTGATGTAAATACTTATCCCTTATCCCCCGTAGCAGCACGTGAAACCGTAAAGGCCATAAAGCAAATTGTAGAAAGATCTCTGGAAGCAAGCGAAGACCATCCAAAGTTAATCGGGGAAGCAGTATGTTTTGCCTTTGCATCTCCGATAATGCACTTATTGAGAAAAAGGGCTCTTGAGGAAAGCGTAGATATAAACAGCTTTCCCGTATTTGCTCTACTTCTGGGAACGGCCGGAGCGGGCAAAACAACAACATTACAGCTTATCGGGAAACTTATCGGCAGAAAGCCCCTTCACTATAAGGACATACCTGAACACGGGCGCAGTAAAGCTCCTTTTCTTGAACATTGTGCTATGTCCGGAGACCTGTCTCCCCTTCTCATTGACGAAGTGACACCCAGACATCTAACGGATTTCCATACATTAGGGGACAGACTTAAGTATCTCGGGGATTCTCCTGAGGTAAAGGGAACCGCAATTCTTACGAGCAACCTGGACCATTTTATAGGTGCAAGACAGATACTTAGAAGAGCCTGTTTTTTGCCCTTCAGGTATCCTGTACAAACCAGAAAGGGTGGAAAAGGTATTACAAATGCCCTTACTTCGGTAACGGAAGATCTATTCGTTAAGTTTCTTCGCTATGCAAATGAAAAAATGAAAGATATTTATCCCAATCCTTCGGACCCGCTCAGATTTGCAAGGGAATTCCTTTTAAACGAAGGTGTTCCTGTTCCGGAAAGGTACTGCGGAGACTACATAGAGGACCTTCGTCGCGAATGGAGAAAGCTTTACCTCTCTTCTCTGGGAATTTTTGAAGAAACAAAGGCACCTCATAAAATGGACTCGAAAAAAATAGTTGATTGTTTCAGGGTAAAAAAAGAAAATGTCGGGAGCCTTGTTCCACTCGAGAGCTTCGATAACGGAGGAACAAATAAAGAGGAGTATCTGCTTTTAAAGAAGGAGTTTCTTGAAGAGATCGGAGTTGAAAATACAAAGCTCCCCGGAATAGGCTCTCTTATAAAAAGAGTTCTCGGAAAGTAAATTATTTCTCACTCCACGCTCACTACTTCCGGAAAAGGAACACCCATTCCGCTTATTATTCCCTTTCCTGTCGGAAGGGAAGGAAGTGTATCAATTATATCCTTACCCGTATATTCCACGTAAGTAGATATAGTCTCTATGTCAGCGTTGTTAATGGTTCTGAACATGGCTTGAGTATTCATCTGGGATAAGACGTATTTGCTCACCTGAGCTGGTCTTTGAGTTATGGTGATTAATCCAAGATTGAACTTTCTTCCTTCCGATGCGATTTTCCTGGCCATGGTAAGGGCAAGGTTGTCCTTACCTGCCGATACATCCCCGTATCCTTTTTCAGGAGCAAAGTTATGGGCTTCTTCTAAAACTATCAGCCTTTTCCTGTCCGGATTTTGCTTGTTTTGATTGAAAAGCTCCTGCATTATCAATCCCGCTATGTTTACTCTTGTTTCGCTATTCGTCACATTTCTGAAATCAAGTATCACTACATTTTTATCCGAGGCCACGCCTCTTTCTATGTTTTTTATAGTTTCAGACTGATTTTTTAGCGTTCCTTCTCCGTAAATTTCCTTTAAGCTGTTTATCAGGTCTTCATTCCCGTTACCTCTTAATTCCTTTAGAATGGAAAGAATATCTCTCGCCCCCAGTTTCGTAAGCCTTATAGAAGGTTTCACGTGTTTTCTTATTATGTCCTTATTATTCCTCGCATCACCCGAATTTCCGCTAACCAGATATCCGTATCCCGCATTCTTTATTAACTCCTCTAATTCCTCGGGATACACGGGAAGTAGCGTATCGTCAAAAACTATGTTTTCTATTTTTTCCTCTTCAATGCACTTCTTAAGCTCCTCGTAATACTCCCCGTGAGGATCAAATATGAAAATTTGAACATTGTAATTCTGTTTAATTAAATCGCATAAAAATTTCTTTACAAAGTAGCTTTTGCCCGAGCCCGTTGTTCCTATGACTAGCATGTGTTTATTTACTATCTCCCCTGCATCCACAAAGGCATCTATATCTGTATCTTGCAATTTTCCTATCCTGACGGGCATATCCATGTTTCTTCCTGAAAAGTTCTTTTTCATTAAATCTTTCAGTGTTTCCTTAGAAGCCCTGTATACAGCTTCTCCTACATTAAAGGGCTTTTTAACCATATCAAGTTTTCCGTCTTTTACAACTCCTACAACGTCCGCAACAGCTATCTTTACTCTGTTCCCGTTACCGTTTATGTATGCATAAGCTGCCGCTTTTTTCCAATCCTCATCTTTTCCGTCCGAGAATATTTTCTTGAAGTCCTCAATGGGAGCAAATATTTTGGATTCATAAGAAGTAAAAGGATTTGCAAAAAATCCCATGTCGTAAGCGTAAATGCTTGTTACTCTTGCAAATAAAGTCTCCTCTTTTAATCTCACTTCTACATAAGATTGAAGGTTTACTTCATCTTTAATGACTATAAACTCAAAAGATTGAGGCTTTACAGGATTCAAAGCGAAGCCGATTAAGTCTTCTCCAAATTCGTTTGCAAAGTTCTTTTTTATATCTTCGAAGTAATCGACAATTTCTTTTACTTTTTTCTCATCATCGTCAACTGTGTAAAAAACTCCGGCTTCAATGTTACCGCTTGAAACGTCTGAAAGTCCAGCATCAGTTAAATTTGCCGAACCTACGATTACCATACTGTTATCAACAATGATAAATTTCGCGTGAAGCCTATTTGATAGATAAACTTTTCCATTAACTTCTTTAATTTTTTTAAATATTCTGTCATCCGTTATAAGTAGGTCCTGGAACTCGGATGCCCTCAGTATAACTTCAAGATTTACGTCTTTTTTAGTTTTGAGTATTTCAATAAGCTTTTCAAAGTGAGTGCCTTTAATCCATGCCGAGGCTATTTTAACGTCCTTTTGTGCAGAAGAAACTATTTCTTCTATTTTTGGAAATATTTGGTTGCTCGTCAAAACTTCCACTACGCCCCTCCTCCAAGATTTAGTATACTTCGTTTAAATACAATGAAAACCTATAATTAACCTTATGGTAGAAATTACGAAGGACGAAAACGGAAGAGTTGTAATAAAAAATGCGGAAGAACTTGACGCGGTTTTCGGAGAAGGATATTCCAACAAGCTAAAAGCTCTCCTTGAGCTTTACGAAAAATACGAAGAAGTTCTTCAAAAGCACGAGTCAATTTTTGAAAGACTTGCTCTTAACGCCCTATTCAAATCCGAAGAAGAATTCTTGGCGCAGGTAAAAAACATAGAGAATACCTTCAAGGAGCTAAAAAAATAATATTAAAAATATGCATGTAAACATCGTAAGAAAGTAATTCTTCAAGCCCCTGAAAAACTGGCTCTTTGACGAAAGCGTTTATTTCGTTAAAGTTCTCGGAAACGTTTATACGCTCTGGTACGACTGGGGAGAGTCCCTGAAGGCAAAAAAACCAGTTTTCGGACTCACGGAAGAACCTCAATTCCCGGGACACCTTGACATGTTCATCAGCAAGAACGAACTCGTTCCCCTGAACGAACCGCTCCCCGAAGAAACAAGAAACCTCAAAAAAGTTGCACTTGAAGAGATAAAGATGAAGGCAAGAGACGATAAAAAATTTCCACTCCTTTTCTGGCAGGTTGCCCACCTCATTTCCTACCTGCTTGACTTTCGTTTTTTCTACAAAAGCAAGCCTCATTACATTCAGGTTGTACTTGAAAACGCCCTCGTTAGCGAAAAAGTTGAAACAGAACACTTCACGATTTTTTCAAGCACTTTCATTCACCTTCTCTAAAGTTAAAGTGTTATGTGGTTTTTCAGCTAATCGTGTTAAGAGCGTTTGTAGATTTCAAGCGGAAGGAAGTTGTAAACCGAGGTTTACAACCTCGACTTGTTTAATTATTCCACCAGGTAATCCACTACCTCAGGCTTGAAGTAAAAGTTTCAGGAATACGTAAAGTTCCGCTTAGCGGAACTTACGGGAAATACTTGAATGAAGGGGAATTATAGATGGGGAAGATTTTTAAACGGATTTTTCTTTTTTTCTCTTTCTTTCCACGTATTCATTCAAAACAACAAGAGTAAGCAAACCTAAAGCGATGATGGATAATGCAACAATCAAGTCAATCATTTTCCTCCTCCGTTTTTATAAGATATGCAAAATAAACCCTTACAAAAATACCCCCTTATTCCAGAGAGGAAAAGTTTCTCTAACAAATCTGATTATTGCTTTCGGTTTCTGGTGTGCCTTCTTTACGTTATTAGGAGCTTATTTTTATTAACAAGGGAAGTGAAGATGAATGACTACACGATAGGATTTTTTCTCACAGGCTTAGGGATATTGATGATAGGGCTTTTAATCGTTTGGATTATCAATAGGCAAGAAAAACTTCTAAATAAATCCAAGCAACCTTAAATTAATCCTAAAAGAAGTTTAATGTGGCAATGACTTCTTTCCTCTTTTATCTGTTGCATAGTTTTGTCTACTATCTTACCGCTGTAATGTTTTACACTTTTTAATAGTTCTTCAAAAGCTTCCAATTTCTTTTTCTTTTCGTATTCTATTGCTTCTTTTTCTATTAATTCCTCTAAGACCTCACTCTGGGATTTTTTCTTTTCCTTTGCGAGCATCTTGAGGTATTCTTCCGCTTTCTTTGAAAGTGTAAAGTTCTTACGCACTTTCATACGCATGATTTTATACACATTTTTAAATGTGTCAAGGGGATTAGAACGTCATTATTGAGAAGAAAATATATACACATTTTAGACTTTAACATCCCACTAAGTATAGATAAAACTACCTTTTTTATAGCACGCTCTTTATCCCAGTCGTTGTTTAAATTCCACTAAGTAAAGATAAAACTAGGATGGAAATATTCTGATAATAATTTTGTATCCTGAGTTTAAATTCCACTAAGTAAAGATAAAACAGAAACATGATTGAAAGGTTGCAAAGTCTTCAAGAGGGTTTAAATTCCACTAAGTAAAGATAAAACCCCGCGAGAGTGAATCCGTATTCAGTTGACAAGAAGCCTGATTTTGTAGGGCTAAGTATGATTTTACTTAAAAATCTCAAGTGCGTCAAGTGAAGTTTATTTCGGAAAATCTTCGGTAGTCCCCAAAGACCTTTATTTCACACGCATAAACTTATTGATTTACAACCATCTTATTACTACACCTTCTAGATTTCAAAGTATCTTGAAATGTTGAAATCGTAATTTCATAAAGGTATTAAGTTTAAGCTTGAAAATCATAGAGGAGAAACCCGCAAAGTAAGGAACAGAATATCAAGTTTGGACGCTCGCTTTATTAAGAAACTTTACCTAAAATAGCCCTATGACCAAGAAATACGATATACCATTAAGGAAACTCTTTAAGGAGCTTCCGCCTGCCCTTTTCAGAATAGCATTCGGAACCTCTATTGACACTCAAGAGGCTAAGCTACTTGACGTTAAGCTTCCCAAACTCTTTGAAAGAGAGGCTGACCTTGTCGTTGAATTTCAAAACGAAATTTACCACCTTGAAATTCAGTCAACGGACGACCCAGGTATGCACTTGAGAATGGCTTACTACTTCCTTCTCATCTACGAAAACTACAAGAAAATACCAAAGCAAGCTGTCATCTACGTGGGAGAAGCTCCCTTAAGAAGAATGAAGGACTCCGTTTCCCTCGGAAACTTCAGGTTCAGTTATAAGCTCATAGACCTTAACACTCTTGACTGCACACCTTTTCTGGAAAGCCCCGAACCATCGGACTGGATAATAGCGATTCTCTGCAGGATACCTAAGGAAAAGGAAGTTCTTAAGGAAATCCTTTTGAGGTTTTCAAGACTTCCAAAGGATAAAAGGGAGAGATACCTTGAGATGTTCTTTCACCTTGCTCACTTAAGACCAAAGAGGCTAAATTTGTTAGTAGAGCTCAAAAAGGAGGTCCACATGCCTATTACTATTGACCTTGAGAAAGACCCGCTTTACAAAGAAGGACTGGAAAAAGGACTCAAAAAGGGACTGAAGGAAGGATTAGAAATGGGACTGGAAAAAGGAAAAGAAGAAGCAAAAAGAGAAGACGCAATAAACCTCTACAAGAAGTTGAAACTTCAACCTGAACAAATAGCGGAAGTGTTAGGAGTAGAAGAAGAAAAAGTCCTGAAGTGGTTGAAAGAAGAGGGACTGATAAAGTAGATAACATAAATTCTGTTATGTTAATATCTAACAAAGCTATTGGAAAAACCGATAGGAAGAGAAACACGATAAAGCAGTAAGCTCCATAATCAGATATAAGGGGGAAAGTCACAACCGAATAGCTTTTAACTTAATTTACGCCCTAAGTCTCCTTCCGTAAGGAAGGCGAGGTTCACAAGTAAAGAATACTAAAGTACAACCTCAAATGAAGTTTCATCAGGAAGAAACACGATATTTTTTTGAAATTCAGTTGTAAATAACTTTCAGATTTTTAAAACATTTTTTAGACGTTTGAGAAATTTCTTTTCTTCCTCCGAAAGTCCTTCCAATAGCTTCTTATTCTTCACGAATTCTTCTAAAGGTATAAGGTAAACTCCGTCTTTTCTTTCAATTTTAACCGCTCTGATTGGCTCATCCACGAGAGAAATTCTTGAATTTCTGAGCTTAAACTCGTTCCATAGAAACGGAGTTTTAAATTTTCCCTCCATACATTTTAAATCTAATAATTTTTTTCCGAATTGAAAACTATAAAATGTGTTCTTATTTTTCAACAATTACAATTAAACACTTAACCTTAGCAATAGCGGGCAAATGATTACATGAGCATAAACAAAATTCCCCGAGATTCCCTATGGACCGCTAATTTCTGACCGGGTTCATTAAATTAACATGTCGGCTTTTGAACCTTAACAACAGACAAAACAAGAACAAAAACAGGAACAGAAACACCTACAAACGGCTCACCCCTGACTTCCTCTCCCGTTTGTTTCCGATTTATGATTTTTCACTCCCTTTTTCTTTTTTGCTGACTTTTTTACGACGAAGTGGTGCAATGTTCTATAGAACAATGACCCAATGAGGGGAATACTATAATAACTACGTTCACGGACAAATTTCATTTTTCCACACTCGGTGCATTGTTCTATAGGACAATGCACCAAAAAATTCTGACCTCATTCTACTCCTTGATTTCCAGAGGAATAATTTGGTTCATTTTTCTATAGAACAACGACCCGATTTTTCATTTTTGGTGCAATGTTCTATAGAACAACGACCTGACAAAAGTCATATAATCTTTCCCTTTGATTTTCAGGGATTAGAAAACCTGAAGAGGTGCATTGTTCTATAGAACAATGCACCAAAATTCAATAAACTTTTGCAAAAATGCAAATCTTCGGCTTACGTATCAATACGCTAAAACACATCGTATTACGTCTATATACTTCGCTCGGATACCAGATGAAGTATCAAATAGTATTAAGAATTCTTTTTACTTAATCAGAAGTGTTGTTATGTTAAAATATGCTCATGCGAAAAAAGATAACAGTTCACCTTACCGAAGAAGCTTACGAAATCATCAAGGAAGTTCCCCCGAGACTAAAGGGCTTCGTAATCTCAAGGGCTCTGATAGAAGCAAAGAAGAGCGGCCTTATAGACCTTCTTCTCGGAAAGACGAACGAGGAAAAAGCAAAGCTTCAAAAGGCTAATCCGAACGAAGGATTTTTAGGTTATGACGACGAAGAGGAAGAGGAAATTAAGTTCGAGCTATAAGAAAAAGATCGTTAACCTGATAAATTTTCGGAAAGCGAGATAAACTATTAGAAAAAGGGAAATGAGAACACGATACCTCACGCAATACTTTTTCTGGGACGCTTACGCACTTGACCTTGCAAGGGAGATAGAGAAAAAAGCTACGAAAAGCACTTTAAGGAAAGTGGTAAGAAGACTCACGAAAGAATACCTTATAGCCCTTGCATACTTTGTGTCGGGAAGCTGGAAAAAGGCAGAGGAAATCCTCAGAAAGAAAACCTCTTTCAGAGTTTCAAAACAAGACCTTGACAAGGTGAGGTTCAAGAAAATTCAGGGAATAACTCCTTCTTTTGAAAAGCCCTCAAGGGGAAAGGGAATAAGGCTCAAGAAAGTTCTCAAAGACTTCTGCCCTTGGGAAGTTTCGGAAGTGAGGATTTCAAAGAAGGTAGCAACGCTTCTGAAAAAGGCTATTCGGAAGGTTCTAAAAAGGAGAAGGAAGATTAAGGTTCTGGACAAGATGGCTATGTATTATCTTTGGAGGGCTTGGTATTATGCGAGAGCTTATAGCTACAGAGTCAACCTAAAGAGAGCTTCCCGCTTCATACAGAGAGCTTTAAAAAGAATAGGTATTGAGCTTCCCCTGGAAGTAATACTCTTTGAAGTGCGAAAACGGTTATACAGGAAATTCAAGAGGGAGTTTTACATTTCATCGTGATAAACCAGAAAAGCCCTGAGCAAAGTCCAATATGGCTTTCACCAGAATCAGCTAAGCCTCTCCTCCAGGAAATCTATAATTTCAGGCTTAAAGAAATACCTTACTCTATCCAAGCTCTTCCTTCTAACAAAATAGGAAGAGGGAATCTTTCCCTTTTCCAGCCATAAGTAAAAGGTCCTTCGATTTATCTTAATTCCCCTACTTTCCAATTCTTTCAACACATCTCTAACGCCAAGAAATTCCTTAGTTTCCTTTAGTGCCATCACTTTTATAATTTTCCTTCACTAATTCACTTTGTCAACCAAATATGAAAATCCGAATGATTACGGTTCACCAGACACCTATATGTTTTCTGGTGAACTTTCGGAAAAGCAGGAAAGTAAAGGGCTTACGTACACTCAGAAAGTTCACCATACTTTCTGGTGAACTTTTTGCGAAACACTTGAAAATCAAGCGGTATTCCGAACCTATAGGTTCACCATACTTTCTGGTGAACTTTTAAGGGAAACCTTTGATTTTCAATAAGTAGCCTTTAGTACTCATCCATAGTTCACCAGAAAATATAGAAGTTTCTGAGTAAACCAAAGAACTTAGGGGATATCTACAACATATATATTTCTGGTGAACTTTTAGGAAACCTAAATACCTTGCTTTATTTTGTCCTTGAAAATCAAGGGATTTAAGCTGTGACAAGATTAGTTCACCATACTTTCTGGTGAACTTTAGGCTTTAAGGTTCTTTTGAAAGTTGCTGATTTTCAATAACTTGAAATCAGTTCACCATACTTTCTGGTGAACTTTGATACCTTAATTCCTACTTGCACAATTACACAAGTTCACTATATTTGTTATTGACGCCAATGAAAAGCAAAAAAATACTTCACGAAATCTATAGGGAGCTACGCATACCGGAACGGATAATCATTTATAAACCAACTACTTATCAAAGAAAAGGAAGAACTTATTACAGGTTTCCGGCTTACGACCCCAAGACACGCAGGAAGAACCTAAAGATTCACATCCCGGTAAAAAAGCAAGACTACATCCTTAAGCTCTGGCAAGAGTATGAAGAAGCCAGGAAATCTGAGGAAGTTATAAAAAAAGATATAGAGGCCATTTTAGAAAAGTACGAGGATACACAAACCGTTATAGCTTTGATAGAAGAGGTTATGAAAGAAGCCTTGAAAAAAGAAACAAAAACTTACGCTTACGAGAAGTTCAAGCAAAAAGCCCTAGAGCTTTTTGAAGGGCTAAAACCTTATCTTGTTTACCTAAAAAAGAAAAAACTCTCCCGTATATCTTTAATGGAAGCCCTATACATTCTTGCTAACGTGAAAGAAATGTTTAAGGAAAAAGGAGACGAGGAGTTGAAAAAAGCACTCAAAAGAGCGGTGGAGACCGTAATCCTGAGAGACAAAAATCAGAAAATTCAAAGTCCCCTGGGAGTTCTAAAAAACGACTTTTTTCTTCCGCAGAAAACAGAATACGATTTTTTGCTCTCCTCTTTTTTGAAAAGTGAGTTAGAACCTGCGTTTGAGAAGCTCCTTCAAAGCGAAGTGGAGAAGTTAGAAGCTCAGGAAGCTCTCGCTAAAATTTCGGGCTTTCTGGCTACGCTATCCGAGAGGGCAAAAGAGAGAGTGCTAAAAGTCTTCCCTTCTTTTGAGGAGTTTTCAAAAGCTTTATACGAAGGCTGGAAGAAATCGGGAGAGGAGCTTAGGGAATTTTTAAAGGAGTGGCAATACTACCTTGAGCTTGATGTTCTGGAAGAAGACGAAGAAAATGTCCTTAAGATTATAGGGAGGTTAAAAGTGGGAGCGGTTCTTTAAATTTGTATTGATTTTTCAGAAATAGGGAGTATAATAAAAGGTAGCTAAAGAAAAGTTAAACTACCTAATGGAGGCTTTGTATGAGCTTAAATAATCTTGAGCCACAATTCCATAAGGCTTACCTTGCATTACTTGAGAAGTTTAACACGAATCCCTTTACTTTTGAGGAAGCTGAGAAAGTTTTAGAAGAAGCTTCTAAAAGCTTAGGAGTCAAGTTCTCAAACAAGAAAGAGGTTCTTTCAGAGCTTGAGAAAGCAGGGCTTTTAGAAAAAAGACCTTATGAGAAGGATAAGAGAAAGAAAATTTACAGGTTAAAAGAAAATCCTGTTTTGAAAAAAGAGAAGTTAGGTAAAGATGAGCTCATAAATCTTCTTAAAGAAGGTGCGGATATAATCAGGACTGCGGTTGATTATAAAGTTTTACTTCTTTTCCTCTTTTATAAAGCTGTAAGCGATAAGTATTTGCGAGAGGTTAAAAAGCTTCAGGAAGAAAGACCGGGAGTTAATATAGAAAAACTTTACAAAATTGCGAATACGAGAATTTTGAATTTATACGATACGGATAATAATAAACTCTTAGTATGGCACGAAGTAAAAAACGAACCTGCGGAGTTTATTAATGCCCTTAACAGAATTGTTGAGCTTAACAGGGACAAACTAAACAGACTTGATGAACTTATAAAGAGAACCGGGCTTCCCTCCTTATTTGAAGGAGAAAACAGCGTAATAGTAAAGAGGCTCATTAACCTCTTTTCAAGAGTTGATTTTTCGGAGTTTGAATACGACATTCTCGGAGATGCTTACGAGTGGATTCTTTATTACTTTGCACCTTCCAAGGCAAAGGAGGGAGAGGTTTACACACCTATTGAAGTGAGCAGGTTAATAGCCAACCTGATAGAACCGCAAGGTGAAGAGATAATTTTAGACCCCGCTTGTGGTTCCGCATCTATGCTAATAGAGCAATATCTTTATGCAAAGAAAAAGGATGAGAACACGAACATAACCCTCATAGGGCAGGAAAGGAATGAAGTTACCGCGGTCCTGGCGGAGCTTAACTTTATACTGCACGGCATTAAGAACGCAAAGGTGTTTATAGGGGACTCACTTTTAAACCCGAAATTTGAGGAATACATAAGGACCTACAACCCGGACGGAGAAGCGGATAAAGTTGTCGCTAATCCTCCGTGGAATCAAAAGAAGGTTTACAACGAAACAACATTAAAGCAAAACCCAAAACATAGGGATATCTTTGAGTTCGGATACACAACAGACCAATCAGCGGACTGGGCGTGGATACAGCTTATTAACTACTATGCGAAGAAAAAAGCGGGCATAGTTATAGACAGCGGGGCACTATTCAGAGGGGGAAGGGAGAAAAGCATAAGGGAAAACTTTGTAAAGAAGGATTTAATAGATTGCGTTATCCTCTTGCCTGAAAAAATCTTTTACAACACTCAAGCTCCCGGAGTGATAATAATCCTTAACAAGGAAAAGCCAGAAGAAAGAAAAAATAAAGTGCTATTCATAAACGCAAGTAAGGAATACATACCTCACCCTGAGGAGAAGAAACTTAACAAGCTTTCCGACGAAAACATTAAGAAAATTGCAGAAGCTTACAGGGAATTTAAAGAGTTAGAAGGCTTTTCCCGTATAGTTGATACTGATGAGATAAAAAGGAACGAGTATAACCTGAACGTATCCTTATACGTTTCTCCCATAGATGAAGAGGAAAAAATAGACCTTAATGAGGAATTCAGGAAGTTAGAGGAGCTTAATAGGGAATACACCGAGAGATTTAAAAAGGTTGAGGAGTATATAAGAGAAGTTTTAAGGATTTTTGGAGGATTAAGTTGAAGGATATAAAACTTGTTTTAAAGGAAGTTAAAGGGCATCTTGAACACATCATGTATAATGTTGAGAAAATTTTAGAAAAGGGGATAAGGAAAGAACTTCTTCAAGATAAGGAATATATAATTCTCCTTGATGCCTTTATTTTTAGATTTATAAAACTTCAGAGTTCAGTAAGTGAGAAACTTTTCCCGCTGGTCTATGAATATTTAACAGGTAAAGAATATACTGAAGCCACCTTTATAGATATATTAAACACACTTGAGAAGTATAATGTTATTCCATCTGCAGATGAATGGAAAGAAAT